>JAZKDM010000177.1:0-2966 GCA_040387535.1 Pseudomonadota bacterium | reverse complement strand
ATGACGCAGAGCGGCCGATTTTGAAACCAGAAGTATTGCTGATTAAAACCGATGAGTTTTTTGCACAAACGCAAAGCTATGCAGTTTTAACGCTTAGTCATGAAGCTAAAAATGCGCTGCCTGCACTAGATATTGAGCGCCGCGCAGAGCAGCCTTTGCATAAATTGCAGGCATTTATATCGGGCAATAAAAAGCGTATTTTAATCACCGCCGAAAGTCTAGGCCGCCGCGAAACCATGTCGCAATTGTTTACTGAGCATGGCATTGACATGCCTACTTGCGAAACATGGGCAGAGTTTCAAGCCGGCGCTGCACCCTTAATGTTAGGCGTTTCACCCTTGCATAACGGCTTTTATGATGACACCACCGTTATCACCGAATCTGAATTGTATTCAGGCACAGTGCGCCAGCAACGTAGACGCGAGAAAGAAAAAGCGCGCAACACAGAAGGCATGCTCAAAGATTTATCCGAGCTGCGTATGGATGACCCTGTGGTACATGAGCAGCATGGCGTAGGGCGTTACAAAGGCCTAATGAATTTGGATTTTGGCGAAGGTGAAACCGAATTTTTGCTGCTGGAATATTTTGGCGATGACAAATTATATGTGCCTGTTTCGCAACTATTCCTGATATCGCGTTATTCGGGCGGGCCGCCAGAAAGTGCGCCACTGCATCGTCTAGGCTCTGGTCAGTGGGAAAAGGCTAAGAAAAAAGCGCTTAAACAGATTCGTGATACGGCTGCAGAGTTGCTGAACTTGTATGCTCAAAGAGCAGCACGGCGCGGCCATGCCTTTACGCTTAGCTTAAAAGATTATGAGGCGTTTTGTGAGGGCTTTCCGTTTGAAGAAACGCCAGACCAATTGGAAGCGATTGAAAACGTCATCAAAGACATGCAATCTGGCCGCCCAATGGATAGGCTGGTGTGTGGCGATGTGGGCTTTGGCAAAACAGAAGTGGCATTGCGTGCAGCCTTTGTAGCGGTGATGGGCGGCAGACAGGTGGCTGTGCTAGTACCAACTACTTTATTGGCAGAACAGCATTATCAAAACTTCTGTGACCGTTTTGCCGAATGGCCGATTAAAATTGCCGAAATTTCGCGTTTCAGAAGTGCCAAAGAGCAAAAGCAATCTTTAGCAGACTTGGCTGAGGGCAAGGTAGATATCATTATCGGCACGCATCGTTTGATTCAAAAAGATGTGGTCTTTAAAAACTTAGGCCTAGCGATTCTGGATGAAGAGCACCGTTTTGGCGTGCGTCAAAAAGAACAATTGAAAGCCTTGCGCGCAGAAGTGGATATTTTAACGCTGACCGCAACGCCGATTCCGCGTACCTTGAGTATGGCGATGGAAGGCTTGCGCGAATTTAGCGTCATCGCTACGCCGCCGCAAAAGCGCTTAAGCATTAAAACATTCCATACGTATTACTCAGACGGCATTATTCGTGAAGCGGTGATGCGCGAATTTAAACGCGGCGGTCAGGTGTACTTTTTGCATAACGAAGTGGATACCATTTTTGTGCAAAAAGAAAAGCTGGAAAAGATACTGCCAGAAGCGCGTATTGCGATTGCCCACGGCCAATTGCGTGAGCGCGAACTGGAATATGTGATGCGCGATTTTTACCAGCAGCGCAGCAATATTCTGCTGTGTACCACCATTATTGAAACTGGCATTGACGTACCCACGGCCAACACCATTATTATGAATCATGCCGATATGTTCGGTCTGGCACAGTTGCATCAGTTGCGTGGTCGCGTAGGGCGTTCGCATCATCAAGCCTACGCTTATTTGCTGACTGATGAGCACCGCAAGATTACGCCACAAGCGCAAAAACGCTTAGATGCGATTCAGCTACTAGAAGACTTGGGCGCAGGCTTTCATTTAGCTATGCACGATTTAGAGATTCGCGGCGCGGGTGAATTGCTGGGAGACTCACAAAGTGGCGAGATGCAGGAAATCGGTTTTAGCCTGTATTCCGATATGCTCAATCACGCTGTTAAGCAACTTAAAGCGGGCAAAGAACCTGATTTAAACGCACCACTGGGCGTAACGACGGAAATCAATCTGCACGTACCAGCCTTGTTGACCAACGCCTATTGCCCCGATGTGCATGAGCGTTTGGTGATTTATAAGCGCCTTGCTAATGCCAATAATGATGACGATTTAGATAGTCTGCAAGAAGAGCTGATAGACCGTTTTGGCTTGCTGCCAGAGCAGGGTGAGGCGCTGATAGCTTGCCACCGCTTGCGCATCGCCGCAAAACCGCTTGGCATTAATAAAATTGACGCTTCTGATAGCGCTATACAATTACATTTTGCGCAGACAACGGAAGTTGACCCAGTTAAATTGATTGATTTATTGCAGCGCGACCGCCGTTGCCGCATGAATGGCCCAGATAAATTGCGCGTAACGGTGCAATTGGGTAATGTGGCACATCGCGCAGAATTTGTGAAAACGCTGTTAAAAGAGTTTGTTTAATAAAAAAGCCAATTCAGTTGAATTGGCTTTTTAGTGCTAACTGTTGAAAATATTAAACATCAATCATAAGTTTGTTTTGCGCAATTAAATTAGCCAATAAATCAGTTTCGTTTGTGCCAGCCAACAAATTAACACCAGTTAATGTGATGTGTTGATTTTCAGCGCCAGCAGAATAATTACCACCAGTAAAACCACCAGTATTACTAATTCTAATTTCTGTATTAGTTACACCTCCTGTAACGCTGGTAGTGACATCTAAGAAATTTAATAAATTGCCACTGTTTTCCCCACTCAGTAAGTCTCTTAAATCTAGTTTATCTTGGCTTGAATTAAAATCCGTGATTTTATCCATACTAGGTAAGCCATTCGCCCCTTTGTCTGCAAGCTTCCAAGTAAAAGTATCTGCACCCAGCCCACCTGTAAGTGTGTCATCTCCTGCATCGCCATTTAAGATGTCATTACCAGCACCACCATCTAAGGTGTTGTTGCCAA
>JAZKDM010000176.1:0-8829 GCA_040387535.1 Pseudomonadota bacterium | reverse complement strand
TTTGCTGCAACAAGCTCTTACTTTTGATGATGTTTTACTCGTTCCCGCGCACTCTGTGGTTATGCCACGCGAAGTTAATCTGAGTACGCAACTTACCCGCAATATCAAGCTCAACATCCCGCTGGTTTCTGCCGCGATGGATACCGTGACTGAAGCGCCTCTTGCCATTGCTCTGGCGCAAGAAGGCGGCTTAGGCATTATTCATAAAAACATGACTGCAATTGAACAAGCCGCGCATGTTTCGCGCGTAAAACGCTTTGAATCTGGCGTGGTGAATGATCCTGTGACCATTCAGCCGCACATGACAGTGCGCGATGTTTTAGCTTTAACGCACAAACACAAAATTTCAGGCTTACCAGTGGTAGATGGTAGCAAAATCGTTGGTATTGTCACCAATCGTGATTTACGTTTCGAAACGAATTTAGACCAAGCCATTAGCAACATCATGACACCACGCGCACGTTTAATTACCGTGCGCGAAGGTGCAAGTAAAGAAGAGGTGATTCATCTATTGCATCAACATCGCTTAGAACGCGTGCTGGTGATTGATGAGCAAGACACGCTTAAAGGCTTAATTACCGTAAAAGATATTCAAAAATCGCATGACCATCCGTTTGCCTGTAAAGATAGTAAAGGCCGTTTACGTGTAGGTGCTGCTGTTGGCGTGGGAGCTGAAACAGAAGAGCGCGTAGCCGCCCTAGCTGCCGCGGGTGTAGACGTGATTGTGGTAGACACAGCGCACGGTCATTCACAAGGCGTATTAGACCGCGTGAATTGGGTGAAGAAAAACTATCCAAAAATCGAAGTGATTGGCGGCAATATTGCCACGGCTGATGCAGCCAAAGCGCTTGTAGATGCTGGTGCTGATGGCGTTAAAGTAGGTATTGGGCCGGGCTCAATTTGCACAACGCGCATTGTGGCTGGTGTTGGTGTGCCACAAATTTCAGCCATTAGTAATGTAGAACTGGCTTTACGTGGCACAGGCGTGCCATTTATTGCCGATGGAGGTATTCGCTTTTCAGGTGATATTTCTAAAGCCATCGCAGCAGGTGCTTATTCTGTAATGTTAGGTGGCATGTTTGCAGGTACTGAAGAGGCGCCTGGCGAAGTAGAGCTTTTCCAAGGTCGCTCATATAAATCATACCGCGGCATGGGTTCAATCGGTGCGATGCAAAAAGGCTCTAGTGACCGCTATTTCCAAGACAATAATGGTAATGCAGATAAATTAGTGCCAGAAGGTATTGAAGGCCGCGTGCCTTACAAAGGCAGTGTACTAGCGGTGATTCACCAGTTAATGGGTGGCTTACGTGCTTCTATGGGTTATGTAGGTGCGGCGGATATTACCCAAATGCGTGAAAAAGCAGAATTTGTGCAAATCACCAGCGCTGGTATGCGTGAAAGCCATGTGCATGACGTGCAGATTACCAAAGAAGCGCCAAACTATAGAATTGACTAGCAGTAAATCCATTTATTTAAATTAGGGCGAATGGTTTAACTGATAAACCATTTGCCCTTAACTTTTTAGTAGCGATAAATATGTCCCACTCAAAAATCCTTATTCTCGATTTTGGCTCACAAGTTACACAATTAATCGCACGCCGCGTGCGTGAGGCACATGTGTATTGCGAAATTCATCCTTGCGATGTATCAGATGAATTTGTACGCGATTTTAATGCTGATGGCATTATTCTTTCTGGCAGTCATGCCAGCGTATATGAAGATGAAACAGATACGGCACCGCAAGCGGTATTCGAAATCGGCGTGCCTGTGTTGGGGATTTGTTATGGCATGCAAACCATGGCGCAACAGCTTGGTGGCAAAGTAGAAGCTGGTGCAAAGCGTGAGTTTGGCTACGCTGAAATCCGCGCGCGCGGTCATTCTGCTTTATTTAAAGATATTCAAGATAGAACCAATGCTGAAGGCCACGGTTTAATTGATGTGTGGATGAGCCATGGCGACAAAGTAACCGAATTACCGCCTGACTTTAAAGTGATTGCTAGTAACGACACAACGCCAATTGCTGCGTTTGCGGATGAAGCGCGCAAATTTTATGGTGTGCAATTTCACCCAGAAGTGACACATACCAAACTCGGCCAAGCCATGCTTGAGCGTTTTGTGTTAGAAATTTGCAAGGCCAAACCTGATTGGATTATGGGCGACTACATTCAAGAAGCGGTAGCAAAAATCAAAGCGCAAGTGGGTGATGAAGAAGTCATTTTAGGTCTATCTGGTGGCGTAGATTCAAGCGTTGCAGCTGCCTTAATCCACCGCGCTATTGGCGACCAGCTTACCTGCGTATTTGTTGACCACGGGCTACTTCGTCTGAATGAGGGCGAGATGGTGATGGATATGTTTGCAGGCCGTTTGCATGTGAATGTGATTCGCGTGGATGCCACTGCACAATTTATGGGTCATTTAAATGGTGTAAGCGAACCTGAAGCCAAACGCAAAATTATTGGTCGCGAATTTGTTGAAGTGTTTAAAGCAGAAGCGGCTAAATTAAAAGCAGGCACTGGTGGCCACAAGGGCGCAACTTATCTAGCGCAAGGCACCATTTACCCAGACGTAATTGAATCAGGCGGCGCTAAGTCTAAAAAAGCGGTCACCATTAAAAGCCATCACAATGTAGGTGGCTTGCCAGAAAAGTTGGGCTTGAAATTATTAGAGCCGTTGCGTGATTTATTTAAAGACGAAGTGCGCGAATTAGGCGTGGCGCTTGGTTTGCCGCATGATATGGTGTATCGCCACCCTTTCCCTGGCCCTGGCTTGGGTGTGCGTATTTTGGGTGAAGTAAAAACCGAGTTTGCTGACTTATTGCGCCGTGCCGATGCTATTTTTATTGAAGAATTACGCAATACGATTGATGAAAAAACAGGTAAATCTTGGTATGCATTAACCAGCCAAGCGTTTGCGGTATTTTTGCCTGTGAAATCGGTGGGCGTGATGGGTGATGGTCGCACTTATGATTATGTTGTCGCTTTACGCGCTGTGATTACCAGCGATTTTATGACAGCGCATTGGGCAGAATTGCCGTATGCATTACTGGGTAAAGTGTCTAATCGAATTATTAATGAAGTGCGCGGTATTAACCGTGTGGTGTACGATATTTCTGGCAAACCACCTGCCACCATTGAGTGGGAATAAGCTATTTATTTATTTTTATCAATAGCTTACGTTTTTCGTTATGTTATGATGCCACGTATTGGGTGAAAGGGATAAACGATGAAATTAACCGTTATTGCGTTAGGTTTGCTTGCTTTAAGCTTAAGTGCTTGTGTCACCGATAAACACGCTTACAAGCAAAATCCACAAAAGATTTTTGAAGCAGTAAATGCTAAATACCCTGCCGACAAAAATACACTGGTTTTTATTGACGCACCCAATGGTTTTGTAGCGCCGCGTTTAGCCAATTGTGCGGTTGAAAAAGGTGTTAACAATGGCAAAGTAGTCGCTATCACTAGCGCACTTGCACTTAAAACCAGTACAGTAATTGTGGCTGGCGAAGATGAATCGTTAACGGGTACAACATTAGCCAAAGCGCTTGCTAACAATAAAGAAAAAATTAGCGGCTCAAAAGTAATTGTTGTCGGCGCAAAAGAAACTAAACAAAAGTTAACTGATTTGGCTGCCTATAATGATGTTGCAATTGAGTTTATTGACACACCAATTTAAGCCATATCAACACAACAAGCCAAGCTTAGCCACATTAAGCTTGGCTTAAATTTTATGAGTCGCGGATTTGTTAAAGAAGATGATTTAGAGCACGCTGGTACGGACATTCCAGAGCGCCCAGTCAGTCAGCATGCCAATTATGTGACTTTGAATGGTTATCATCAATTAGAAAAGCAAGCGGCGGAACTGGAACAAATAAGACAGCTTCTAAGTGCAAAAAAAGACGAGCAAGCCGCTATACAGCAACTGGCAATGGTGAACCGTGATTTGCGCTATGTGGCAGCGCGACTAGAAAGTGCATTAGTAACGCAGCCTGATGTGAACAGCAAAAGCGTGGTGTTTGGCGCCATAGTGACAGTTGAAGATGAAGCAGGTAATACCCATATTTATGAAATCGTGGGTGAAGATGAGGCTGATATTAAAGCCAATAAAATCAGCTACACATCGCCACTTAGCCGCGCGCTGATTGGGCATAAATTAGATGAAACAGTGACTTGGTTGCGCCCTGCTGGCAATCAAATATTAACGATTACGGCAATACATTACGCCAACTAAATTTTAGGATTAAGTATTTTGAACGTTATTGAAGCGATACAAACCCGTCGTTCTATTAAACATTACGACACCAACCACAAAATGACCCAAACAGAAATTGAGTCATTGTTATCACTTGCCATGTTGTCACCTACAGCCTTTAATATTCAGCACTGGCGCTTTGTAGTGGTGACGGACCCAGTGTTACGTCAGCAAATTCGCGCCGTAAGCTGGAATCAAGCGCAAGTAGAAGAAGCGTCACTATTAATTGTGTTGACTGCTGACTTGCAAGCTTGGGCTAAACAGCCAAACCGCTATTGGGCCAATGCACCGCAGCCTGTGCAAGATTATTTAGTGCCAGCGATTGGCCACTATTACGAAAACAATGAGCGCGCACAACGCGATGAAGCGATGCGTAGCTGCGGCATTGCCGCGCAAACCATTATGCTGGCCGCCAAAGAAATGGGTTACGACACCTGCCCAATGGATGGCTTTGATTTTGATGCCGTTGGTCATTTGCTGAATCTGCCAGCAGACCATACGCCAGCAATGTTTATTACAGTGGGCAAGGCGATTAAACCAGCGATGCCGCGTGCCGGGCAATTGGATATCAGCGAAGTCGTCATTTACAACAAATTCGCACAATAAGTTTACGCAATAAATTTGCATCACAAAATTTTAATTATTTTTAAGGTATTACCGTGTTAATTAGTAACAATATCACCATGCAATTTGGCGCCAAGCCACTGTTTGAAAACGTTTCAGTCAAATTTGGCGATAATAATCGCTATGGCTTAATTGGCGCCAATGGCTGTGGAAAATCCACCTACATGAAGATTTTAGCAGGCCAACTAGAGCCTTCTGCTGGCAACATTTCATTTGATAATCACGAGCGTATGGCTTTTTTGCGTCAAGATCAATTTGCCTATGAAGACCAACGTGTGCTGGATGTCGTGATGCAAGGTCATGCTGAAATGTGGGCAGCGATGCAAGAGCGTGACGCGATTTATGCCAACCTTGAAGCCACGGAAGATGACTATATGCGTGCCGCCGAGCTGGAAGGTGTATTTGCCGAATTTGACGGCTACACCGCTGAAGCGCGAGCTGGTGAATTGCTGTTAGGCGTAGGCATTCCGATTGAGCAGCACACAGGCCCCATGAGTGCCGTAGCCCCAGGCTGGAAATTGCGTGTATTGCTGGTGCAAGCATTGTTTGCCAATCCAGATGTATTGCTGCTGGATGAGCCGACCAACAACTTGGATATTAATACCATTCGCTGGTTAGAAGACGTGCTAAACAACCGCGATTGCACCATGATTATCATCTCGCATGACCGCCACTTTTTAAACCAAGTGTGTACGCACACTTGCGATATGGATTACGGCAAGTTAACTGTTTACACAGGCAACTATGACGACTACATGGAAGCAAGCATTGCAGCCAGAAATCAGCAAGCCAAAGACAATGCCAAAGCCAAACAGCAAGTAGCCGATTTACAAGACTTTGTACGCCGCTTCTCTGCCAACGCGTCAAAAGCCAAGCAAGCGACTAGCCGTGCCAAACAAATCGATAAGATTAAAATTGAAGTATTTAAACCTTCAAGCCGCCAATATCCGTTTATTCGTTTTGAATACGATGAGCGCGAAAAACTACATCGCAACGCGGTAGAGCTTAAAAAACTCAGTCACGGTTTTGATAAAATTTTATTCAATGACGTGGAGTTGATATTTGAAGCAGGCGAAAAAGTCGCGATTATTGGTGAAAACGGCATTGGTAAAACCACGTTTTTACGCTGCTTAGCGCGCGATTTACAACCAAAACACGGCGAAGTGAAATGGACGGACAAAGCCACTATTGGATATTTTGCGCAAGACCACGAATACGAGTTTGAACAAGGCGAAGATTTGTTTGAATGGATGACTCTGCAAAGAGGAGCCAACGACGACGACCAAACAGTGCGCAGTATGCTTGGCCGCTTGCTATTTGGTGGTGAAGATACTAAAAAATCCGTTAAAGTGCTTTCAGGTGGCGAAAAAGGCCGCATGCTGTATGGCAAATTGATGCTAGCCAAAACAAATGTGCTATTGATGGATGAGCCAACCAACCACATGGACATGGAATCGATTGAAGCGCTGAATACCGCGCTTGATAAATATAAAGGTACGCTATTCTTTGTAAGCCATGACCGCGAATTTGTAAGCTCAATCGCCACGCGTATTTTAGAAATTAAAGCCGATGGCATTGTGGATTACACCGGTAATTATGAGGATTACTTGGCTAGCCAGGGTGTTCAATAACTATCTGATTTTAGCAAGTAGCACTCAATAAAAAAGCCAGCTTACGCTGGCTTTTTTACATTTCTAAAACTAATCTTTCAACGAACGTTTACGCTCATGCTCAAGCAAGTAACGTTTACGGATACGAATAGTTTTTGGTGTAATTTCCACTAACTCATCATCATCAATAAACTCAACGGCTGATTCTAAAGTTAATGCAATTGGCGTAATCAAGCGCACCGCTTCATCAGTACCTGATGAACGCACGTTGGTTAATTGTTTACCTTTAATCGGGTTCACAATCAAATCGTTATCGCGACTGTGAATACCAATCACCATACCTTCATACAGTTTGTCACCTGGAACCGCAAACATTTTGCCGCGATCTTGTAGTTTCCAAAGCGCGTAAGCAACCGCTTCGCCGTGTTCTGATGAAATTAATACACCGTTACGACGACCTGGCATATCGGCTTTTACTGGCGCGTATTCATCAAAAATATGCGCCATTAAGCCTGTGCCGCGTGTTAATGTTAAAAACTCACCTTGGAAACCAATCAAGCCACGTGCTGGAATTCTGTACTCTAAGCGTGTGCGGCCATTGCCGTCCGATTCCATATTAATCATGTCACCACGGCGGCGGCCAAGTTCTTCCATCACCGCACCTTGGTTATCATCTTCTAAGTCCACCGTTAAGATTTCGTATGGCTCACATTTTTCGCCATTGATTTCGCGGAACACCACTTTTGGCTTACCTACTGCCATTTCAAAGCCTTCACGACGCATATTTTCTAATAAAATCGTCAAGTGCAACTCGCCACGACCAGAAACGCGGAAAATATCCGCATCAGCTGTTTCATCTACGCGCAATGCTACGTTTACTAAAAGTTCTTTTGTTAAGCGGTCACGAATTTGACGTGATGTCACAAATTTACCTTCAGTACCCGCTAATGGTGATGTGTTCACCATAAAGTCCATGGTCAAGGTTGGCTCATCAACGCCTAAATGCGGCAAGCCTTTTGGGTTTTCGCGATCACAAATCGTAAAGCCAATACCAATATCATCTAAACCAGAAATAATAACAATGTCACCAGCTTCTGCTTCTTCAACTGGCACGCGGTCTAGGCCTTTAAAACCAAGCACTTGGTTAATTTTACCTGTCGCAATTTGTTTGTCTTCGTTCATAATCGTCACAGCTTGACCTGTTTTGATTTTGCCGTTTGTCACACGACCCACACCTAAACGACCAGTGTATGTTGAGTAATCAAGCGCTGAAATTTGCATTTGTAATGGCGCAGCAGGGTCACCCGCTGGTGGTGCTACATGGCTGATAATGGTTTCAAACAGCGCGCGCATATTGTCAGATGGTGTTTTCATATCTAACATGGCAAAGCCGTTTAACGCCGACGCGTACACCACTGGGAAGTCTAATTGCTCATCAGTAGCACCTAAATTAGCAAACAAATCAAAGGTATGATTGATTACCCAATCGGTACGCGCACCTGGGCGGTCTACTTTATTAATTACCACGATTGGTTTTAAACCAAGCGCTAACGCTTTTTTGGTTACAAAACGCGTTTGCGGCATTGGGCCTTCAACAGCGTCCACTAACAACACCACGCCATCCACCATACCTAATACGCGCTCTACTTCACCACCAAAGTCAGCATGGCCTGGTGTATCCACAATATTAATGTGTGTACCTTCATATACTAAGGCCGTATTTTTAGCCAAAATAGTAATGCCGCGCTCTTTTTCAAGATCGTTGCTGTCCATCACACGCTCTACTACGGCGTGGTGAGAAGCAAAGGTGCCAGCTTGTTGTAAAAGTTTATCAACCATGGTTGTTTTACCATGGTCAACGTGGGCGATAATTGCGACGTTGCGCAAATTGCGAGGAGTGCTCATTATTAACTGCCGTAGGTTTGAAAGGGCGCGATTTTACCACATAAAAGATGACAATCTGACTATATATGAGCAATAAACCTTTGACAAAGTAATATAAATGCTTATAATGCGCACAACTTAAAGCTAAGTAAGTAATAAAAACTCAGCTTTAACCCATTGCCCTGACCCATTGTTGCTCGTGAAATGTTGAAGCGACTATCATATAGATTGGTAAATTTAATTTACAAATAATCTATCTTTTACTGGTTAGCGGCTATGCCCGTGCGCTGGTAAAAAGCATCTTAATATTTTTTATGCTTTACGCGTTTTTTGTTGATCGCTATTTATATAGCTCAGCATTAATGTGATTGCTTGCGCCCTTTTTGTACTTACTAGAAAGGGACATACTTTGTCTTTTGATTCATTAAATCTACACCCAACCATTTTACGTGCCGTGCTTGAA
>JAZKDM010000175.1:11073-17293 GCA_040387535.1 Pseudomonadota bacterium | reverse complement strand
CCTCTTTTGGGCGCAATGTGTCGCCAGAATGGGTAGAGCGCGAACTCACCAGCCAGCCCAACATTGCACAGGCTTGCTTGTTCGGTGAAGCCAAACCTTGGAATACCGCCGTGATTGTTGCAGAAGCCCATGCCAGCTTTGAACAGCTCCAACAATCTGTGGCTAAGGTTAATCAAACCTTGCCAGATTATGCGCAAATCAAACAATTCGTGCTGGCAGAGGCCCCATTTAGCGTGAGTAACCAGCAGCTAACGCCTAACAATAGACTCAAACGTGATGCTATTTGGCGTGCCTATGAAAACACCATTAATGCACTTTATTTAGAGGATTTACAGCATGGCTTTTTATGATGATTTACTGAAAGCAACCGAAAACGAACGCAATACGCTTTTAAGTCTGCCACTGATTACAAAAGGCGCCAGCGGCAAGATTTCCTTACAAACTTATGTGGCATTTTTAACAGAAGCCTACCACCACGTTAAACACACCGTGCCTTTATTAATGGCCTGCGGCGGACGTTTAAGCGAGCAATATGAATGGCTACGCGTTTCAATCGGCGAATATATTGAAGAAGAAATGGGACATCAAGAATGGGTGCTTGATGATATTGCAGGTTGTGGCATGGATGCAGAAGCGGTCAGAAACGGTAAGCCATCACTAGCAACCGAAATCATGGTGGCGTATGCTTACGACATGATTCATCGTGTTAACCCAATCGGCTTTTTCGGCATGGTATTGGTGTTAGAAGGCACCAGCACCGCGGTTGCAACGGCGGCTGGTCAAAACTTAATGAAGAGTTTAGATTTAACGCCAAAATCGTTTACTTACTTGTTATCGCATGGCGCGCTAGATGTAGGCCACACCGATTTTTATGAAGGTATTGTGAATCAAATCAGCAATAAAAAAGATCAAGATTGTCTTATTCATACAGCCAAAGTTTTTTACGAATTGTATGGCAATATTTTTAGAGAGATTGAAGCGCGCACCATGCGCAAGGACGCATAATGGATATCAGTAATAAACGTATTTTACTCACCGGCGCCACTGGCGGGCTTGGCGAACAAATCGCCTTGATGCTGGCACAAAAAGGTGCAATATTGGCCTTGGTTGGGCGCAATCAAACTAAACTCATTGCGCTTAAAGCCAGTATTGAGGCGCTTGGTGCTAAGGCTTACACCATTCAAGCTGATTTAAGCCAGCCGAATATTGCCCTCTCTGTTTTTAATCAAGCAAAAGCTTTTTTAGGCGAAATTGATGTGCTGATTAATAACGCTGGCGTGCTGGATTTTATTGAGTTGCAAGACCAAACCGACGCGCGCATTGCCGAAGTGATTCAAACCAATGTTACCGCGCTAATTCAGCTAACGCGCGCATTGTTGCCTGATTTTCAAAGCAAAAATAAGGGTCACTTTGTGTTTGTGGGCTCTATTTTTGGCTCATTGGGCTTTCCACATTTTGCCACTTACTGCGCCAGTAAGTTTGCCGTGCATGGCTTTTCACAAGCCTTGCGGCGCGAGTTAGTAAACACTCACATTGGCGTTACCTATATCGCCCCGCGCGGCATAGAAACCGCCATGAACGATGCCAACACAGTAGCCATGTGGGTAAAAAGCGGCAACGCAATGGACAGCGCTGAAACAGTCGCCACAATCATTGTGAAAGCGCTGGAAAAAGAAAAACAGGAAGTGTTTATTGGTCAACCGCAGTCATTTTTTGCTTGGCTTAACGGCGTACTGCCAAAAGCGGTGAATCTAGGGCTTAAAAAACAAACGGCGCTTGCTGCGCCGTATGCTAAAAAAAAATCGTGTCTAAACTTATAAATATTTATAAATATAGCACTGCTGGAAAAACCGTAATAGCAAACACAAATACCAACCACTCCATATTCCAACGCTCTAAGTGGCCAGTAAAATGCAGTGTTAACACACCAATGGCCAGCGCGTAATAAAGTGCAATAAGTACCATGATTAACCTGTTTATTTATGTTTTGAGTAATTAACGATATTTATAACATTTTTTAACAAAAAAAACTAAAATTTGTTACTGCATAAACAAGTTTTATGCCTTCTGCACAAAGGCATTTCTTGCGTTTTTAAGCAATTTCAAGTACATTCCATGCATTGCTAGGGGTCTGATTTACTGCTTTTAATTTAAGCAAAATCAGTGAGAATCACCCTTTGAACCTGATGCGGGTAATGCCGCCGTAGGAAAGCGCTCCGTCATGCTTCCTATGCCATATAAAATAGGAACGCTCCATGAACGCTACCGATAAAAATCTACACAAAAATCTTGCCAAATTTTCAGGCGAAACCGCTGAGATTGACCCAGACACCAAAAAGCCTTTTGCTAATTCGCGCAAAGTGTATATTCAAGGCAGCCGCCCTGATATTCAAGTGCCATTTCGCGAAATTACCTTAAGCGACACGCCTTCACAATTTGGCGCCGAAAAAAATCCACCAGTAATGGTGTACGACACGTCTGGTGTCTATACAGACCCAACCGTAGAAGTGGATATTCGTAACGGCTTGCCAGCCATGCGCGCCACTTGGATTATGGAACGCGGTGATGTTGAGCAATTAGACGGCCCAAGTTCAGAATTTGGTCAGCAACGCAAAACTGACCCAGAATTAGCCGCCATGCGCTTTAACCTAACGCGCAAACCGCTACGTGCAAAAGCAGGCGCAAACGTCAGCCAAATGCATTACGCGCGCAAAGGCATTATCACACCAGAGATGGAATACATCGCCATTCGCGAAAATCAACGCCGCGAAAACATGAGCGAGATGATTCAAAAACAACACAAAGGCCACGATTTTGGCGCTAGTATTCCAGCGGTAATCACGCCTGAATTTGTACGCTCAGAAGTAGCCTTGGGCCGCGCGATTATTCCAGTAAACATTAACCACCCTGAAATTGAGCCAATGATTATTGGCCGTAATTTCTTGGTGAAAATCAACGCCAACATTGGTAACTCAGCATTGGGTTCTTCAATTTCGGAAGAAGTAGAAAAAATGGTGTGGGGTACGCGTTGGGGCGGCGATACCGTGATGGATTTATCGACTGGTAAAAACATCCACGAAACGCGCGAATGGATTATACGCAACTCGCCAGTGCCAATCGGTACTGTGCCAATCTACCAAGCGCTAGAAAAAGTAAATGGCAAAGCCGAAGATTTAACGTGGGAAATTTTCCGTGACACGCTAATTGAGCAAGCAGAGCAGGGCGTAGATTACTTTACGATTCATGCTGGCGTTCGCTTGGCTTACATTCCCATGACCGCAAAACGCATGACAGGTATCGTGTCACGTGGCGGTTCAATTATGGCGAAATGGTGTTTAGCGCATCATAAAGAATCATTCTTGTATGAGCATTTTGAAGACATCTGCGAAATCATGAAGCAGTACGACGTTGCCTTTAGTTTGGGTGATGGTTTACGCCCAGGCTCAATCTACGATGCCAACGATGAGGCGCAATTTGCTGAATTGAAAACATTGGGCGAGTTAACGCAAATCGCTTGGAAACATGACGTGCAATGCATGATTGAAGGCCCAGGTCATGTGCCAATGCATTTGATTAAAGAAAACATGGAGCTACAACTTGAGCATTGCGGCGAAGCCCCTTTCTACACATTAGGCCCATTAACAACAGACATCGCACCAGGTTATGACCACATTACTTCTGGCATTGGCGCGGCGATGATTGGCTGGTACGGCTGTGCGATGCTTTGCTACGTAACGCCAAAAGAGCATCTTGGCTTGCCAGATAAAGAAGACGTGCGTGTTGGTATCATTACCTACAAAATTGCAGCGCATGCAGCTGACTTGGCCAAAGGCCACCCTGGCGCGCAAATCCGTGACAACGCGCTATCAAAAGCACGTTTCGAATTCCGTTGGGATGACCAGTTTAACTTAGGTCTTGATCCTGAAAAAGCCAAGGAATTCCATGACGAAACATTGCCACAAGAAGGCGCAAAACAAGCGCATTTCTGTTCAATGTGCGGCCCGCATTTCTGCTCAATGAAAATTAGCCAAGACGTACGTGATTACGCGGCCGAACAAGGCATTGGAGAGCAAGAAGCACTACAAAAAGGCATGCAAGAAAAGGCTATTGAGTTTGTGAAAAAAGGCAGTGAAGTTTATCAAAAGGTATAGTTGCTTTTAGTAATTTTTAGTTAATAAAAAAGCCAGCTATGCTGGCTTTTTTATTGGATTTAAATGCTTTATATCTAATCAATTCAGACCAAATGACAACTAGAGTTGCATTTTTGTGATGGGCAAATAACGGCCCAAAGTGGTCATTTGTATGTTTATTGAAGCGGGTGAAGTCCCCGATAGATGTTTGTTTAGTCGAAAATTTATCGAAAAGATAGTGTATCTAGATTACTAAGGTGACGATACTAAATATAATGAGTCTTATTCTGAAAAGATTAGAACAGTTTGGCTTAGAGCTATGTTACTGAACTGTCGATAATTTTTTGTCTTGCACACAAATAGTCAATTTATTTATAAAAGTTAGATATTATGGATCACGACATAACACTCATCTCCACCATTGCTGTCGGTTTTGGACTGGCATTAATTTTGGGGTTTATTGCTGAAAAATGTAAATTACCCGCATTAGTTGGCTATTTATTAGCGGGCATTTTAATTGGCCCAGCCACACCTGGCTTTGTGGCAGATGTTGATATTGCTTCGCAGTTAGCCGAAATTGGCGTCATGTTGCTAATGTTTGGTGTTGGCCTGCATTTTTCTATCAATGATTTAATGTCAGTCAAACGCATCGCTTTGCCTGGCGCTATTGTTCAAATGACCATTGCCACTGCATTAGGCATTGTGCTGGCAAATTGGTGGGGCTGGTCTTTTGGTGAAGGGCTAATATTTGGCTTGGCTCTTTCTTGCGCCAGCACGGTAGTTTTATTAAAAGCGCTTGAATCCAGAGGCATTATTGACAGCATGAATGGGAAAATTGCTGTTGGTTGGTTGGTTGTAGAAGACCTTGTAATGGTGTTGGTTTTAGTACTAATGCCGCCATTAGCTGGTCTTTTGGGCGGCACAACGCCAGCCGATAGCACTGCACCAATCTGGCAAACCATTGGTTTTACGTTGTTGCAAGTGTCTGGATTTATCGTGTTAATGCTAGTGGTAGGCAAACGCTTATTGCCATGGATTTTATGGCACATAGCCAAAACAGGCTCAAGAGAACTGTTCACGCTATCTATCGTATCTGCCGCTATTGGCATTGCGTTTGGTGCGGCGGCATTATTCAATGTTTCGTTTGCGTTAGGTGCGTTTTTTGCCGGCATGGTAATGCGCGAATCCGAATTCAGTCATCGTGCAGCAGAAGAATCCTTGCCGCTTAGAGATGCGTTTGCGGTGTTGTTTTTCGTTTCCGTCGGTATGCTGTTTAAACCAGCCATTTTGGTTGAAGAGCCACTAAGCGTTGTGGCGGTCATTGCTATTATTGTTTTGGGCAAATCGCTTGCCGCAATGTTTATCACGCTAGCATTACGTTACCCATTGAATACCGCCTTAGTTGTTGCAGCTAGCTTGGCGCAAATTGGCGAATTTTCTTTTATTCTGGGTGGTTTGGGCATGACTTTAGGTATTTTACCCAAAGATGGAATGAGCTTGATTTTGGCAGGGGCATTAATTTCTATCGCCATCAACCCTTTATTGTTTTCCATGATAAAACCTTTTAAAAGCTGGATGCTAAGTGTTTCAGAATTTGCACGCGATTTAGAAAAACGCGTCGACCCCTATGCCGAATTGCCAATGACGACTGACCGCAAATATCTGGAAGGCCAAGTTGTTCTGGTTGGATACGGCCGTGTTGGCAAAAGAATTGCGCAAGCTTTAAGCGAAAACAACATTCCCTATGTGGTGGCAGAAGAGAATCGTGAAGTAGTGGAATTATTGCGTAAAAAAGGTACGCCTGCCGTTTCAGGTGATGCATCCGAACCAAGCGTATTAATACAAGCGCATATTGCAAATGCGGCTATGTTGGTGATTGCAACGCCAGATACGATTGATATTAGAAAAATGGTTGATACCGCAAAGTTACTAAAACCAGATATTCAAATTGTGGTGCGTACACATAATGAGGATGAATCAAAGTTCTTAAGACAAGACAACATTGGCACTGTATTTTATGGCGAAGAAGAGTTGGCAAAAGGCATGAGCAAATATGTGCTGGAACGATTCAAGACTTAGTAATTAGATAT
>JAZKDM010000175.1:0-10973 GCA_040387535.1 Pseudomonadota bacterium | reverse complement strand
CAAAAGGCATGAGCAAATATGTGCTGGAACGATTCAAGACTTAGTAATTAGATATTAAGGGTAATTAAATATTAAGGCATTAAAGTCTTCATTTTGGTGTATATATGACACATAAGGTAAAAATAAAATTACGCGTCTTCAATATACCCACTAACATATTAAAAGAAAAATTACCCGATTCTCATTTAATTCTGATTCGGTGAGCCTATGATTTCTGGTACGAATGACTACTTTTATCTTTAAGTTCAGCACTCAGATTAAACTAGTAACTAGGGTACATTATTTATAATCAGTTGCATTTTAATCAAGAGCAATCGCTCTCTTCACTCATGCATGTAGCGTTTCAATTATGCATTATGTAGGCTGATCTAGTGCGGCAATAAATGGGCACGCCGCACCGACCACAATAGCTAGTAAATGATAGATAGATGGCACAATTGGTATTGCGCTTAGCTTTGGTATGAAATCGAATGCAAACGCCACTAAAGGAAGCAATACCAGCCATTTTTCACCGATTAAGATTCCTCTGACCAGACTAATCCATATGAGCCCTAGCATGGCACTGATATGCAAAAAATGCGTAAATAAAGAAACAGGCGAATTGGATAAGCCAGCCCCATCCAGACTTTGAGCCATAAACGATTGGGAATCTAAGTTTGGTAAATAATAAGTAAGCAACATAAGGACAACGTATGTGCCGACGAATGCTGCGGTATTAGCCAATGCTTTGTTCATCATAAAACCCTCCCAGTAACTTGCTTTTTCAACACGCATAATTTTCAACCGTTTATCAGTGTCGCTAGGGATTGGCCAATCAATGGTTTGTCCCTGTTTAAGACCCAATAGAGCAGCGCCTAATGGTGAAAGCACAGAAATTTTTCCACTTCTCAAATCAACCTCTGATGGAAAAACCAATCTCACTTGCCGGCTTATCCCAGTACTTTCATCTAAATACTCAACACATGAGTGCATGGTCACCACGTTTTTCGGCACTTGATTAGCCGGCACCACAACAGCGCGAGAAAACTCATATCGCAGCAATTGATTGTTGTTTAATTGAGATAAACGGACATAGTCCGCATCTGAAATAATCAAGTTTTCCTGCCCCACACTAGCAAGCTCCATCGTTAAATCACTTCACCTCAAGTTCACTTAACTTATGTCAAGTTGATGATGTCTGGAAGCATAGTAATACTTTTGAAGACGCAAAATTAGTCCATCTAATTGAACATAATTGTTTCCTTTCAAGCGACAATCAAGTGGGTATTAAGCGCTACAATACGCAAATGTATGATTTGAACTTGATGATTATTTTTGCAGAAGTAGTCAATGAACAAAGCTTTTCTGGGGCTGCTAGAAAGCTTGGTGTTTCGCGTTCATCGGTGAGTAAAGCGGTTGCAAAGTTAGAGCAGGCACTAGGGGCCAGCTTGCTCAATCGCAGTACACGGCATCTCAGCTTAACAGAAGTGGGCACGGCATTTTTTGAGTATTGCATGCGTATTAGTTATGAGGCGGACGAAGCGCAGGGGATGATTGACAGCTTGAATGCCCAGCCACGCGGCGTGCTTAAAGTGGCGGTATCTGTAGCATTCGGCACCTTGCATATTGCGCCTGCAATAGGCGAATTTATGCGCCGCTACCCTGAATTAAAAATTGATATGACAGTAACGGATCGAGTCATTGATTTGGCAGAGGAAGGTTATGACGTTGTTATTACTGTCACGCATGATCTCCCGCAGGCTTTAGTGGCAAGAAGGCTGGCACCCATTCGCAGAAAACTATGCGCCACCCCTAAATATTTTGAAGAGTTTGGCACACCACTTTTACCGCAGGATTTAGTCAGTCATAACTGTCTTGATTACATCCATTCTGGCGACAAAGGTTTGTGGCGTTTTAATGGTCCGGGCGGCGAAGTGTCTGTTCCTGTTGCCGGCAGGCTACGTATTAACGATGACGAAGCTTTATCACAGGTTGTGCTGGGTGGATTTGGCTTAGCATTGCTGCCGACTTTTATTATCGGTAAAGATATTCAAGCCAAGCGCCTTAAATCCGTTTTATCCGAATACATACCGGTTTATCAGCATGTGTATGCGCTTTACCTACCCAAACGCAATCTGCCTTTAAAAATCCGTGTGTTGATTGATTTTCTGATAGAACGGTTTGGCACTGAACCGTATTGGGATAATGAGTAAAGCAAAGAAACTGATCAACCAGTTTTAGAAGCAAATACATTGAGCGCTCGTTATTTCATTATTACGATATCCGCACCAAACTTATTCATTGAGTAGCGATTTTTGGTTCATGTACTAATATCAAGTGCCAATTTTAAGCTTGTATTCAGGTTGGCCGAGTAAAGTAGGTTTCACCTATCAATCAATGGAGAATGATGATGAAAAAAACTGCACAAACACTTGTGATGGCAACCGCTATTTCTTTTGCCCTATTTGGCACTGCACATGCCGACGATGATGACATGCAAGAAATGGACGCTATTTCTAAATCTTTTGGGTTAGTTACTCTAGAACAGGCAAAAGCCACTGCGCTACAGGCAAAACCTGGTGTGATTACAGATGCCGAACTAGAAGACCGCAACTTTGAAAAAGGTTGGGATTACGAGTTTGAGATTGTGGATGTTGACGGCAAGGAGTGGGATGTTAATGTGGATGCAAAAACCGGTAAAGTGGGCAACATCAAACGCGACTGGTTTTAGCCGCAAGGTTTAACTCTCATCGTTGTGGGAGTTAAATCTAAGTTCTACACGCAGGCCGCCAAGTGCGGCCGACCTACCAAAACTAAGCTGCGCCCCATAGCTATCAACAATATCATGCACAATGGCAAGCCCCAACCCACTGCCAGGCATCGATTCATCCGCACGAAAACCACGCCGCGTCAGTAAATTGAGATCATGCTCGGCACAGCCTGCCCCATCATCTTCAATCACAAATATCGTCGCATTATTTCCGCTCACAGTAAGTGTCACCGTGTTTTTACACCATTTACACGCATTGTCCAGCAGGTTACCCAATATTTCCAACAGATCTTCCCTGTCTCCGTTAAACCTAGCCTCTGGCGTGATTTCCCACATGATATTGACTGCTTTAGCCTGATATATTTGGCGCATGGTGTGAATAAGTTGCGCAATTTCAGTCTTTAAATCCACCCTGCGAGCGGGGTGCGAATCGCCCAATAAGCGTGCACGCTTGAGCTCATGCTCTATGCTGTGGCTAATAGAAGTTGTGGTGCGATATATATCGTTGCGTATCTCCAAAAACATGTCCATTTCTGGCCGTTCTGCCGCCTGATTCAGCAGTGTGAGCTTGGTTTTGAGCGCATGTGCCAGATTGCCTAAAGACTCTCTGGAGCGTCTGGATTTATGTTGCACGGCCAGCAAAAGACGATTCATTTCCTCAATCAGCGGCGCTACTTCTTGTGGGCCAGTGTTGTTAATTTGGGTTTCTTCGCCAGTGGCCAATTTCGCTATATTGTCCTTAATCTGCTGCAAAGGGCGCAGCGCATTAATCACCACCAAGCGTTGTATCACCAATAATGCAAACAAACCGATTAAAGAAACGATGGCATAAAGTATTTGAAAACGCCTCATGCCAGCTTTGAGTGTTGCCAGATTTTCTGCCACCGCAATGGTAATCACCCCTTGCTGTTTTTGGTAACCATGCACCACTACTAGCAAAGGTTGTTGCTCTGGGCCATTGATATAGAGCTTGGTGTGGATGCCTGTGTTTAAGGGCTTGATAGGCAAATCAGCATCCCACAAAGAGCGTGAAGCTTGACGCTGATTGCCAGAAAAGATTACATAATAATGACCAGAAAATGGCCGTTGATAGACAGCGCTAACATGTTTGGAATCAAGCTGTAATTGCCCTGCCGCATCGAATTCTGTGCCCGCCAGCAAGCTTTCACCCTCACGCTGCAAGCGTTCGACCAATTGATCTTCGGTGAGCTTGTTTATGGCATAAGTCACAATCGCCCATTGCAATGTCAGCAAGGCAACCAGGCTGATAATCAGCCCCCAAGAGAGGTGACGCTTGAGAGAAATCATGTGCGTCTGGCCCCAAATACATAGCCTTGGCCACGCTTGGTTTGAATCAAATCATTGCCGATTTTTTGGCGTAAACGGTTAACGTACACTTCAATCACGTTGCTATCTTTGTCTTCATCATATTCATACACATGCGCAGTGAGTGCGGTTTTAGAGAGCACATACCCGGGGTGCAGCATAAAATAACGTAATAACCTGAATTCGGTGCCTGTGAGGTCGTGACGCTCACCGCTTTCCAGTACAACCGCTTGCGATTGTTCATCTAGGCTGAAGTGATCATGTTGTAACTCTCCGCTGACCACGCCAGCACTGCGTTTCAGCACGGCACTGATACGCGCTAATAATTCTTCAATCTGAAAGGGCTTGCTAATGTAATCATCTGCACCTGCATTAAAGCCCGCCACTTTTTCCTGCCAACTGCCGCGCGCGGTCAAAACAATCACTGGCATGCGGATTTCACGATTACGCCAATTTTGCAGCACTTCCAGCCCAGGGCGTTTGGGTAAACCTAAATCCAGCACAACCAAATCATAAGGCTCCAAATCCCCCTGTATTTCCGCCTCAACTCCATCAGTGGTTAAATCCACCGCGTAGCCAGCCCGCTGCAATGCCGTCTGCAATTGTGGGCCCAGCGTAACGTCATCTTCCGCCAACAGTAAGCGCATAATCAGTCGTCTTGCTCCATCTTGATCAGCTTGCCCGTTTTGGCATTAAGTTTCAGCTCCCATACCAAGCCTTTGCTATCCAGTAACTCTACCTCGTAAATATATAACCCATGTTTGCGTTCAAGTTCTGTTTCCAGAATCTCACCGGCTTTAATAACTTTGGCCGCTTTGGTAATCTTTTCCAGCGATAGAATTTGTCCAGATGCGGACAATTTACGTGCAGTGGCTGCACTCTCTTCAGAATAGACTGACTGGGCAGCAAATAGCACTAACAATATGCGTTGCGCGATTGAGGATAGTGTTTTTATAAGCTTAGGCATATGTATGCCAAGGTAGTAATTCATAGCACCATTTTAGTCCGTTGTTCAAAAGGCGAGAAGGTTTAAACTGAGGCTTAATATTAAAACCAGAAACTTAATTCAAGCTGAATATTTTACGTGAGCATTAACTCTTCATTTAATTGATGACCAATTGCAAATAGGTTCTTCAATACACGTTTGACAGGAATCACAATTTAGGCGAGCCGCTTCAACAAGCGTATAATCTGCATTATTCAATTTCGTTATTAGCTCAATTCCGTGACCACGATTAAACTCAGTAAAAAACCTATCAACACCCCTTCAACAGGTAAGGCGCCTGTGCGCCGCGCGGATGCAGCCAACCGCGATAGAACAAAAGCGCCAGCCAAGCCTGCGGCCAGGGAAGATGCAGTTAAATCACAAGAACCTAAAATGGATTCCCGCGTTCGCGAGAATGACAGAAACGACAGTAGTGAGCGTGCAAAAACATCAGGCGGCGCGCGCCAGCGTAATCATCGTTATGACGGCAAAGCGCATGGTGAGCCGTTTGCAGAGCAATCTGCTGAAAGACCTGCTTACAAAGCTGATGAAAATCGTCCGCTTAGAAGTTCATTAAGAGCGGATGACAGCGAAACCAAACAACATAAGCCTGCTGGTGTGGATACGCGCATCACACCGCGCCCCGATAAAAATGAGCCGCAATATCGCCAAGCACCACGCCGTGGTGGCAAGGTGCGCGATGGTTACGATGCGGTTGCCACGCCGCAATATGGCGCAGCGGCAAAAGCGGCTTATAAGTCTTCACCTGTAAATGTGGAAATGCCACGCCTTTCTAAAGTAATGGCAGAACGCGGTATTTGTTCGCGCCGCGAAGCCGACGAGTGGATTGTTAATGGCTGGGTAAAAGTGGATGGCGTGATTATGGAAACGCTGGGTACGCGTATTAAACCCGATGCGGAAATTGTCATCAGCGGGTACGCCTATGAGCAGCAGGCGGAGCAAGTGACGATATTGCTGCACAAGCCTGTGGGCTATGTAAGCGGGCAGGCGGAAGATGGTTACCAGCCTGCAATTGTGTTGGTGCACCCAGATAACGAATGGATGGATGACCCCGATTTAAGTGACTACAATGCCAAAGAATTTCAGCGTGGTTTTTTGCATGGCTTAGCACCAGCAGGCCGCTTGGATATTGACTCAACAGGTTTGTTAGTGCTTACTCAGGATGGTCGAATTGCAAGGCATTTGATTGGTGAAGACTCATCTGTTGAAAAAGAATATTTGGTGCGCGTTGAAGGCACGTTGAGTGATGCGGATTTACAGCGTTTGAATCACGGTTTAAGTTTAGATGGCGAAAAATTAAAGCCTGCCAAAGTAAGCTGGCAGAATGAAGACCAATTGCGCTTTGTATTGCGCGAAGGCAAAAAACGCCAGATTCGTCGCATGTGCGAAATGGTGGGCTTATTTGTGGTGGGCTTAAAGCGCGTGCGTATTGGTAGCGTAAACTTAGGCAAATTGCCGCCAGGGCAATGGCGCTATTTAAGAGAAAACGAGCGCTTTTAATTAATAGCGCATGTAGTAACTTAAAAAGTGCTCTGAATAGGTGCAACGCACTTTAAGATTGCCTGTTTCAATACGTTTTATAAGGCAAAAACTTACCGTTTAATACAATCTTTACACGGTCGCCCATCGGGTTTGCTTCGCGCTGGATATCCATCGAAAAATCAATCGCACTCATAATGCCATCGCCAAATTCTTCATGAATCAGCGATTTAATCGTAGTGCCATACACATTAATTAATTCATAAAAACGGTATAGCAGCGGGTCAGTCGGCACGGCCGTAGGCAAGCTGCCTTTATAAGGCACCACCTGCAGCAAGGCTACTGCTTCTGTTGGCAAATCAAGTGCTTCACCAATGATTGTTGCTTGCGATTCGTTAAGCGTCATTTGCCCCATCAGTGCCGCGGTTGCCCACTCTTTTGACAAGCCAATTTTATTGGCAATATCCAGCCAAGTTAGCGCTTTGATTTTTTTATTGATGATGATCATCTCTGTGACATCTTGGCGATTCATACTTTTTCCTTGTTAACGTTTGTAAAAGATACTGGCCTAGTTGTTTTTATGTAAGCAACTAATGTACCATTTGGCGTTGTAGATATAGCGCATGGCTTGCACTTGCAGGTTGGGCAAACATTTTGTCAATGCAACATTATTAGGGGAAAAATATGGGTTTATTTGATAGCGTAGCAGGGGCAATGTTGGGAAAACTGGGTGGCGAGCAGGGCGGCATGGCGCAAATCGCCATGGATTTGCTTAATCAAAACGGTGGCTTAAGCGGCGTTTTAGATAAATTTAAACAAGGTGGTTTGGGCGAAGCGGCGGCCTCATGGGTTGGTAAGGGCGAAAACATGCCTATCTCAGCCGACCAAATTGCCAGCGTGTTAGGCAATGGTCAACTTGCCGAATTGGCAGCTAAATTTGGCATTAACCCAGAAACATTAAGCGCACAAATTGCACAGCATTTACCAGGTGTGGTGGATAAATTAACACCAGATGGCGAAGTGCCAGCCGAATCAGGCAATATCTTATCAACCGTATTGGGCATGTTGAAATAAACAAGGCTTTTTTCAGGTCATAAAAGCTTCAAACTAAAGGGTGCTAACGCACCCTTTGTAGTTTGGTAAACCTGATAAAATGCAGGTCAACTATTCAAAAAAAACATCAATTATGGATTTAATACTACTTTTAAAAACTGTCATCATGGGCTTGGTAGAGGGCGCAACCGAGTTTTTGCCCATCAGCAGCACTGGCCATTTAATTATTGTCGGTGATATTTTAGGTTTTTTAAGCAAAGAAAAACGCGATGTTTTTGAAATCATCATCCAGCTGGGCGCAATTTTAGCGGTGTGCTGGGCGTTTAAACAACGCTTGGTGGATACCGTTACCAACCTCACAAAAGAGGCTAAAGCGCAACATTTTGTGCGCAACTTGTTAATTGCGTTTATGCCTGCCGCCTTACTAGGCTTAGCTTTTCATGGCGTAATTAAAGAGTATTTGTTTTCGCCATTTACAGTAGCGATTGCCTTAATTGTGGGCGGCTTTGCTATTTTACTGATTGAAAAACTGCCGCTTAAAACGCCTACGCAAAGTGTTGATGACATTACTAGCAAACAAGCTTTACAAATTGGCTTTGCCCAAGCGCTAGCCTTAGTGCCTGGAGTTTCGCGTGCAGGCGCCACCATTTTAGGCGGTATGATGTTTGGCTTAAACCGCACTGTGGCAACTGAGTTTTCATTCTTTTTAGCCATTCCTATTATGTTTGCCGCCACTGGCTACGATTTGCTTAAAAGCTGGCGCTTATTAAGCGCAGACGATTTAATCGTATTTGCCATTGGATTTGTAACGGCATTTTTATCGGCTTTAATTGCGGTTAAGTTTTTAATTCGCTTTGTACAAACACACAATTTTGTGCCCTTTGCGTGGTATCGCATTGTTTTTGGCGTAGTTGTATTATGGTACTTTTGGTAAACCTCAATTAATTAAAATCCATTAATTAACAGCTATTGGCTGGATTTGATTTGAGTATTTTTGACTCTGGTCTGAAATGAGAAATACGATGAATAAATTAATTAAATATGTACTTTATGGCATTGGCGGCGTTGTTTTGTTGGCTTTGCTGGTAGCGGGCTATTTTGCCGCAACGTTTAATCCAAACGATTATAAAGACGACATCATTAAGTTGGTTAAAGAGAAAAAAGACCGCACGCTGACTATTGATGGCGATATTGGCTTAAGTTTCTGGCCAAAAATCGGTGCCGATTTAGGCAAAATTTCGATTTCTGAACATAAATCAAATACCGAATTTGCCTCTGTAAATAGCGTAAAAGTGGCGCTGGCTGTGCTGCCTTTGCTAAAAAAACAATTGGTGGTGGATACGGTTTATGTGGATGGCGCCAAAGCCAATATTATCAAATACAAAGATGGCAGCACCAATTTTGATGATTTGTTAAGCAAAGACGAAACAGAATCTGAAACCATTAAATTTGATGTGGATGGTGTCAATATCACCAATTCTGCCGTGACTTACACGGATGAAGCGTCTGGCGCAAAATACAATGTTTCTGCATTCAATATGAAATCTGGTCATTTTGCTTTGGCTGAGCCAGTAGATTTGGAAACAGATTTTAAATTATCAGCCAATCAACCTGCAATTACTGCCGATGTGGTGTTAAAAGGTAACTTTTTAGCCGACCCAGAAACCAAACATTATCAAGTAAAAGGTTTAGATACGCACATTACAGGCGACCTGCTGGGCGGTACTGGCATGGACATTAAGATTAATGGTGATGTGGATGCCAAACCTGAGCAATTAGAGTTTTTGGTAGATGGCTTGCAGTTGGTTGCCTCTGGCAAGTTTGATGGCAGCACGCAAAGCGTTAATGTGAATGCGCCTAACATTACTATTGCAAAAGATGAAGTTGACAGTAAAAAAGTGACGATTAGCTTTGTGCAAGAAAAAGCGGATGGCAACTTAAAAGCCAATATGGTGTTGGCCGATATGAAAGGCTCGCCCAAAGCCATCCAAAGCAGCGGCATTACGGGTGATTTGTCTATGGTGCAAGGCAAGCGCACTGTTACAGGTACATTTGCATCGCCCTTTAGCGGCAATATCGAAAACATGATTTTTGATATTCCAAAATTGGTGGGTAAATTAGATGTAAAAGACCCCAGCTTACCAAACGGCAGCATGAGCGGTAGCTTTAATTTAGGCGCGCATGCCGATATTAAAAAAGAATTGGTGAACAGCAAATTTAATCTGGCGATTGCAGAAACCAAGCTGGTGGGCGATGTGAACGTGGCCAGCTTTAAGACGCCGAACATTAAATTTAACCTAAATGCTGATAAATTAGACTTAAATAAATTGCTGCCAAAAAGCAGCGCGACCAAATCGGATAGTAAAGCCAGCAATAAACCAGCGGATTTATCTGCGCTTAAAAATTTGCTGTTAGACGGTAAGTTAAGCGTTGGCAGTATTTTGTATGACAAATACCGCGTTTCTGGTTTAAATGTAGGCATTAAAGCCGACGGCCAAAAATTAATGCTTAGCGGCTTAAATGTAAAAGTGGATAACAGCCAAATTAAAGGCAGCTTGGGCATTAGCCAATTTGCTAAGCCACTGTATACCTTTAATTTAGATGTTGACCAAGTAGACTTAGACCAATACATTGTGGCTGAAACTGGCGCTAAAAAAGAGGCTAGTACTAGCAATAAACCACTGGATTTAAGCGCATTAAAAGCCTTAAATGCCAATGGCTCCATTCGCGTGGGCAATCTTAAATATGGCAAAACCAAAGCCAGCAATATCAATATCAACTTAAAAGCCGATGGCGAAAAACTAAGCTTAAACCCATTAAGCGCAAAGGTAGATGATAGCCAGATTAACGCTAATTTGGGCATTAGCCAATTTAGCAACCCCGCTTTTACTTTTGCGCTTAATATTGATCAGCTAGATGCGGATCGATACATTACCAAAGGTGAGCCTTCTGCCAAAAATAGCGCCGATACGCCAATTGATTTGAGCGCGCTAAAAAAGCTTAATGCCTCGGGTGAGGCGAAAATTGGCAAATTAAAATTAGCCAATGTTAAAACGCAAAATGTGAATGTGGGCCTAAAAGCCAATGGCGGCATTGCAACCGTTTCGCCTTTTTCGGCTAATTTATATCAAGGCAGTATGAATGGCCTGCTAAAAGTCGATGCGCGCGCCACACCTGTGATTACTTTTCAGCAAAATATGAAAAATATATCAATTGGGCCTTTGATGGTAGATGCCATTAATAACGATATGCTAAGCGGCACTGGCACTGTGAATGTAGATGTGACCACACAAGGCGCCAGCGTTAATGCGCTTAAAAAAGCCTTGGCAGGTAGCGCTGCGCTTAATTTGGCGGATGGCG
>JAZKDM010000174.1:0-2482 GCA_040387535.1 Pseudomonadota bacterium | reverse complement strand
GCTAAATTAGCGGTTGGCTTTACGCTAGATGAATTAAAAAATGATATTACAGGTGGCCAAACGCCAGCTTCATTTGAGCCTAGTATCGATTACGTGGTTACTAAAATACCGCGTTTTGCTTTTGAGAAATTCCCGCAAGCCGATTCGCGTTTAACTACGCAAATGAAATCGGTAGGCGAAGTGATGGCGATTGGCCGCACTTTCCAAGAATCATTCCAAAAAGCGTTGCGCGGTTTAGAAGTGGGCGTGGATGGTTTAGATTCCATTTCAACTGATATGGATCGCATCACCAAAGAAATGGGTGAACCAGGCCCTGAGCGTATATGGTACGTGGCAGATGCGATGCGCCTTGGTGTGAGCAACGAAGATATTTTTAATATCTCAAAAATTGACCCTTGGTTTTTAGCGCAGATTAAAGACATTATCAATCGTGAAGCGGCTTTATCTGGCAAGCATATTGCCGATTTAGATAAAGATGCGCTGTTCCAATTAAAACGTCGCGGCTTTAGCGATCGCCGTTTAGCCAAGTTACTGGATACCGATCAGCACGCCGTGCGCGCTTATCGCCAAGCTTTGCAAGTGCGCCCTGTGTACAAACGCGTGGATACTTGCGCGGCAGAGTTTGCCACCAATACGGCTTATATGTATTCCAGCTATGAAGAGGAATGCGAAGCCAAGCCGACTGATAAAAAGAAAATCATGGTGCTGGGCGGCGGACCGAATCGTATTGGCCAAGGTATTGAGTTTGATTATTGCTGTGTGCATGCGGCATTTGCTATGCGTGAAGATGGCTATGAAACCATCATGGTTAACTGTAATCCTGAAACAGTTTCAACCGATTACGATACCTCTGACCGCTTGTATTTTGAGCCAGTAACGTTAGAAGATGTGCTGGAAATCGTGCATATCGAAAAACCAGTGGGCGTGATTGTGCAATATGGCGGCCAAACGCCGCTTAAACTTGCACGCGCTTTAGAAAAAGCGGGCGTGCCAATTATTGGCACAACGCCAGATGCGATTGATAGAGCAGAAGACCGTGAGCGTTTTCAGGCTATGTTGCATGAGTTAGGCTTAAAGCAACCACCAAACCGTACGGCGCGTACGCCAGAAGCGGCGCTGATTGCGGCCAATGAAATTGGCTATCCGCTTGTTGTTCGCCCAAGTTATGTTTTAGGTGGCCGTGCCATGGAAATTGTGCATGAGCAAAGCCAGCTTGAGCGTTATATGCGTGAAGCGGTAAAGGTTTCTAACGATTCACCTGTGCTGCTGGACCGTTTTTTAAACGACGCTTTAGAGATTGACGTAGACGCGATTTGTGACGGCGAGGATGTATTAATTGGCGGCATTATGCAGCACGTTGAGCAAGCGGGTGTGCACTCAGGCGACTCTGCCTGCTCATTGCCGCCGTATAGCTTAAGCGAAGAGTTGCAAGATGTACTGCGCGTGCAAACCGTACAAATGGCTAAAGCATTAGGCGTTAAAGGTTTAATGAATGTGCAGTTTGCGATTCAGGGCACTACTGTTTATGTGCTGGAAGTCAATCCGCGTGCATCACGTACTGTGCCATTTGTTTCAAAAGCTTGCGGTTTGCAATTAGCTAAAATCGCTGCGCGCTGTATGGCAGGTCAAAGTCTGAAATCACAAGGCGTGACAAAAGAAGTGATTCCACCTTATTTCTCTGTGAAAGAAGCGGTATTCCCGTTTATTAAATTCCCAGGCGTGGATACGATTTTAGGCCCGGAAATGAAGTCAACTGGCGAAGTGATGGGTGTTGGCGATACTTTTGCCGAAGCGTTTGTGAAATCGCAATTAGGCGCATCTGCCAAGTTGCCAAAAGGTGGTCGCGCCTTTATTAGCGTGCGCAATGAAGATCACCAAAAAGTGGTGGATATTGCGCAAGATCTGGCAAAACTAGGCTTTACCTTGGTTGCTACTAAGGGCACAGCAAAAGCGCTAATAGCGCATGGCTTAAGCGTGGCACCTGTAAACAAGGTAGCTGAAGGCCGTCCGCATATTGTGGATATGATTAAAAACAATGAAATTAATTTTATTGTAAACGTGACCGAAGACAAAAAAGCGGTGGCTGATTCTTATGAGATTCGCCGTAGTGCCTTGCAAAATAAAGTGACCTATTACACAACGCTGGCAGGTGCAAAAGCGGCTTGTATTGGCATGGCGCATATGCAAGAGCTAAATGTTGAGTCACTACAAGATTTGCATAAAAGACTGGTATAAATCGCGTAAAAAGACTTGTTTTAATCAAAGCTTAAGCTTGCATTAAAAGCTTATCTAAAATACACTTTAACTTAACTATTACATAAAACCACGCTCGTTACGGGTGTGGTTTATTTTTTTACCCTAATTTAGAACGGTATTACAGTATGGCATTAAATCAAATTCCAGTAACAATCAAAGGCGCAGAAATGCTCAAAGTGGAGCTGCAACGTTTGCGCAGCGAAGACAGACCAAGCGTGATTTTGGC
>JAZKDM010000173.1:0-5629 GCA_040387535.1 Pseudomonadota bacterium | reverse complement strand
TGACTATTTAGGACATAAAATGGCTGGTAGTAAAGAGATTAGAACCAAGATCAAGTCGGTAGAAAATACCCGCAAGATCACCAAGGCGATGGAGATGGTGGCTGCTTCTAAAATGCGTAAAGCGCAAGATAGAATGCGTGCCTCACGCCCATACGCTGAGAAAATTCGTAACGTTGCGGCGCATTTGTCATTTGCAAACCCAGAATACAAACACCCTTATTTGATTAAGCGTGATGTAGTTAAAAACGTGGGTTTGATTGTGGTGAGCTCAGACAAAGGTTTGTGTGGCGGTTTAAACACCAATATGTTGCGTTTATCTGTTAACCAAATGAAAAACTGGGAAACAGAAGGCAAAGCCATCACAGTCAGCGCGATTGGTAATAAAGGCTTTAGCTTTATGAACCGCGTGGGTGCAAATGTTAAATCGCACATTACTGGTTTGGGCGATGTGCCACATTTGGAAACCTTGATTGGCACAATCAAAGTGATGTTAGATGCTTATGAAGCGGGTGAAATTGATCAGCTTTATATCAGCTACACCAAGTTTATCAACACCATGAAGCAAGAGCCTGTAGTTGAGCAATTGCTTCCATTAAGCGGTGAGAAACTAGGCAGCCCTACTGGTCATTGGGATTATATCTATGAGCCAGAAGCCAAACCAGTGGTTGATCAATTAATGATGCGTTATGTTGAATCGTTGGTTTACAACGCGGTTGCAGAAAACATGGCATCAGAACAATCATCACGTATGGTGGCGATGAAATCAGCGTCTGATAATGCTAAACAAGTAATTGGCGATTTGAAACTGGTTTACAACAAAGCACGTCAAGCAGCGATTACCAAAGAGATCTCAGAGATCGTTGGCGGCGCAGCAGCAGTTGCGTAATTAAGAATTTAATTAACATTCAAAAATATAGTTTGAATAGGACACAAAGATGAGTACAGCGAAAATTGGTAAAGTTGTTCAGTGTATTGGCGCGGTGGTAGACGTTGAGTTTCCACGTGATCAAATGCCGAATGTATTTGAAGCATTGATTATTGATGATGCAACAAGTCAAGCAGAGGCAGGCCTAACTTTAGAGGTGCAACAACAACTAGGTGACGGCATTGTACGTACCATTGCGATGGGCTCATCTGATGGCCTTGCACGTGGCACAGCATTCAAATCAACAGGTTCACAAATTACGGTGCCAGTTGGTGTGGGTACATTAGGCCGTATTATGGACGTGTTAGGTCGCCCAATTGATGAGGCAGGCCCGATTGATTCTGATGAGCGCCGTGCGATTCACCAAAAAGCACCAACATTTGAAGAGTTATCTCCTTCTGTAGACTTGTTAGAAACAGGTATCAAGGTGATTGACTTGGTTTGCCCGTTTGCTAAAGGCGGTAAAGTTGGTTTGTTCGGCGGTGCGGGTGTAGGTAAAACCGTTAACATGCTTGAGCTGATCAACAACATTGCTAAACAACACTCAGGTTTATCCGTGTTTGCAGGTGTGGGTGAGCGTACTCGTGAAGGTAACGACTTCTACCACGAGATGGCAGAAGCTGGCGTTATTAAGCTTGACGACATGAAAGAATCAAAAGTAGCGATGGTGTTTGGTCAAATGAACGAACCACCAGGCAACCGTTTACGTGTAGCTTTGTCAGGTTTGACCATGGCTGAGAAATTCCGTGACGAAGGCCGTGACGTGTTGTTCTTCGTGGACAATATCTACCGCTACACATTGGCTGGTACTGAAGTATCTGCATTGTTAGGCCGTATGCCTTCTGCTGTAGGTTATCAGCCAACATTGGCCGATGAAATGGGCCGTTTACAAGAGCGTATTACTTCAACTAAAACAGGTTCTATTACGTCTATCCAAGCGGTTTACGTACCTGCGGATGACTTGACCGATCCATCACCAGCGACAACGTTCCAACATTTGGATTCAACGGTTGTGTTGTCACGTGACATTGCTTCTTTAGGTATCTACCCAGCGGTGGATCCATTGGATTCAACATCACGCCAATTAGACCCATTAGTAGTTGGTGAAGAGCATTACAACGTTGCACGTAGCGTTCAACAAACATTACAACGCTATAAAGAGCTACGCGACATTATCGCTATTTTGGGTATGGACGAATTGTCACCAGAAGATAAATTAGCTGTTGGCCGTGCACGTAAAATTCAACGTTTCTTGTCACAACCGTTCCACGTGGCTGAGGTGTTTACTGGCGCGCCAGGTAAATACGTACCATTAAAAGAAACCATCAAAGGCTTTAAAGCGATTGTTGCCGGCGAGTACGATCACTTGCCTGAGCAAGCGTTCTATATGGTTGGTGGTATTGAAGAAGCAGTTGAGAAAGCCAAAACTTTAAACTAATAGTTTTTAGTGAATAAACTTTAAGTTAAGAGAAAATTATGGCAAATACTGTTCATATCGATGTAGTAAGCGCAGAAGCAAGCATATTCTCAGGCGAAGCCGAGTTTGTGGTTGCGCCTGCGGGTGCTGGTGAAGTGGGTATCTACCCAAATCACGCACCAATGATTACCACAATCAAACCTGGTGCATTACGCATTCAATTAGCCGATGCAGCTGAAGAAGTCGTCATTTTTATTTCTGGTGGCTTATTAGAAGTACAACCAGGCATGATTACTGTATTGGCTGATACGGCTGTACGTGGTCATGATTTGGATGAAGCAAAAGCCATTGCGGCAAAAGAAGCGGCATTGGAAGCGATGAAAAATCGTACTTCTGATATGGATTATGCAAAAGCACAAGCAGAACTATCTGAAGCAATGGCGCAGATTCAAGCGATTGAGCGTTTACGTAAAACACATTAATTGTAATATTGTGTTAGTAAAAAGGCAGCTTAGGCTGCCTTTTTTGTTTGTGTCATCTTTATACTTTACAATGATACTAATAAATAATACTTAACAGCGTCTAAGCAAATGTCTAAAAAATCTCTCAATATTGTTATTCTTGCTGCGGGCAAAGGCACACGCATGCATTCAAATAAGCCTAAAGTGCTGCATGAAATTGGTGGCAAGCCAATTCTGGCGCATGTTATTGATTGTGCAAAAAAGTTAAATCCACAAAAGATGATTGTAGTTTATGGCTATGGCGGCGAAATAGTTCGTGAAGCATTTGCGCATGAGAATATTAATTGGGTGAATCAGGCAGAGCAGCTTGGCACAGGTCATGCGGTGCAGCAAGCGGCGCCATACTTAGATGATGATGCTAACACCTTGATTATGCTGGGTGATGTGCCCTTGGTTGATAAAGAGGCCTGCGAAAATTTGGTGCAATCAGCCGCTAATAAGTTGGCGATTTTGTCGTTCAATAAGGCCGACCCTACCGGTTACGGACGCATTGTGCGTGATAAAGATTTAGTAACAGCCATTGTAGAACATAAAGATGCTACAGAAGCACAGCGGCAAATTAATGAGGTGAACACAGGTATTATGGCTATGCCAAATACCCATCTTAAAAATTGGCTAGATCGACTAAGCAACAATAATGCACAAGGTGAATACTATTTAACGGATATTGTGGCGTTTGCGGTTGCAGATAAAGTGGATGTGATTGCCGAAATCACACAAGATGAATGGTCGGTTACGGGCATTAATTCTAAAGTGGATTTAAGCCAGATTGAGCGCGTGCATCAAAGCCGAATCGCACTAAAATTATTGCAACAGGGCGTTACCCTTAAAGACCCAGCCCGTTTGGATGTGCGTGGTACTCTAAATGTTGGTAAAGACGTAGAAATTGATGTGAATTGCGTATTTGAAGGCGATGTCAGCTTGGGCGACAACGTAAAAATCGCCGCCAATTGCGTGATTAAAAACGCAACAATCGATGCCAATACGCAAATCGCGCCTTTTACGCATATTGATGATGCGATAGTGGGCGAAAATAGCCGCATTGGGCCATATGCGCGTTTAAGGCCAGGTACTACACTTGCATCAGATACCCATGTTGGTAATTTTGTTGAGCTTAAAAATGCACAAGTGGATATAGGCAGTAAAATCAATCATTTGAGCTATGTGGGTGATAGTACAGTTGGTAAAAACGTCAATATTGGCGCTGGCACCATCACTTGCAATTACGATGGCGCCAATAAATTTAGAACCGTGATTGAAGATGGCGCTTTTATTGGCTCAGATTCGCAGCTAATTGCGCCAGTCACCATCGGCAAAAATGCAACCATTGCCGCAGGCTCAACCATAACCAAAGACGCGCCCGCTGATGCGCTGACTTTTTGTCGCGCCAAAGAGCAAAAAACGATAGTGGGCTGGAAACGGCCACAAAAGATTAAAAAAGTTTAATCAATAATAGTAAGAAACAATTAAAGAAAGTTAATTTATGTGTGGAATTGTAGGCGCAGTTGCTAAAAGAAACGTGGTGTCGACGCTGATAGAAGGCCTAAGCCGTTTGGAATATCGCGGCTACGATTCAGCAGGCGTTGCGGTATTAAACAGCAATGGCATTGAGCGTGTGCGCGCTGTTGGGCGCGTAGCAGCAATGACAGAAAAAGCAATTGATGCCAACTTAAGCGGCTTGGTGGGGATTGGTCATACGCGTTGGGCGACCCATGGTGGCGTCACTGAAAGCAATGCGCACCCGCATGTTTCACCTACCCAAAACAATCCAACGATTGCTGTTGTGCATAACGGTATTATTGAAAATCACGACGAGCAGCGCGCCAAACTAAAAGCGCTGGGCTACGAATTTTATTCGCAAACCGATACCGAAGTGATTGCGCATTTAATTCATCACTATTATTCAAAAACCCCCGATTTACTAGCCGCCACCAAACTAGCTATTGCAGAACTAACAGGCGCGTTTGCTATTAGCGTAATTGCGGTTAATCAGCCTGATTTAATGGTTTGCGCGCGCTTAGGCTGCCCGTTACTGATTGGTTTAGGGGAAGGTGAAAACTTCATCGCTTCAGACGTTTCTGCGGTACTTTCTGTAACGCGCAGAGTGATTTATTTAGAAGACGGCGATGTGGCCACCCTAACTACCGATGCAGTCACCATTTACGGCAAAGATGGTCAATTAGCGGCGCGCAAAGTGCATACCAGCGATGTATCGCTTGCCAGCTTAGAGCTTGGCCCTTACAGCCACTTTATGCAAAAAGAGATTTACGAACAGCCAGTAGCGTTGAATGACACCATTGAAGCATTAATCGATGATGGCGCATTTAGGCCAGAGCTGTTTGGTACAGGCGCGGCAGAAGTATTCAATCAACTGGATAGCATTCTGATACTGGCCGCAGGCACTAGCTACTATGCCGCATTAACCGCTAAATACTGGCTGGAAGGCATTGCTAAAGTGCCTTGTAATGTTGAGATTGCCAGCGAATACCGCTATCGCGAATCGGTGCCCAATCCCAAACAGTTGATCGTCACTATTTCGCAATCAGGCGAAACCTTAGATACGATGGAAGCGCTAAAGCATGCAAAATCATTAGGCCAAAACTTGAGTCTAAGTATTTGTAATGTGCAAGAAAGCGCCATTCCACGTGCATCGCAATTGGTTTTTTACACACGCGCAGGTGCAGAAATCGGCGTGGCATCTACCAAGGCTTTTACTACTCAATTAGTGGCTTTGTTTGTTTTGGCGGCAACCTTAGCTAAACAAAA
>JAZKDM010000172.1:20920-25662 GCA_040387535.1 Pseudomonadota bacterium | reverse complement strand
CAATACTATGTGGAGTTTGTATGCCGATCAGTCTTAAGCTACCCAATTTAGATAGTAATCCAATTTTGTTGGCTGAAACACGCGCGCATAAAATCAATGAGTTTATTCAAAATTTGCCGTTTGGCGACCCTATTAGAGCGGCTAGCGATTTAATTGAAGAATTACAGATTATCAATAGTCAAAAGGTAGCTTTTACCAATCGCTTAAATGCGCTTGAGCTGTATCGCCCTGCTGCCATTCAAATTTATCAAGATTTAATTCCACACTTTAGTGGAGCCAGTTTACCTATTTCAAAAAACGAGCAAGCATTTGCCGATGCCGCAGAGCAGTTATGGCAAGAATTTGCGTTTGGCTATAAATTTGCACTGGTAGATTTGCAAAACAAAATTCTCAATTTAGGCAGCAGCAAAACCACCGCGTTGGTTGTTCAGCGCGCCATTCATGCTTGTAAAGAGATGATGCTGATTCATCATCTCACTTATGCTAGCGCCCCTGTTTCAATTTGGGGCGAGTTGCATCAACTTTACTATTGCGCCCTGCAGCAATCAGCCGAAAAATTGCCAGTATCCGAGCATTACACCAGCATTAACGCTAGTTCGGTTAATCTTATTTATGCGCAAACATTGCTTTTAAATTTGGCTAATCCACAACATTTAGCCAATAAAGACATTCTTAGCCTTGACAGTTATTTAGGCAATGTGGCCCATCAAGCAGAACTGAGACCGCTGGGCTTTATTGAAAATCCGACCGGTGTGTTTTTGGTGTCGCTAGATGGCGCTAAACCACCGACTGCTTTTGTTAAAAACAAAGAAATACCAGACGGTAGCACTGATATTTTGCTGGTCACGGTGAATCTAGCAAGGCAAATTCATCAGCATATTAAATTATTGCAAGAAGGTGTTGTTCCTAATGATGGCAGCATGCCTAGTAATGCAATTGAAACGCATTTTGAAGACTTGCTTGCGCACTTGATTAAGCAATATGGAAAAACGCCACAGCGCTTGTTTTCTAGAAGTAAAAAAAGTGATGGTGTAGAGCTAAGCATTGGCATTAATACTACACATCATTTAATTCGTGAAGTTGGCTCTCCGCTTAACAATCATCAGGGCATAAGCGGCTTGAACACCAATGGTTTTTACAGACCATCTAGATGGCAAATTTTAAACGTGAGCGCGGGTGGTTATGCTTTGCGTAAATTTAATTCATCTATGGCCAGCGCGCACATTGGTGACGTAGTAGCCATGAAAGACAACAATACCAAAACTTGGGAGCTTGCCGTGTTACGTTGGGCTAATGTAAATGAGCTCAAACAATTAGATGTAGGCTTGCAGTTAATTTCACCAAGCGCATCCGCCGTTAGCATTCGTGCCGATGATAACGCATTAGAAAGCGAAGCTTTATTGTTGCCAGAATTATCAGCATTAAAACAAGCGGCCAGCATTATTGCGGCCGTTGGTTTGTGCAAAGTGGGCAGCACAGTTGAAGTTCATCATAACAATACGGTTAGCAAGGTGCGCACTACAAAATTAGTCGAGCGCACGGCAAGCTTTGAACGCTTTCAATACAGCTTGATATAAGTCATTTGATATTGTTATACTATGTAAAACTACGTAAAAAGCAAAAGTACGTACAAAGTGAATTACTTCTGAATATATCTTTATCAATATAACCGAATTGAGTTTAATAATATTTTTGTTAATTACTTGAAAATACGTTAAATGACGCTATTTAATTAACAAATATAACTCTAATATCTAAGTAATCGTGCAATATTAGGTTATCGTACAATATTCAGTCATCAGTCAAATTTCTACACCGAGGTCAACATGAGCGAACACATTACCCATTTAAGCGATGCTGCTTTTGAGCAAGAAGTATTGCAATCTTCCCTTCCCGTTTTAGTGGATTACTGGGCAGAATGGTGTGGTCCTTGCAAAATGATTGCGCCAATTTTGGATGATATTAGTAAAGAGTATGCCGGCCGCTTAAAAGTAGCTAAATTAAATATCGACGATAACCAGCAAACGCCACCAAAATATGGCATTCGCGGCATTCCAACACTCATGCTATTTAAAAATGGCAATGTTGAAGCGACTAAAGTGGGCGCGTTATCGAAATCACAATTAACCGCGTTTATCGATAGTAATATTTAATTGTTCAACATCTAAATTATTAACTTTAGCCTTAACAAGTCTAGTTTCTATAAGCCAATCAGAAACTAGACATTTTTAACACTTACCCCACAAACTATCCCTTAAAACTATCCTATAGTTAGCCCCTTCTAGAGAGTTCTCTCATGCATTTATCTGACCTAAAACACCTGCCCGTTACCGAATTAGTTGAAATGGCATTAACCAACGAAATTGAAAATGCGAGCCGCATGCGCAAGCAAGATTTGATTTTTGCTATTCTGAAAAACAAAGCAAAAAAAGGTGACAGTATTTTTGGTGACGGTACTTTAGAAGTGTTACAGGATGGATTTGGATTTTTACGCTCGCCTGACACCTCTTATTTAGCAGGGCCTGACGATATTTATGTATCGCCCTCTCAAATTAGACGCTTTAATTTGCATACTGGCGATAGCATTCAAGGCGAGATTCGTACCCCTAAAGACGGTGAGCGTTACTTTGCTTTAGTCAAAGTAGACCAAGTAAACGGTGAAGCGCCAGAAAACACCAAGCATAAAATTCTGTTTGAAAACTTAACACCGCTTTTCCCAACCATTCCCCTTACATTAGAACGTGAAATCCGCGGTGAAGAAAATATCACTAGCCGCGTGATTGATATGATTGCGCCCATTGGTCGTGGTCAGCGCGGCTTATTAGTGGCTAGCCCAAAAAGCGGTAAAACGGTGATGATGCAAAATATTGCACACGCGATTACCGCTAATCATCCCGATGTGATTTTGATTGTATTGCTGATTGATGAGCGCCCAGAAGAAGTAACAGAAATGACACGCTCAGTAAAAGGCGAAGTAGTGGCTTCAACCTTTGATGAGCCTGCAACGCGCCACGTACAAGTGGCTGAGATGGTATTAGAAAAAGCCAAACGCTTGGTTGAACATAAAAAAGATGTTGTGATTTTGCTGGACTCGATTACCCGTTTAGCACGCGCTTACAATACGGTAATTCCTTCATCGGGCAAAGTACTAACAGGGGGTGTAGATGCCAATGCGCTACAACGCCCTAAACGTTTCTTTGGTGCCGCACGTAATATTGAGGAAGGCGGCTCACTCACCATTATTGCCACAGCCCTTGTCGATACTGGCTCACGCATGGATGACGTGATTTATGAGGAATTTAAAGGTACCGGCAATATGGAAATCCATCTTGACCGTAAAATGGCTGAAAAACGCCTCTACCCTGCGATTAACGTTAATAAATCAGGTACGCGTAAAGAAGAACTACTTATCGAAAAAGACGTTCTGCAGAAAATTTGGGTCTTACGCAAATTGCTTTACCCAATGGACGATTTGGAAGCGATGGAATTCTTGCTAGACAAAATCAAGGCCACCAAAAACAATGCCGACTTTTTTGATAGCATGCGTAGAGGCTAAAACGAATATATATACAAACATATATTCAAACATTAATCTTGCCAAAGCTCACTTTTTGGCAGATAATACGCGGTTTACTGCAACTGCTTAAATTTAGAGAGAAAAGCATGAAAGCTGATACACATCCAAACTACCCAGAAATCAACGTTACTTGTAGCTGTGGTAGCAAATTTAAAACACGCTCTACGCATGGTCGTGACATGAGTATTGAGGTGTGTTCACAATGCCACCCGTTTTACACAGGTAAACAAAAAATATTAGACACGGCTGGCCGTGTTGAGAAATTCAAACAAAAATACGGCATGTAATTATTTGCGCGTGTTTTGCAAAAAAGGCAGCTTAGCTGCCTTTTTTATTTTGACGGCAATTCTTTTAGGCTGTTTAAATTGCAAGCGCAAAAACAAGCAGTGTTAAAATATCTTTATATTAATATTATTCAACAATAAACCATGCGCTTTGATTTAGATCACGATTGGCAAGGCAATATGTCTACCCCGCGCGCGCGCGTGGGCGAGCGTGCAAAAACGCATCTTTTATTAATATTGTGCGGCGTGTGGTTATTAATGGGATTGATTGGCCATGCGCCATGGAAACCCTTTGAATCGCATAGCATTAGTGTGATTAAAACCATTTTAGATACTGGTGAATATTTAGTACCAAGTGCCGCAAGCTCAAATAAAATAAGCAACCCGCCGCTTTTCTACTTAAGCGCCGCTGCTGTAGCCAAAGTTTTTCAACCCATTTTTCCTTTACACGATGGCGCACGTATTGCCACTGGCTTGTGGATGCTAATCACGTTTTTGATGGTGGGCATGACAGGCCGCGAGTTGTGGGGAAAAGGCGCTGGCCGCCAAACTACTTTTGTTTTAATGGGCACACTTGGTTTAGTGATTAGCGCCCATACTTTAACGCCAGCGGTGGCCAGTTTGGCAGCACTAGCCACTGGATTCTATGCGCTAGCTTTAAGTAAAAGGCGACCATACCGCGCCAGCATACTATTTGGCCTTGCACTCGGTGTCAGTTTTTTATCCACCGGCTTACTTCCTTTAAGCATTTTAATAGCCACTTGCGTGGCGCTACCGTGCTTATTTGCATTTTGGCGCAGTAAAAGTTATTTACAGGTCATTGCATTATCGCTTGTCGTTGCCAGTCCATTTTTGCTCATTTGGCCAATTTTATGCTCGAT
>JAZKDM010000172.1:0-20820 GCA_040387535.1 Pseudomonadota bacterium | reverse complement strand
GCAGAACGCAAAGAGATATTTGCATTACCCTTATTAATACCACTTACAGCAATGGCAGGCGGTAGCATTGAAACCTTAAAACGCGGTACGGCTGGCGCATTGAATTGGTTTGGGCTTATTTTATTTGGTTTAATGAGCGGCCTTATTTGGCTGGGCTGGATTGCGATGATGACTGGCAATCCAGTTAAAGTAAAAGAGCGCCTGACTTTTTTATCAGGCATGACTCAGCTTAATTTTAATTTTATTGCCGTGATTTTGGCGGTAGCCGTCAGCTTAATTTGGCTGTTTGCTATCTTCCGTTCACAACATTCTAACCGTTCTAGCACCACTAATTGGGCGATTGGCATGACTTGTGTTTGGACATTGCTGATGACTTTATGGCTGCCGATGATTGACTCAGCGCGCAGCTACGGCCCTGTATTTACCCAATTCAAAATGGCGCTTCCAAAAAAATATGCTTGCATCACTAGCAATCATTTGGGCGAGGCACAGCGTGATTTGTTGCACTATTACGCCGATGTAAAAACGTTAGCCTTTGAAACCGAGCAAAATCTCAACTGTGATTTATATTTGATTCAAGATGAAAGAGGCCGAGAAAAAGTTGAGCCAGGCTCAGACTGGAGCTTGATTTGGAGCGGAAAGCGCTTGAATGAGCGGCGCGAAAGCTTTAGTTTGTTTCAACGCGTTTCCTAAATTTTTTCAATATGCCAACCCAACAAGCTGCTAGCTTATTGAATTTCTAGATGGTTGCTAGCGATAGCAGAGGCCACTTTGGGATGCAGACCTTCACCCTTGGTATTTTTAACATGCAGCGCCAATTGTTGACGCATTTGTAATGCCCAAAATTTGTTTAAGTGCCCTGCAATATCCTGCTTAACTTGATTTTCATCTGGATACGATTCATAAAAGTCGCCAATCTGATTGGCCATCTTGATTAACTGTTCTGTTTGCATCGCTTAAGCTTTAAAAATGGTTAATATTAAAATTGCACGCGCTGTTTATGGGCATAAATCACAAATTGATTATCGCGCAAAAAACCAATTAAAGTAACACCATACGTTTCAGCGATGCGAATCGCCAAGCCCGTAGGCGCAGAAATAGCGGCCAATACTTCTATACCTGCTGTTGCTACTTTTTGCACCATTTCTACACTGGCACGGCTTGAAGTTAATACAAACCCATCATGTTGATTTGGTCGTTTTGGTTCTTTATTTTCTTGCCTGTTATTATCTTGACTGTTATTTTCTTGTCTAGCTAGAGCACCAATCAATTTATCCATTGCATTGTGGCGGCCCACATCTTCGCGCACTAGCACAGCCTCGCCTTGCGCATCAATCCAAGCACACGCGTGTGTTGCGCCAGTAGCTTGCTGCAAAGTCTGTTTGTTTTGAATCGCATGAAAAGCGGCTTGTATATTTACAGCCAAAAGCGGTTTAGAAACGGCGTTTTTATTGGAATTATCCATTTGCGGCAATCGCAAAGCTTGCTCTAAGCTTTCTGCCCCACAAATGCCACAACCTGTACGACCAACCAAATTTCTGCGACGTTCTTTCAGCTTAGCAAAACATTCTGACGCTATTTCTAAACGCAACTCAATGCCCTGCGGCTGCCTCACAACTTCAATATCATATAAATCGCTTTTATAGCGCAATATACCTTCTGATAGCGAAAAACCCAGCGCAAAATCTTCTAAATCTAATGGCGTAGCCAACATCACGGCATGCGATACACCGTTATAGACCAGCGCAATCGGCACTTCTTCAGCTACTTTATCTTGCACCTTACTTAGCTCACCATTTCGCCAGCGCGTGACATTGACCTCTGTCAGTGGCGCATCAATCGAAAATAGTGAGTCAGTTAAAACAAATTGCTCAGACAAAATAAAATACTTTAGTTAAAAAGCATTAGGCAGGCTGCTTAGTTTGAGCAGATTTTTTGCCCGTAAAGGCAATCTGCGCTTCACTAAAGGTTTTGTAGTCTTTTTGCCAATCAGATAATTGATTCACGCGCGTAACCTGCACAGCCGTCACTTTAAATTCTGGGCAGTTGGTCGCCCAATCGCTATTGTCCGTTGTAATCACGTTTGCGCCAGATTCTGGGTGATGGAATGTAGTGTAAATCACCCCTGCTTGCACGCGCTCCGTTAAGGTTGCACGTAAAACCGTTTCACCCGCGCGGCTGGCAATGCCTACCCAATCACCTTCTTTAATACCGCGCTCTTCGGCATCATGCGGATGAATCTCTACAATATCCTCTGCATGCCAAGCGTTATTTAGCGTACGGCGAGTTTGTGCGCCCACATTGTATTGGCTCAAAATACGGCCTGTCGTCAATATTAATGGGAATTTAGCGTTCACTTTTTCAGTAGTCGGCACATATTGTGTGATAAAGAACTTGCCTTTACCGCGCACAAATGCATCAATGTGCATAGTTGGCGTGCCTTCTGGATTTTCATCATCGCATGGCCATTGAATGCTACCTAGCTCATCTAATTTAGCAAAACTGACACCTTTAAAGGTTGGTGTTAAGGCGGCGATTTCATCCATAATTTCACTAGCATGCTTGTATTGCATATCGTAGCCAAGTGCCGCTGATAATTTAGCAGTGATTTCCCAATCTTCTAAGCCGCGCTCACCATGACCATTTTTGGGCGTCATTACACGGCGCACAGGTGAAATACGGCGCTCCGCGTTGGTAAATGTGCCGCTTTTTTCTAAGAATGAAGCCCCCGGGAAAAAGACATGCGCGTACATGGCGGTTTCATTTAAGAACAAATCTTGCACAATCACGCATTCCATACTTTCTAGGGCGTGTGTTACATGTTGAGTATTAGGATCCGATTGCGCAATATCCTCACCTACGCAATACAAGGCTTTAAATTTACCCTCTCCCGCCAAATCCAGCATATTAGGAATACGCAAACCTGGATCGTTACTTAATGGCCTACCCCAAGCGCTTTCAAACAGCGCACGTGTGGCATCATCAGATACATGGCGGTAGCCAGGGAACTCATGCGGCATGCTGCCCATATCGCAGCTACCCTGCACGTTATTTTGACCACGCAATGGGTTGATGCCCACACCCTCACGGCCCACATTACCAGTTGCCATCGCAAGGTTAGCAATACCCATCACCATGGTTGAGCCTTGACTATGCTCAGTTACGCCTAAGCCATAGTAAATAGCACCGTTACCACCAGTAGCGAATAATCGCGCGGCTTCACGCATGGTTTGCGCTTTCACGCCTAATATTTCCTCTAATGCTTCTGGTGAATTCTCTGGTTTGGCGACAAAATCGCGCCACACCACAAAAGAATCCCACTCACAACGCTCACGCACAAAATCTTCTTTAACCAAGCCTTCGGTCACCACCACATGCGCCAGCGCAGAAATTAAGGCCACGTTAGTGCTAGGGCGTAAATTCAAGTGATAATCAGCGCGAATATGGGGTGAGTTGTCCACCAAATCAATTTCACGCGGGTCGGCAATAATCAGTTTTGCGCCTTCACGTAAACGGCGTTTCATCTGAGATGCAAACACAGGATGGCCATCTGTCGGATTGGCGCCGATAATCATGATGACATCACTTTTCATGACAGAATCAAAGGTTTGTGTACCAGCTGACTCGCCAATGGTTTGTTTTAAGCCATAACCTGTTGGGCTGTGGCAAACGCGGGCACAAGTGTCTACGTTGTTGGTGCCAAATACGGCGCGCACCAGTTTTTGGGTGACATACACCTCTTCATTAGTGCAACGGCTAGACGTAATTCCGCCCATGCTCTCTTTGCCATACTTGGCAGAAATACGCTTAATCTCACTTGCTGCGTAGTCAATCGCCTCATCCCAGCTCACTACTTGCCATTCGTCTTTGATACTTTTACGTATCATCGGTGTGGTGATACGGGCTTGATGGGTGGCGTAACCCCAGGCAAAACGGCCTTTTACGCAAGAGTGACCATGATTAGCACCACCGTTTTTGTGTGGTGTCATGCGGATGACTTCTTCGCCTTTCATTTCAGCGTTAAAGCTACAACCCACGCCGCAATAGGCGCAAGTAGTAGTGACGGAATGTTCTGGCACACCCGCTTCAATCACGGTTTTTTCGATTAATGTGGCGGTTGGGCAAGCGGATACGCAGGCACCGCAAGAAACACACTCTGAATCTTTAAAGTTTTCAATGCCAGACGCTACTTTTGAATCAAAACCACGGCCAGAAATGGTTAAGGCAAACGTACCTTGTGTTTCCTCGCAAGCGCGCACGCAACGGCTGCAAACAATACATTTGCTTGGGTCAAACGTGAAATAAGGATTGGATTCGTCTTTTTCAGCTTTTAGGTGATTTTCGCCCTCATAGCCATAACGCACTTCGCGCAAGCCTACTGCGCCCGCCATATCTTGCAACTCACAATCACCGTTTGTCGCACAGGTTAAGCAATCCAGAGGATGATCTGAAATATACAATTCCATGGTGCCGCGGCGAATATCCGCCAATTTGCTAGTTTGTGTATGTACCTTTAAGCCTGGCGCTACTGGAGTAGTACAGCTGGCTGGGTAACCACGGCGGCCTTCAATTTCTACCACGCATAAACGGCATGAACCAAATGCCTTTAATGAATCGGTAGCACATAATTTAGGCACATTCACGCCTGCCAAAATCGATGCACGCATAATGCTAGTACCGTCTGGCACCGTAATTTCGCGGCCATCAATCTCCAACGTCACCATCACATCAGAGTCACTGGCTGGTGTGCCGTAATCTAACTGGTCATCATAGCCAGTGCGGCTATGATTATTGCCCGCGTTGTAGCTATTGTGCGGGTTTGCGTCACTCGGGCTATATTTAATGTCGTCCATGCTTTACTCCAGTCGCCTCTATATTTTAGGCAGCAACTATATCAATAATTTTTTTGAGTGCAGATTTAGGTTTAGGTACAAAATCTTCTGCAAAATGATTCATTGCGCTTAATACTGGGTATGGCGTCATGCCGCCCAATGCGCACAATGAGCCATTTAACATGGTGTCGGATAAATCGCGCACCAGCTTAGTATTTTTTTCCACATCGGTGCCATTGATGATTTTATCGATCACCTCTACGCCGCGCGTAGAACCGATGCGGCATGGCGTACATTTGCCGCAGCTTTCAATCGCGCAAAACTCAAAGGCGTAACGCGCCATTTTCGCCATATCTACGGTGTCATCAAACGCTACAATACCGCCATGGCCCAGCACCGCCCAAATTTTGCTGAATTCTTCATAATCCAGCGGCGTATCAAACTGACTTTCTGGTAAAAACGCACCCAAGGGGCCGCCTACTTGCACCGCGCGGATTGGCTTGCCAGTATAAGAACCGCCGCCGAAATCGTATAGCAACTCTCTTAAAGTCGCGCCGAAAGCCAACTCTACTAAACCACCATGTTTGATATTACCCGCCAGTTGAATCGGCAATGTACCGCGCGAACGTCCCATACCGTAATCGGCATAAAACTGCGCACCTTTGTCTAAAATAATGGGAATAGTCGCCAAAGAAATCACGTTATTGACCACAGTTGGCTTGCCGAATAAGCCTTCTATCGCTGGCAGTGGCGGCTTAAAGCGCACTAGACCGCGCTTGCCTTCTAGGCTTTCCAGCAATGAAGTTTCTTCGCCACAGACATAAGCACCTGCGGCACGGCGCACTTCAAGTTTAAATGTATGGCTTGAGCCGCAAATATTATCGCCCAGATAGCCTGCCGCTTCGGCTTTGGCAATCGCTTCATTCAAGATATGCAATGCGTGCGGATACTCAGAGCGCAAATAAATATAGCCTTGATTGGCACCCACCGCGATACCCGCAATGGTCATGCCTTCAATCAACACAAACGGGTCATCTTCCATCACCATGCGGTCTGAATAGGTTCCAGAATCGCCTTCATCGGCGTTGCAGACGATGTATTTCTGCTCGCCCTTAGCGCCCAATACGGTATTCCACTTAATGCCCGTTGGGAAAGCCGCACCGCCGCGACCACGCAAACCAGAATCGGTCACCGTTTTAACAATTTCAGCTGGGCTTAATTTAAGAGCATTAGCTAAGCCCTTATAGCCATCGTGCGCTAGATAATCCTCTAGAGAAACGGGGTCTGTGATGCCAATACGCGCAAAGGTTAAACGCTGTTGTTTTTTTAGCCATTCAAGCTCTTCAGTTAAGCCCAAATACAGCGGATGTGCTTTAGCCGTGCTTGAATCGGCATTTAGAAAGTCGGCATCGAACAAACCAGCCACATCTTTAGGCTGCACAGGTGCAAACGCCACGCGGCCATTGGTTGTAGCCACCTCTACAAAAGGCTCTAACCAGAATAATCCACGCGAACCATTGCGAATAAGCTCAATTTCAATACCGCGTTTTTGCGCTTCCTGTTGGATGGCTTTAGCGGTACGGTCTGCGCCTAATGACAGGGCGCTGGAATCACGCGGAACATAGACTTTAATCATAGGGACTTTGATCATGATGCACGCGCCTCACTAATCAATTCTGCCATTTTCTGATTATCCATGCGACCATACACTTCGTCATCCATCATCACAGCAGGCGAGCAGGCACAGTTGCCCAAACAGTAAATCGGCTCTAAGGTAATAGCGCCATCGCTGGTGGTTTGGTGGTAATCAATATTGAGTTTGGCTTTGATGCTAGCTTCTAGTTTCTCTGCGCCCATCGCTTGGCAAGATTCGGCGCGGCAAACATGCAAAATGTGTTTGCCAACGGGATGTGTTCTAAAATGATGATAAAACGTCACCACGCCATGTACCTCTGCCACTGATAACGCCAGCGCTTTCGAAATAGGCAAATAACTGTCTTCTGGAATATAACCAATCGTATCTTGAATGGCATGCAACAGTGGCATTAACGCACCTGGCATTTCTTTATGCTGCGCGATAAGTGATTGAATTGTAGTTAATGTTTCTATCGATAGTGCGTTTGCCACAGATATCCTTATTGCAACAGTTATTAATGTAATAATATACCTATTCGCGGCCTTATTAAAGGCTAAAAATGGGCTACCTACACACTATCAGACGCGTTTATAACGTGTAAATTCCATACGTTTATCATTTTTTAAAAATGTATTAAATTTAGATTAATTTTTATTGTTAAGTTTATCGCACAAAACCGACCAATTAACTGTCTTTCATTGTATGCATACTGAATACGTCATAAAATAAGCCTATGTTAAATCAACCCACATTAGTCGATCAATTTGGCCGCACAGTCGACTATATTCGCCTGTCCATTACCGATCGCTGCGATTTTAGGTGCGTGTATTGCATGTCTGAAGATATGACTTTTTTGCCGCGCGATGAGGTGTTAAGCCTTGAAGAGTGCGCGCGGTTGGTTAAAGTTTTCGTTAATTTAGGCGTAAGCAAAGTGCGCATCACAGGTGGTGAGCCATTGGTGCGCAAAAATGCCTTATGGTTATTTGAAGAAGTAGGTAAGCTAGATGGCTTAAAAGAGTTAGTGCTTACTACCAATGGTAGCCAATTAGAAAAACAAGCGGCGGCACTAAAAAGTGCAGGTGTAAAACGGATTAATATTTCAATTGATAGTTTGAAAGCCGAACGCTTTAAAAAAATCACCCGCACAGGCGATTTAAATAAAGTGTTAGCAGGATTGCAGGCCAGCAAAGATGCTGGTTTTGACGGCATTAAAATCAACACGGTTTTAATGCGTGGCAGCAATGATGATGAAGCGGCTGATTTAGTGCAATTTGCGATTGATCAAAAAATTGACATTAGTTTTATTGAAGAAATGCCATTGGGCGAAGTTGACCATACACGCGAAAGCACTTTTGTCAGCAATGCAGATACGCTAAAACTGCTGCAAAGCAAGCACTCACTACTGCCTAGCACTGAAACTACAGGCGGCCCAGCACGTTATTGGCGTGTAGCGAATAGCCATACTAAAATCGGCTTTATTTCTCCGCATAGCCACAATTTTTGCGAATCTTGCAACCGCGTACGTATCACCTGTAAAGGTGAATTGTATCTATGCTTAGGGCAAGAAGACAAAATAGACCTGATGCCATTATTGCGCGAATTTCCTAGTGATGATGCACCATTAATTGCAGCAATTTTGGGCAGCATGCGCATCAAACCCAAGGGCCACGATTTTGATTTACGCCGCGCGCAACCTGCCGTGATACGCTTTATGTCGCATACAGGCGGTTAGTTTTTCACCTTGGCAATATCCTGCATTATTCTTTCTGGCGGTCGTGCTACGCGCATGGGCGGGGTAGATAAAGGCTTGGTCACGCTGCAAGAAAAGCCTTTGATTCAGCGGGTGATTGCGCGTTTAACGCCACAAGTAGATGAAATTTTGATCAATGCTAATCGCGAAATAGCGCAATATCAAACATTTGGCCTCCCTGTTTTTCAAGACGTACATGCTGACTTTATTGGCCCATTAGCTGGCTTTAGTTTAGGGTTACAGCATGCCAAACACGATTATTTATTAACTGTGCCTTGTGATTCGCCTTTATTGCCGCACGATTTAGTGCAACGTTTACTAAAAAGATTAATCAAAAACAACGCCGATATTGCCGTTGCCAGCAGCGATGGTAACGCGCACCCTGTATTTTGTTTATGCAAGAAAAGCGTGTTGCCATCGCTTGCTGCGTATTTAAAAGCTGGTGAAAGACGCGTAAGTAGCTGGCAAAAAAGCCTTGCTTGCACAGAAGTAGATTTTAGCGACTGCAGCGATGCTTTTATTAATCTGAATACGTTTGAAGATCTAGCTGCTTTAGAATTAAAATTGCGCCATGCATAAACCCCTACCTAAACTATTGCCGACTTTTGGCATTTGCGCCGCAGGTAGCAACGCAGGCAAAACCACGCTAATTACCCAATTGATTCCAGAATTGGCTAAGCAGGGTTTGCGCGTTTCAGTGATTAAACATGCGCATCATCAATTTGATATTGACCACAAAGGCAAAGATAGTTATCAGATTCGCGAAGCAGGCGCGGTGCAAACCTTAATTGCCTCAAACAAGCGCTGGGCTTTAATGACAGAGTTAGCGCAAGAGCCTGATTTAGCCGATTTACTGGCTAAGCTAGATAAGCGCTATGCCGATTTGGTGTTAGTAGAAGGTTTTAAGCAAGCCCAAATACCCAAAATTGAAGTACATAGGCCTAGCTTAAATATGCCCTTGCTAGCCACTCAAGATAGCAATATTGTGGCGGTTGCCAGCGATGCTGCACTTGAATTAAAGCATATTCCCGTTTTAGATTTAAATAACATTGCAGCTGTTGCTGCCTTTTTAATTGATTACTTATCACTTTCTAGCAAAAGCGCATGACGATACCAACCTCTCTTTCTCAAATCGTTTCTAACCCAAGTTGCATGGAAGATTACGACCCAAACGCCATGTCGGTGCAGGCGGCGCGTTTGTATATCCAGCAATTTTTAAACCCCATCAGTGCCACTGAAACGGTGCCTGTGATGCAAAGCTTAGGTCGCGTATTAGCAAACGATATTAGCTCACCCAGCAATGTGCCTAATCATGATAATTCCGCTATGGATGGCTTTGCGATTAAAGCGGCCGATGCCGATAAAACCTTGAAAATAATCGGCACCGCCTTTGCAGGAAAACCCTATGAGGGGAAATTAAATACAGGTGAGTGCGTCAAAATCATGACTGGCGCGGTAATTCCTGCAGGTGCCGATACGGTGGTGATGCAAGAGCGCGTACAAATTGCAGATGATGGAATTCGCCTGAATATCGCGCCTAAATTAGGTGAAAACATTCGCCCTGCCGGCGACGATTTAAAAATCGGCCAAACCGTATTAAGCAATGGCCACTTATTGCGCCCCGCCGATTTGGGCTTACTTGCATCGCTTGGTTTAGCCGAATTAAGTGTTTTCAGACCGTTAAAAGTCGCTTTTTTTAGTACCGGTGATGAATTAATTAGCGTTGGCAATCTGCTCAAAGAAGGTCAAATTTACGATAGCAATCGCTATACGCTATTTGGCATGCTAAGCAGGCTGGGCGTTGAGATTAGCGATTTAGGTGTTGTGCCAGACAACCCTGATTTATTAGAAGCCACTTTGTTAAACGCGGCAAGTAATAACGACGTGGTGATGACCAGTGGCGGCGTATCGGTTGGCGAAGCCGATTATATGAAAACCCTATTAACCAAGCACGGCCAAGTGCTTTTTTGGAAAATCAATATGAAACCTGGCAGACCCTTAGCCTATGGCAAAGTGCAAGGCAACAATGGCCAATTTGCGCATTATTTTGGCTTACCTGGCAACCCAGTGGCAACCATGGTTTCATTTTATCAATTTGTACGTGAGGCACTGATTACCTTAATGGGTAGTACAGCAAAAGCCTTACCCATGTTTAAAGTAGAGTGCACAGAAGCCATCAAAAAAGCCACTGGCCGCACAGAGTTTCAGCGTGGTTTTTTGTATGAAGATGCAGGCATTTGGAAAGTAAAACCATTGCCAAATCAAAGCTCTGGCGTATTAAGTAGCATGAGTGCGGCTAATTGTTTTATTGTGCTGGATGATACGGTGGGTAACTGCGCAGCCAACACAATGGTGAGCGTGCAATTATTAGAGGGCATTATTTAGCGGATTTTAGTTAAATTATTTAACATAATATTGCTTTATTGGTTTACTGCAACCAAAACAGCCATTACCAATTCAATATAAGCTGTAGTATAATCAATGGTTTAGCTTATTATTTACGCACTTAAACCATTTTGGACTTCGCCATTAACAAATCCAACATTTCAGATTCGACACTCATTTGGGCGGTTGTCTGTTCTATTCTGCTGCACGCATTGCTTGCCATTACGCTGCCTAATTTTAAATTCGATTTAGCTAAAGAAAAGCCCATTGAATTAGTGATTGAGTTAGAGCAACCAAAAGCGCCTGAACCTGTTGCCGCCATAGAGCCTGTGCAGCCGATTGAGCCAATCAAGCCTGAAGTTATTCCGCCTAAGCCGATTAAAAAGATACAACCTAAAGAACGACCAAAGCCAGTTACCGAAACACCAAAAGAACCTACTCAAGTAGCCGAAGACCCAACACCTGCGCCTAGTGAGGTGATTCCTAATGTGATTGCAGTGGCACCTAAAGTTGATACCGTACCCATTGCAACCGTTCCACCGCCCACGCCAGATCCAGTTAAGCCAGTAGAAGTTCAGCCAATTGATGATAATGCACTTGGTGAATATGGCGGTTTGCTTGGGCGCGCGATTGCAAAGCATAAATCCTACCCCAAAATTGCACAAATGCGTGGCCACCAAGGCGATGTGCTGCTTGACCTCAGATTAGATGGCGAAGGCAATGTATTATCGGCAAAAGTAAAAGAGGGCAGCGGTTACGAGTCATTAGATAAACAAGCGCTTGAAATGGTGCGTAAAGCGTCGCCTTTCCCTGCCCCACCAGAGTCGCTTCGCAACCGCACGTTTAATATCACTGTGCCCGTTTCGTTTAAATTGGCCTAATCCTTCAAATTGGCCGACCGCAAAACACATAAAGCAAGGCCGCTACGTGATTTGCTGCTGTTGCATGAGCTAATCTTTATCGCGCTGATTTTATTGGCATTTGCCAGCGGTTTGTATGGCATTCATATCTGGGATAAAGCCTCTAACGAATCGCAACGCATTAATCTATTAGTGCGCGAAATTCAGCAAGCGCGTGGCGATTTGTATCGGCAAATGAAAGAATTGTTTGATGCCTTTTTTTTAGAAGATAACGAAGCGCTAACCGAATACAACGAATACACGCAATCCATCCTCACCCACTTTGAAGAGCTTAAAACCTTAGCCGTTGGCGCAGAAGAAAAGCAAGCCATTAGCGAGCTAGAAGCGAATTACCGCGTTTTTGTAAACGAAGCGCCTAGCTTATTTTATCGCTACCAAGCCAAGCCCGATAAAAATACGCAAAAATCTCTGTATAAAGACATTGAAACAGGTATTTTTAGTCATTACGAAAGCGTTTCTAAGCGTGCCGAAGATTTACTCACGCTAAAGCAAAATGAACTAAAAACGCGCTTAGAAGAAGCCAAGGATTCGGCTATAACCGTTTTAATTATGCCGATTTTGCTGGCAGGTTTATTGCTGTTTTTATCGCGCATTTTTTTAAAGCGCGCCATTGTGACGCCTATCAATGCGGTAATGAAAGCCACCGCCGAAATTAGCGCCGGCAATTTAGAACATAAAGTGCCCGAAACTGGCGCGGCTGAATTGGTCACGCTTTCTAAAGAAATCAACAAAATGGCCGATGATTTACAAACCAGTCGCGATGCGCTTGTGCGCACTGAAAAACAGGCGGCGATGGGATTGTTAGTGCCCATGTTAGCGCATAATATTCGCAACCCGCTTGCCAGCATTCGCGCCACAGCGCAGGTGATTGATATCCCTACGCACGATAACGATACGCGCGATTCAGTAAATGGCATTATTAACACGGTGGATAGACTTGAGCGCTGGACTGGCTCATTGCTGGCTTACTTATTACCGATTAAGCCGCAACTAAAATTGGTTAAATTTGAGCATATTTTAGAAGGCGCATTGTTGCCGCTTGTGCAAAAAATACGCGATAAAGACATCAAAATTATCAAAAATATTGATATTGCCGTGAGTGATATCCGAACAGACGAACATTTGCTTGAACAAGTATTTTACAACTTAATGCTTAACGCCATTGATGCATCACCCAAACACAGCACTTTGCAAATAAGCGCTTATTTTGAAGCAGGTGCCTTAATCACATCTATTATTGATGAAGGCGTCGGCATGCCTTTCACACCAGACCCGCACGCCGCCAGCCCTGGCCCATCAACCAAACGCTTTGGCACCGGTTTAGGGATTCCCTTTGCATTTAAAGTGTGCGAAGTACTGGGCGGCAGCATTGAATTTGCACCAGCAAATCCCAAAGGCACCTGCATCACCCTCACTTTGCCGCAATAAATTACGGCACTCTTTTTTTTGTTCTGAGTTTTACTGCTCATGGCTTTTCTGTTCATCAAGTCTTCTCTATTCAACTAATCTATTCCCCTAGAAAATTTCAAACTAGAAATTTTTGCGCTTGTCACAATAAAGCCTTAAATTTTAGCTTGCCTTAATGGCAAATTTTTACAACAATAGGAACGTACTCACATGACAACCAATATGCTAAATAATCCCGTTACCGATTTCGAACTGCCTGCCACCAGTGGCCATACTTTTAAGCTGTCTGAATATTTAGGAAAAACGCTGGTTATCTATTTTTACCCTAAAGATTCCACCCCTGGCTGTACCACGCAAGGCATGCAATTTCGTGATTTTTACAGCGAGTTTCAAGCCGCAAATACAGAAATTGTCGGTGTTTCACGTGACAGCCTAAAATCGCATGAGAATTTCAAAGCCAAATTCAGTTTTCCGTTTGAATTACTAGCTGATACTGAAGAGCTAGCCTGTGGCATTTTTGGTGTGATGAAAATGAAGAATATGTACGGCAAGCAAGTACGTGGCGTTGAACGCAGCACGTTTGTGATTGATAAAAATGGCGTACTGGTAAAAGAATGGCGTGGCGTTAAGGTAGATGGCCATGTGCCGCAAGTGTTGGACTTTATAAAATCACTGTAATGAATCGTTAGGCATCTTTTCTCTTTTTTTTAATTTTAGGCACATTTAATTTAAAAACCATGGCAAAAAAACAATCTTCTCAAGGCGCATCTACCGTAACTAAATTGTTTGTATTGGATACAAACGTATTGATGCACGACCCTTCAAGCCTGTTTAGATTTGAAGAGCATGACATTTACTTGCCTATGGTCACATTGGAAGAGTTGGATAACAATAAAAAAGGTGTGACCGAGGTAGCACGCAATGCGCGCCAAGCTAGCCGTTATTTAGAAGAGATTGTGGGTACTGACTTAACCAACTTAGAGTTAGGCTGTCCTCTAGCAATCAATGGCAACAAACACCTAGCTGGCAGATTGTTTTTACAAACATCGCAAGTTGATATTGAGCTGCCCGGTTTAGCTGGCAGCAAAGCGGATAATCAAATTATCAGCGTAGTACTTGCGCAGCAAAAACAGCAACCTGAGCGTCAGGTTATTTTAGTTAGCAAAGACATCAATATCCGCATTAAAGCGCGCGCTATGGGCGTGATGGCGCAAGATTACTTTAATGACAAAGTGCTTGAAGACACCGATTTACTCTACAGCGGCATGAAAGAATTGCCACAAGATTTTTGGGACAAACACAGCAAAGAGATGGAATCGTGGCAAGAAGCCGGCCGCATGTTTTACCGCATTACTGGCCCGCTGGTGAAAACGTTTTTAATCAATGAGTTTATTTATTACGAGTTTGATAAACCGTTTCACGCCATTGTACGCAAATTAGAAAATAATCATGCCGTGTTGCAAGTGGTGCATGACCACATGAACCCAAAACACAGCGTGTGGGGCATTGTGGCGCGTAATCGTGAGCAAAATTTTGCACTAAACTTGCTGATGAATCCCGATATTGATTTTGTGACATTGCTTGGCCAAGCGGGTACAGGTAAAACCTTACTCACATTAGCCGCTGCGCTTACACAAACTTTAGATAAAAAAATCTATTCCGAAATTATTATGACGCGCGTCACCGTGCCTGTTGGCGAAGATATTGGCTTTTTACCAGGTACCGAAGAAGAAAAAATGGCACCTTGGATGGGCGCGCTAGAAGACAACTTAGATGTGCTTAACAAAACCGATGAAGATGCTGGCGAATGGGGACGCGCCGCGACGCAGGATTTGATTCGCACCCGCATCAAAGTTAAATCGCTTAACTTTATGCGCGGACGTACTTTTTTGCATAAATTCTTAATTATTGATGAAGCGCAAAACTTAACGCCAAAACAAATGAAAACGCTCATTACCCGCGCCGGCCCTGGCACAAAAGTGGTTTGTTTGGGTAATATTGCGCAAATTGATACGCCTTATTTAACAGAGGGTAGCTCAGGCTTAACCTATGTGGTCGATCGTTTTAAAGGCTGGGATCATAACGGCCACATCACCTTGGTACGCGGTGAGCGTTCACGATTAGCGGATTTTGCGGCAGAAGCCCTTTAACCGTCGTGAATTTCAGTTTTCTTGCTAGGATTGTTAACTATTTAGTTAACAGCATGGGTAAAGGTTTTACAACTTTACTAATTGCGCAATTTTTATCGGCGCTTGCCGATAATGCTTTGCTGTTTGCCGCCATTGCCGTATTGCAACAAATGAATGCGCCAGAATGGCATGAGCCGCTACTGCTACAATTTTTTGTGATTTCTTATATTGTGCTGGCCCCGTTTGTAGGCTCATTTGCTGATGCGTTACCCAAAGGTCGCGTGATGTTTTTGGCCAATGGCATCAAATTTTTTGGTAGTTTAGCCATGATACTGGGCATGCCACCCCTGTATGCCTATGGTATTGTGGGCATTGGTGCAGCGGCTTATTCTCCCGCTAAATACGGCATACTAACCGAGCTACTCCCGCCTGAAAAATTAGTCAGCGCAAACGGCTGGATGGAAGGCTCAACCGTAATTGCCATTATTTTAGGCGCAATTGTAGGCGGAAAAATGGCCAGCATCAGCCCACAGGGCGCAATGATTGCTATCGCGTTTATGTATTTGGTAGCAGCTGGCTTTAATATGTTTATCCCCAAATTGCCAATTGATCATGCCATAGCCAAAAAAGACCCTTTGTATATTTTAAGTGATTTTTATCGCTCGTTTGTGGCACTTTGGCGCGATCCGCAAGGCCAGGTTTCACTGTCTGTCACCACTTTATTTTGGGGCGCAGGTGCCACTTTAAGGTTAGTGGTAATTGCATGGGCAGGCATTGTGCTGGGCTTTGGATTAGACCATGCCACGCAATTAACCGCCACTGTGGCTATTGGTGTAGCCTTAGGCTCTATTATTGCAGCCCGATTTATCACACTCGAAAACTCGGTTAAAGTATTACCTGCTGGCATTGTGATGGGCGTTTTAGTAATTGGCATGGCCTTTGTGACTGAGTGGCATATTGCGGCATTTTTGCTGTTTACCATTGGTGTACTAAGCGGCTTTTTTGTGGTGCCTTTAAATGCGTTGTTGCAACATCGCGGCCATTTATTAATTGGCGCTGGGCATTCCATTGCGGTGCAAAACTTTAATGAGAACTTAGGCATTTTAATACTAAGCGGCGCTTATACCTTAATGGTTAAAGCCAATTTAGAAATCAATCATATTGTGGTTATTTTTGGCTTGTTTGTGATTATTTCGATGAGCTTAATTAATCGGCTATATCGCAAACAAATACAAGCATAACCATTTGCAAATCAAGAGTTACGCTTTGCCGTAACACACAAAAAAGCCTCAATTAATATTGAGGCTTTTTTGATTACAGGTACAACGGCTTGTAGAGATTAGTGCAACTTAACTTGCGCTTCCGTTCTACGTGTAATTAATCTAGCTACCGTTTGTAGCATCACCTCAAATACACCATGCAATGTCATTAAATGCATTTTATACAGTGATTGATACATTAATCTGGCAAACAAACCTTCAATATACATACTACCGCCAGAAAGCTTGCCCATTAGGCTACCCACTGTTGAGTAACGACCCAAATTAACCAAAGAGCCATAATCGGTATAGTGATAATCTGGCAGATTAGTTTTATTAGCCACACGTTTTTTCATGGTTTTAAACAGCAATGATGCCTGCTGATGCGCCGCTTGTGCACGAGGTGGTACATTGCCATCATGACCCAGCCATGGGCATGCCGCACAATCACCAAATGCAAAAACACTTTCATCTACGGTTGTTTGCAGTGTTTGTTTCACTAACAATTGGTTAATGCGGTTGGTTTCTAAGCCATCCAAATCTTTTAAGAAATCTGGCGCTTTTATACCTGCCGCCCAAACTACTAATGCAGAGGGAATAAAGCGGCCACTGTGTGTATACACGCCTTTATCCGCCACTTCTGTAACACGCTCACCAGTATAAATATGTACGCGCAGCTTACGTAACTCTAAATCGACTGCTTGTGATAATTTAGGTGGCAGTGCAGGCAAAACACGATCACTCGCCTCAATGATCGATATTTTAATATCGCGATCTGCATCGATTTTGTCTAAGCCATACGCCGCTAGCTCACGTGTTGTATTGTGCAACTCAGCTGCTAGCTCTACGCCTGTTGCCCCGGCACCTACAATGACTACTTCTAACTGACCCGCCGCAAGTGGCGTAGCCTGTGTTTGTGCACGCACCAAGGCATTATGTAGTCTGCGGTGAAATTTCTCGGCCTGATCTTGTGTATCCAGTGCGATAGAGTGTTCACGCGCACCCTTAATGCCAAAATCATTCGTCGTACTACCAATCGCAATCACCAAGCTATCATATTGAAAAGTGCGGCGCGGAATCACTTCCACACCATCTTCATCAAAATAGGGTGCAATCGTGACTTCTTTTTTAGATCTGTCTAAACCATCCATGCGACCTAATCTAAAATTGAAATGATGCCAATGCGCTTGTGCCAAATACTCTAACTCATGCTTGTCGGGGTTCATACTTCCCGCCGCAATCTCGTGTAACAGTGGCTTCCACACATGCGTTCTTGTGCTGTCAATCAGCGTAATAACCGCCTGCTTTTTTTTTCCAAGCGAATCGCCTAGACGAGTTGCCAGCTCTAAGCCACCTGCGCCACCGCCGACAATAACGATATGATGTAATGGTTGTTTATTCATTTTATGTTTGTAATATTAACTAATCTTAAAAAATAATAGCATACTAGTATCTATAAAATAAAAACGCGCCTGCTGAAACCAGCAAGCGCGCCTAATATTTTTATAAAATTATTCGTTACCTGTCACTGTGCTCATGCTACGAATCCATGCAATTACTTTTAGCAACTCATCTGGTGTAATGCCATTTTTTGGATCGGTTGGGTCCATTAAACCAATACCTTTTGCACCCATACCGCCGTTTGTACCATGCCAAACGGTTTCAAACATACCTTTGTTTGTCATGTCTTTAGGATATTTATAGTCAGGTCCTACTAAACCAGGACCAACTTGACCTTTGGCTTCTGGGCCATGACACTGCGTACATGAGTAAAGTTGAAACACTTTTTTACCCTTGGCAATCGCTTCTTCATTACCTACATAACTATTTTTACCTGTTGCCAAAAATTCTTTGGCAGCTGGCGTATCAAATAATGCGGCATCAATCACCAACGGTTTACCATCTTGCGTTGTAACAAACTCAACGGATTTAGTAGCGGCGGCTTTTGTTTCTCCACCTGCAGCAGATTCAGCTGAACTGTCTGATTTATTGCAAGCTGTAAGAACTGACAGCATCAAAACTAACATTGCACTTATACTTAATTGCTTCATTTGTATCCCCAAATCATAATCTTATAATAAAAATGGCCACTGTAATTATACAGCAGCCATTTAAACTGTTAATTTTTTTTAAATCGAAATATTATTTCAACCAAGGTGTTTCACCACCACCTTTATACTGTGTACGTAACCAACCAACCACTTTTAAAATATCATCTGTTGATAAGTTTTCTGGGTTGCCTAGTTGCTGATGCCATGCAAACATACCACCGTTAGAGCCGTTTGCAATCGTTTCAAACATGCCTTTATCTGTTACATGTTTTGAATATTGCCAAGTGCTGTCGGTAATAGCTGGGCCTACTTGACCGCCGCCGTTAGGACCATGACATTGTGTACATGAAAAATAACCAAATTTCTTTTTACCTGCTTTTGCTGCTTCTGGGTCTTTAGCAAATGCTTTTGTGTACGGGTTAATACAAGTTTCTAAAAACTCTTTCGCTTGTGGCGTATCTGTTTCAGTTACTTTAATTACAATAGGGCTACCGTCTTTTGTAGAGACTAAATTACAGCCAGCATTTGCTTGAAATGATAGTGTAAGACCTGCTAATGTCAACATACCAACAAATAAAGTTGACTTTAATGCTTTATTGCCTAACATGTTTTCTCCTAAATTTACAATATGAGCAACGTCTTACATGCATGCTTATTAAATCTTTAAGCGCAGTTTCGAGCGTATGACCATTTAACGAGTATTATTTCTACTTGGTTGACATAATTTTTACGTAACATTTTTGCCATCAATCGAACCCATAATATTACTTGGTTTTGCGAATTATGTCATCCAAATGACGGCTGTTATCATTATTTTTTAAAGACAGTGTCACCTTCAACAACTGGTACGGTTGGAATACCGTAGTCCGCTAAGATTTGATCGATTTTGTCTTTGTTTCTGGCAATCGCTTCATTGATTGGTTTAAGGCGCTCTTTGTCTTTCATGCGTACGCCCATTGATATATTCCAATACTCTTTGCCCGCTAACTTAACTTTGTTGTACTCAGGAATTAATGCCATTTCCATTGGCACTTTTGATTGCTTCATGTAGTAACCGGCAATTGGACCCCACATAATGGCCACATCAATTTCACCTTTAGCCAAATCATCAATCAAAAAGCTTGTTGGTAAATTTAAATCGCGTTGTAAGCGATAAGGCTTAGCATTACCCATTAAATTGTTATCGCTTAATGGTACAGCTGCTGGGCTTTTATCCACAATACCAATCACGCCTTTGCGAAGATCAGGAGAGTCCCAGTTAGTAATTTTATAGTTGCTGTCTTTACGCCATACGAAAACATGACCAGAGCGGTAATAAGGCGTTGTCGTTCTTAATCCATCAAAATCAGATGTGGTACCAATAATCACATCGCAACGGCCTGCGTTAATTGTATTTCTTAAAAAGCCTTGACGGTTGTAAGCGTAGGCATAAGTTAATTTTTTGCCCAAATCTTTTGCGATGACTTCAGCAATTTTATCTTCAAAACCTTCTCCTCTAATATTGGAATAAGGCATATTGTCTGGGTCTGAACAGACTTTAAATTCTAAACCATCATCAACCCTACGCACTTCACCCACACGACCTTCATCTGCATTTAGTGATGGAATATCACTATCTTTAATTGGCTCCCCTGCTGCTACTGCATGACCAGATACTAGCGCTAGGCATATAGCCAACCCTTTTAATTGTTTTAACATTATTGGTTCCTTATTAAATTGCGATTTAAGTACCGCACCATTACATAGAGTACGACTAAAAATAAAAAGTTCTTAGCCAAAGTTTTCTTAGCCCGATTATTGTAACTAAATTTTTATTTTTAGTTGTACTAATCTGTATATATCTCGCTTTTGTGTTGCTTAAATGTTTCTAATTACAAGTACATACAAATACTACAAATAAAAACACCCCACATTGCTGTGAGGTGTTTCATTGGTTAAATTAACCAGTAACTAACTACAATTTAAACGTCTAAATTATAGTGAGAATACTGTTAATGCACCGCCGCCAGGAGCCGCGTTGTATTTTGTTAATTCTTTGTAACCACCAGCAGCACCAAGTGCGTCTGTGTCGTTAGTTAAACCAAGGTTCATCGCAACGCCAGCCCAACCACCGATACCTGAAAGCGTACCAACGTATTGTTTACCTTTGTTACCGTATGTGAATGCATTACCAATCACGCCAGAACCTACTTGGAATTTCCAAAGTTCTTTACCTGATTGTGCATCAACCGCTTTTAACCAACGGTCTAGTGTGCCGTAGAACACTAAATCTGTAGCAGTTGTTAAAGCACCACCCCAAGCAGAGAATTTCTCTTTGTTGTACCAAACTTTTTTGTTGGTCATTGGATCATAAGCGCCGAAGCCACCCATTACGCCGTCAGGACCAGCAAACATAGTTAAAGTAGCACCAACCCATGGTTGACCAGCAACGTATTTAGACTCAACTGGCTC
>JAZKDM010000171.1:0-3638 GCA_040387535.1 Pseudomonadota bacterium | reverse complement strand
ACTATATTATTGCCAAGCCTATCTAAAGCCTACGCAGGCAGCGACGATAGTGAATACTCACAGTTATTAGACTGGGGCTTACGCTTAACCTTTATTTTGGCCGCACCTGCAGCAGTGGCGTTGGCGGTTTTGGCAACACCTTTGGTGGCAACTTTGTTTCATTATGGAAAATTTACTGCGATTGATGTAGCCATGACGCAACAGGCGCTAATCGCTTACAGCATCGGTTTGCTTGGATTGATTTTGGTAAAGATTCTAGCCCCTGGTTTTTATGCGCGGCAAAATATCAAAACGCCAGTCAAAATTGCGGTGTTCACTTTAGTGGCAACGCAGTTAATGAACCTAATTTTTATCTTTGGGCTACATTTAAACCATGCGGCCTTGGCGTTAGCTATTGGTTTGGGTGCCTGCATCAACGCCTCTTTGCTGTTTTATCATTTGCGTAAAGCACAGATTTTTAAACCGCAGGCGGGTTGGCTGATTTTCTTGATGAAATTATTGTTGGCATTGGGTGTGATGACCGTTGTGCTGTATTTTGCAATGGGCGATGCCAGCGCATGGCTCAACTTTAGCCTAATGAAACGCTTAATCTATCTAAGCGCTCTGGTTGTGTTGGGTGGCTTAAGCTACTTCGCCGCCTTGTTTGTATTAGGTTTTAGGCCTAAAGACTATATGCGCCGGGTTAAACATTGATGCCAATAAAAACAATAATGAGCGTAAAGCAATAATGCAGGTTTTTAGGCATATTCCAGCAACGGATAATAAGGCGATTGCATTGGCGATTGGCAACTTTGATGGCATGCACTTGGGTCATCAGACTTTGTTAAAGCGCTTGATTGAAGTTGCTAATGCTAAAAACATCATACCTGCGGTGATGACTTTTGAGCCGCATCCGCGCGAATTTTTTACGCCATTAAGCGCACCAAGTCGCTTATGCAATTTGCGCGAAAAGCTAGAGTACTTTATTGAAGCGGGCGTGCAAAAAACCTTTGTATGTGCCTTTAATCAGCGCTTTTCAGCCATCAGCGCGCAGGCGTTTATGAATGAAATGTTGCGCAAAAAAATGCAGGTGAGTACGATTTTGGTGGGTGAAGATTTTCGATTTGGCGCTAAGCGCGCTGGCACAGTAGCCGACTTTAAAGCCAATGGTTTTGATTTGATTGATTTCGCGCCAGTCAATTTTGCTAATGAGCGCATATCCAGCACGCGTGTGCGCGATGCTTTGTCATATGGTAATTTGCAGCTTGCGTCTGAATTGCTGGGCCGTGCATACAGCATCAGCGGTAAGGTCGTTCATGGAGCTAAGCGTGGTCGCGAGTTGGGTTTTCCAACGGCTAATATTCATATTAAGCATGAACGGCCTGCCTTAACAGGGGTATATGCAGTAAAATTGAGCGCAGCTCAATTTCAAGGCAGGCAATTAGGCGGTTTAAATGCGGTGGCTAATTTAGGGGTGCGCCCAACTATTGCAGGCGTGCCAAAGCTATCGTTAGAAGTGCATATTCTTGATTTTAATGAAGATTTATACGGAAAACATGTGCATGTGGAATTTCTGCACAAAATACGCGATGAAATGAAATTTAGCGGATTGGACGCTTTAAAAGCGCAAATTGCGCAAGATATTGTTGTAGCAAGAGACTATTTTAATAAACAAGATGTTAAGAATTAAAACCTAAGAATCAAACCATGACCCAAGATACTAAAAATCTAGACACCAAAGATTTAAAATACAAAATCAATCAGCCTGAAACGCCTTTCCCTATGCGTGGCGATTTGGCTAAACGCGAACCAGCTTGGTTAAAACAGTGGACGGATAAAAAGCTGTATGAGCGCATTCGTGAGTCACGTAAAGGCGCCAAGAAATTTATTTTGCATGATGGCCCGCCCTATGCCAATGGCGATATTCATATTGGCCATGCGGTAAATAAAATCTTAAAAGACATTATTGTTAAATCTAAAACCTTAAGCGGTTTTGATGCGCCATATGTGCCGGGTTGGGATTGTCACGGCTTGCCGATTGAGCTGGTGGTAGAGAAAAATCATGGCAAAAATATAGACCCTGCCAAGTTTCGTGAATTGTGCCGCGCCTATGCGGCCGAGCAAGTAGAAAAGCAAAAGAAAGACTTTATTCGCTTAGGCGTGTTGGGCGATTGGAATAATCCTTATCTCACCATGGATTTCAAAACCGAAGCCGATATCATGCGCGCTTTGGGTGAAATTTATACCAACGGTTATCTGTATCAAGGCAGCAAGCCAGTGCATTGGTGCGTAGATTGCGGATCTGCCTTGGCAGAGGCTGAGGTGGAATACGAAGATGTGAATTCGCCTGCGATTGATGTGGGTTTTAAAGTGGTGGATAACGCGGCATTAGGCAAAGCGTTTGGCGTAGAAGTGACGGGTGATGCTTATGCGGTGATTTGGACTACTACGCCTTGGACATTACCCGCAAACCAAGCTGTGAGTGTAAATGCTGAGCTGGATTATGCTTTATGTAAACTGAAAAATGGTATTTACGTGCTAGTTGCCAAAGGGTTGCTAGATGCTTGTGTAAATCGATACGGCTTTTCAGAAAGTGACTCTAAATTTTTTCATACATGTAAAGGATTGGATTTAAAAGGCCTACAACTTTACCACCCATTTGATAATCGCCAAGTGCCGATTATCTGCGGCGACCATGTGACAACCGATGCCGGTACGGGCTTGGTACATACCGCCGCCGCGCATGGTAACGATGACTGGTTGGTGATGAAAGCCAATTTCCCTAATGAAAAGCCGCGCATTTTAATGGGTGGCGATGGCAAGTTTTTTAATAGCGATTTGGTCGAATTTGAGGCGATTCGTGGTTTAAGCCGCCAAGATGCCAATAAAGTGATTTTGGCTAAAATGCTAGAGAGTGGCAATCTGCTGGCTAGTGCACGTTTAAATCATAGCTTTCCACATTGCTGGCGCCATAAAACACCGTTAATGCAGTTAGCTACGCATCAATGGTTTATTGGCATGAATTCGCAAGATGCCGCGGGTGCAAGTTTACGTGAACATGCCAATAGTGCAGTAGACGCAACCGAGTTTTTCCCAAGTTGGGGCAGGGCGCGTTTAGAGGCAATGATTAAAAATCGCCCTGATTGGTGTGTGTCGCGCCAGCGTAACTGGGGTGTGCCAATGCCGTTTTTTGTACATAAAGAAACGGGTGAGCCGCACCCACAAACAGCCTCTTTACTAGAGCAAGCTTGTTTGCTGGTTGAAAAAGCAGGCGTTGAAGCTTGGTTTAGTTTGGATAGTGATGCATTTTTAAGCCAATATGCGCCTGAAAATATGGCGGATTATAAAAAAGTCACTTACACATTAGACGTTTGGTTTGATTCTGGCGCAACGCATGCGGCGGTATTAAAACGCCGTCCAGAGTTAAATTTCCCTGCGGATTTATATTTAGAAGGTTCTGACCAACATCGCGGCTGGTTCCAATCTAGCTTGCTCACAGGCTGCGCCATTGATGGTCGCGCGCCTTACAATGCCTTACTAACGCATGGTTTTGTGGTGGATGGCGCAGGCCGTAAAATGAGTAAGTCTAAAGGCAATGTAGTGGCGCCGCAAAAGGTAATGGATACTTACGGCGCTGATATTTTGCGCTTATGGACGGC
>JAZKDM010000170.1:0-8894 GCA_040387535.1 Pseudomonadota bacterium | reverse complement strand
CCGGGGAACACTAAAGTTTGGCCAGTGGCGCGGAATAGATTGGCTTCAGAGCCCACACTCAAATCCACACTTACCGCATCAAATTTGGCGGGCGACATTTGGCAAGCCAGCGTACGCTTCCAAATCATTTCGTATAATTTAAATTGCTCGTCATTCAGATATTTGCGCATGGCCGTTGGGCTGCGCGCAATATCGGTTGGGCGAATTGCCTCATGCGCCTCTTGCGCATTTTTGGCTTTGGTTTTGTACATAATCGGCGATTTTGGCAAATAGTCGGCGTCAAAATTCTTTTTCACATAATCGCGAATACTCATTACCGCTTCTGTCGCCAAGCTAAACGAATCGGTACGCATATAGGTAATTAAACCAGTGGTACCAGAGCCAATATCCACGCCTTCATATAACTGCTGCGCAACGCGCATGGCACGGCTGGTGGTGAAACCAAGCTTACGCACCGCCTCTTGTTGCAGGGTAGAGGTGGTAAATGGTGCAGCAGGGCTACGGCTGCGTTGCTTTTTCTCAACGCGCGAAACGGTGGTTTTGCCAGCACTGGCCAGCAATAATTTGCCGACAATGTCCGCTTGCTGATCATGGTTAATGACCGTGAATTGCTCTACTTTTTCGCCATTTAATTGAATTAACTTGGCATTAAAGCTGTGCGCATGTTTCAGCGCATCTAGGTGAATCGACCAATACTCTTGTGATTTAAACGCTTCAATCTCTAACTCACGTTCTACAATCAAACGCAACGCAGGGCTTTGTACACGGCCAGCCGATAAGCCCCTGCGGATCTTTTTCCACAAAAGCGGCGATAAATTAAAGCCAACCAAATAATCCAACGCACGGCGTGCTTGCTGGGCGTTAACCAAGTTCATGGCAATATCACGCGGATTATCAATGGCGTGTTTTACCGCTGTTTGCGTAATCTCGTTGAATTCAACGCGTTTTAATAGCTTGTTTTTAAGTAGTTTTTTCTCTGCCAAAATTTCGGCGATATGCCAAGAAATCGCTTCACCTTCGCGGTCCGGATCGGTTGCCAGATAGATGCTATCAGCACTTTTAACGGCACGCGTAATCGCGTCCATATGTTTAGAGTTGCGCTCAATAATGTCGTATTTCATGGCGAAATTATTGGCTGGGTCAACCGCGCCATTTTTGGGGATTAAATCGCGAATATGGCCGTAAGAAGCCAACACCTCAAAATCGTTACCAAGGTATTTTTTAAGCGTTTTTGCTTTAGAAGGTGATTCTACAATGAGTAGTTTGGACATTGATGCCTAGATTTAAGCGCTAATTTGAATAATTGCTTAGATGATAGCAAGCTAATTGGCTTGTAGACAATAAGTCAATGAAAAAAAGCAACAATTTCAATGATTAGCGGTGTGAAAGTGGCCTTATTTGTTTCTGGCGAACTCAATTCGTGTGCCGTCGTTACTGCTGATGCTTAAAGCGGCGCCTTCATTGGCTATGTCACCAAATAGTGGGTCTTCGTCGTCTGGCTTGGCTTGAGTTAAGCTTTTAAAGTCATATAAATTCACATCGGCAAGATGTGAGGGTTCCACATTGCTGATGGCGCGGAAGATATTATTGACGCGGCCTGGCTGTTCACGCTCCCACGCTTGCAACATATCTTTGACTTTTTGGCGTTGTAGATTTTCTTGGCTACCGCATAAATCACACGGAATAATCGGAAACTCCATTTGACGCGCGTAGCTGGCAATATCTTTTTCGGCACAATAGGCTAAAGGGCGAATCACTACATTTTGTTTGTCATTGGTTGCCAATTTGGGTGGCATCGCTTTGAGTTTTGCACCAAAGAACATATTTAGGAATAAGGTTTCTACAATGTCATCGCGATGATGCCCAAGCGCGATTTTATTAGCGCCCAGCTCTTTGGCGGTGGTGTAGATAATACCGCGACGCAAGCGGCTGCATAAGCTACAAGTAGTTTTGCCTTCTGGGATTTTCTCTTTCACGACTGAATAAGTATCCGCTTCCACAATGCGGTAATCCACACCTAACTTTTTAAAATATTCAGGTAAAACATGCGCCGGAAAGTTAGGTTGTTTTTGGTCTAAATTCATGGCGATAAGCTTGAAGTCAATCGGCGCGCGCTCTTGCAGCGCTAGCAACATCATCAGCATGGTGTAACTATCTTTTCCGCCACTCATGCACACCAAAACTGTATCGCCGTCTTCAATCATATTGTAATCGCCAATGGCTTTGCCAGTGCTTGAGATAAGGCTGTTGCGCAACTTAATAAAGTTGTTGGAATGGTTGTCTGGTAGGTGCTTAATCATGCGAGTTAGCCATCTGTTATCTATTGGCACAGATTATAACTGAAGGTGAGCATTAAGTTTTACCGCTTGAATTGTACGGTAAGAACATTTCAAGCTATTCAATTAATGATATTTAACATTCGCTATTGAATAAATTCTTTCAGAACTACTATACAGTTAGTCAAAATAGGGATTAATCAGGCTGTTATTAACGACTAAGCTCAGGTTGGATTAGCGCAGAAGATACGCGTTTTATATAAGGGGCGATAATGAAAGTCACAGAAGATTGGAGGGCTTATTTAAGCTTAGGCATTTTGCTTGCGCTGTGCTTACCCTTTCTCGACAGCATAGGCTTACGCGACCCTTGGTATTTTATGATTTGTTTTTATTGTTTGCTGGGTGTTTTCCGGGGAATAACGTTAAATAAATCAGAAAATCCCGATGTGATTCGCCCGTGGATTTACTTTTTACTATCGCTAACGTCACAATTTATCGGTGGAATCGTTCAAGCGAATACCGATGCCAGCGGTGCATTTGGTTTAAGTTTGTCGATAGCCGATGTTGGTTTGCTAATGGGTCATCTATTCATGGTGACTTCACTGTGGCAGTTTTCCAGCAAGTTACATCGTGAATTTCCCAAACATGGCTTTTTTCAAGGCTGGATTTTAGCCACTAGTTTAATACTGGTTGGTTGGCAGTTTCTGTTCTTACCTACCATTCTAGAATATGGGTTTTCAATTAGTCGCCCGCAGACTTTCAGAATGATATATCCGACCTTTGCTTATATTGAAATTGGCATGCTGTTTTGGGTTTGGGTCAGTAGCGAAGCCAGTCAATCTAAAGCGTTTACCTTGCTCACAATTGGCACGGTTTTGTTTGCAGCAGGGGAATCTCTTTTTCATGGCACCAGCCATAGCTTGGGCGTACCTAGCAATTTTAATTTAATACTATGGCTGCTAGCCTATGTATTTTTTGGTGCAGTGGCAATGCACCCAGATATGAAAAAGTTAGTGATTCCAAGAGTCAGCAAAGAAATTGGTCATGTTACGAATGTGTTAAGGCTGCTGTTGCCCATCGTGTTGTTATTTCCGGTAACACTGCTCATTATTTACTTTAAGGCGCTGCACCCCGCGACAATTGCTATTGTGGTCGGGTTCTTTTCGATAATTATGCTTGGCTGGAACGAGCTTACATTGTCCATGCGAAAAATTACGCATTTCACACAATTATTAGAAACGCAAAATAATACCGACTACTTAACGGGTATTCCAAATCGCAATCATATTATGCATGTAGTTGGCGTCAATATTGATGACATCAGTAATCATTATGGCCGTGGCTATAATGGATTGATGTTGATTGATATTGATGGATTTAAATCGATCAATAACACCTTCGGATTTAGTGTTGGGGATTCAATATTAAAGTCAATTGCGGTGAATTTTTACGCGGAAAGCCTCAAGATGGGTCATCATTTTGCTAGGGTGGATGGTGATGAATTTACGCTTTTGATGCTCAATATTAAAAATAGACAAGATATTGAGTTACAAGCTTGGCGAATTCATCAGATGTTAAATGAGCCTTTTGTAATTGATGGAGTTAAGATAAAAACGACTTGCAGTATTGGCATATCAATTAACGCTGCTCACGAAAAGGTAAGCTATTTGACCATGCTAAACCAAAGTGAGCGCGCACTATTGAGCACAAAACGCAATCAATCACAGGTAGAAGTTTTTGATGAACATAAAGAGATTGAGGATGATAGAAGTTGGGTTTTACTGGATTTTAGAGCGGCTATTACCGAGCATCAGCTAGTTATTTATTATCAACCTAAAGTCAATGTGGTTGGCCAAAAAGTGCTGGGTGTAGAGGCACTTATTCGCTGGCAACATCCTAAACGCGGTTTGTTGGCGCCAAATCAGTTTCTACCGCATATTGAGACGACAGATTTAATACATGCCATGTTTACCTCCGTGCTCAATATGGCGACTAGGCAATGGCGCACTTGGAGTGAGCAAGGCTTAATGATTAGTATTGCGCTAAATGTCACGGCTAGAGATTTAATGAATTTTGATTTAGCCAACGAAATTAAAAAGGCGCTAATGCAAAACAATATGCCCGCCAGTTATTTGGAAATTGAAATTACGGAATCCAGCGCACTATCCGACCCAATACGCGTTAAGGCAGTACTTAAAACTTTAATGGAGTTAGGCGTAGAAATCAGTATTGACGATTATGGTACGGGTTACAGCTCTCTACTGTACTTACAACAGCTGCCGCTGAATTATCTTAAAATTGATCAGCAGTTTATCAAAGAGATGCTTAGCAATAAATTTAGCGAAGCAATTGTGCGATCCACCTTAGAGCTGGCGAAAAATCTGAATATAGACGTGATTGCAGAAGGCGTTGAAGATAAATTCGTGTATCAACAGTTGAAAAAATTAGGCTGCTATGGGGCGCAAGGTTATTTGTTTTCGCAGCCAGTTAGCGCTGAAAAAATTGTTGATCTTGTTAAAACGATTGAATCGGCTGATTTGCTATCGTAAAGCTAGCGTGCCTCACCATTCTATAAATTCAAGCCTATAAATTCAAGCTACGCCCGCCATCTACCGCCAGCACATGGCCTGTAATAAACGGCGCATCTGCCACCAAAAATTTAACGGCTTTGGCAATGTCTTTTGGCTCACCAATTTTTTTCAGCAGTGTTTGTGAAATCACACGTTGGCGATACACTTCATCAAATTGCGGATTATTTTCTGGCCATTGCACAGGCCCAGGTGCTACGGCGTTTACGCGTACCTCTGGGCTTAATTCATGCGCCAACGATTTAGTTAGCGTCACCAAACCAGCCTTTGCCACGCTGTAAACCACATAGCCTTTTTTGGGCCTTTCAATATGCATATCGGTAATATTCACAATACAGCCGTGATTTTTGCGTAGCTCAACTGCCGCGGCTTGCGCTAAAAACATGGGTGCTTTTAAGTTGCTGCCCACCAAATCGTGCCAATTATCTTCAGTAATCGCACCAATTTCAGTGGCGTAATAGCTAGAGGCATTATTAATCAACACATCTAGCTTGCCAAAATGCTTTACCGTTTCTTGCACCAAGCTCGGTAGAACCGCGATATTGAGTAAATCGCCCTGAATAATCGCAACGGAGTTGGGGCGCTGTAAATTCAGCTCAGCTTGCAAAGCGCGCGCTTCGGATGTGCTGGTTTTGTAGTGAATCATCAATTGTGCGCCGCAAGCATGCAGTTCGCGACAAATGGCTGCGCCTACACGCTTGGCACCACCGGTAATCAACACGACTTTATTGTTTAGAGATTCGCTCAAGATTCACTCACTTTAGTAATCAAATATTATAATGGCTTATGGCCTCAAATTTACATCTAAATCTACCTATCCCAGACTCGCTTGCGCAAGATCACAGCCAGCAATTAAGCCGTTTAATTCAGCAAAAAATTGAGCAAGCGGGCGGTTGGATAGATTTTTACACATTTATGCAGATGGCTTTATATACACCTAGCCTAGGTTATTACAGCGGCGGCGCACTTAAGTTCGCCGATAATCAAAAAGGCGGTGGCGATTTTGTGACTGCACCGCAAATTTCACCATTATTTGCACGCACTTTAGCCAGACAAGCGGCGCAGGTTTTAAACGAAACCAAAGGCTGTATTTTAGAGTTAGGCGCAGGCACTGGCAAATTAGCAGCTGATTTAATGCTTGAGTTGCAATCTTTAGAACAACTCCCAGCGCAATACTTTATATTAGAAGTAAGTGATTACTTACGCCAAATTCAGCTAGAAACCTTACAAAAATTACCAAGTGAATTATTTAAGCGCATTGTTTGGCTAGACGCGCTACCAGTGGATTTTGTTGGATTAATTATTGGCAATGAGGTTTTAGATGCGGTTCCTGTATACCTTGTCGGCAATACAAAGCAGGGTTTAATAGAGCGTGGTGTGGGATTTGATGCAGAATTTATTTGGCAAGATAAGCCTTTAGCTGCAGGAGAATTACAGGATAAAGTAAACGCACACTCGCTACCAATCGATTATTTAACTGAAGTTTGCCCTGCCGCATCAGGCTTAATTAGCAGCTTAGCTGCCAGCCTGAAACAAGGCGTTATTTTAATGCTTGATTATGGCTTTGGCGCCGCTGAATATTATCACCCGCAGCGTAATACAGGCACCTTGATGTGCCATTATCAACATTATGCGCACAGTAATCCGCTGATTTATGTGGGCCTTCAAGACATTACCGCGCATGTAAACTTTACAGCGATTGCAGAGGCGGGCGTTGCGCTTGATTTAAGTTTGGCTGGTTACTGCAATCAAGCCAGCTTTTTAATGAATTGTGGCTTGCTGGAAATATTAAGCGAAACATCGCCAAACAACATGGCGGCTTATGCGCCATTGGCGGCAGCCGCGCAAAAATTATTATCCCCTGCCGAAATGGGCGAGTTATTTAAAGTGATTGCCTTAAGCAAAGATTTTGATTCGCCATTAATTGGTTTTAAAAGCGGCGATAAAGCCCATATGCTCTGAAATAAATTGTTCACAATTTAAGTATAATGCGCGCATGACCGATTTAACTAAAACAGAAACACCTGACGATTTGCCAAACGAACATATGCATCGCCGCATTCGCAGCTTTGTGTTGCGTCAAGGCCGCTTAACCAAGGGCCAAGCGCATGCGCTTGAAACAGTTTGGCCGCAATTTGGCATTGAATATGCCGAAAATTTATTGGATTTAAATCAAGTATTTGCTAGACCTAACAGCAAAAAAATCCTAGAAATCGGTTTTGGTATGGGTGAAAGCACCGCCAAAATCGCTCAAACCTTGCCCGATTGTGATTTTGTGGCGGTAGAAGTGCACACGCCAGGCGTTGGCAGTTTGCTTAAGTTGATAGAAGAATCCAGTATCCAAAATATTCGTATCATCCAGCATGACGTGGTGGAAGTGCTACAACAGATGCTTGCAGATAATAGCCTAGATGGCGTGCATATCTTTTTCCCTGATCCTTGGCATAAAAAACGCCATCATAAACGCCGATTGATTCAAGCCGAGTTTTTAAAACTGCTTTGCACCAAATTGAAAGTGGGTGCTTACATTCATGTGGCAACCGATTGGCAAGAATACGCAGAATGGGTTTTAGACGCACTTAATGCAGAGCCGCAATTAAAAAACACGGCGATAGATTATGCTGAAAAGCCTGCTTACAGACCGTTAACTAAATTTGAAAATCGTGGCATCAAATTGGGTCATGGCGTTTGGGATTTAGTGTTCTTGAAGAAATAAGTAACTACCCAATTAGCTTTGCAGTATAGATTGGTGTCATTTATGGCAGTGGCTTATCAGTCAGTTTGCTGCCCACTGCGCCAGCATAAAACACTACAATTTTGACAGGTGTGTTGCCAATATTGCGGCCGTTGTGCAAAGTGTTCACTACTTCAGCTAAGGCCTCTCCAGCTTCCAATATTTTGGTGCTACCGTCTTTTAGTGATACCTCTAAACGACCTTCTAGTATCATGCCGAACGATGGTACTGCGTGCAAATGCCAGCCAGTTTCTGCGCCTGCGGCAATTTCTATCACCATGCCAGTAATTTCTGCGTTGCCGCTTGGATAGGCCAATGGCGCGCCATTCCAACTGCTAGTGGTTTTTAAAAGTGGTGTTACGGTGATGCTTTGAGAGGCGTCTAAGGCAAAAGCGTTTTGATGAAACACGCAGAATAAAACCGCTAATATGTGCTTTAAGTATGGCGTTGTCATGAACAATTCCCTCACATTAAGTAGGTAAAGCAATATTTAAGGTTTATGCAAAGATGTATGTTTTAGCGCTTATTCCTCAGCAGCTTTTGTTTCATCTGCAAACAGCCATGCCCCAATCACTTTTTCGGCTTCTTCTACGCCTAATTTTTTAGAGCTGGAAAATAATTGCACCGTGCAATTGCTGCCATAGGTTTTATCCCAAGTTTCAAGCAGCTCTTTACGCACTTTAGCCAAGGTCAATCCCGCTTCGCCGCGCGATAATTTATCGGATTTTGTTAATAAAACATGCACAGGTTTGCCACTTGGACAAAACCAATCCAACATTTGGCGGTCTAGTGGTGTGAGTGGATGGCGGCTATCCATGACTAATACTAAGCCGCCCAAGCTGGTGCGCTCTGATAAATAGCGCGCAAACACGCTTTGCCAGTGCGCGCGCATGCTTTCGGGTACTTTTGCATACCCGTAACCAGGTAAATCGACCAAGTGGCGGTCGTTGCCTAAAGTGAAAAAGTTAATGAGTTGGGTGCGGCCTGGTTGCTTACTGACAAAGGCAAGACGATTGTGGTTGGCCAGCGTATTAAGCGCGCTAGATTTACCCGCGTTAGAGCGGCCAGCAAATGCGACTTCGATACCAGATGCAGGTGGTAAATCGCGTAAATGATGGGCTGAGATAAAAAAGGTAGCGTTTTGAAAAAGCGGCATGGCGTAAACTGTCTGTAAAACTTAAGGCATAAATGCTATCACGAACAGGCCTAATTTGATAAAATATAAATCTGAACAAATATTAAGTTAATTAAATAGTTAGGAAAGCAATACAATGTTTAAGCATGTGAGTTTAATCG
>JAZKDM010000169.1:2815-4038 GCA_040387535.1 Pseudomonadota bacterium | reverse complement strand
ACGGTTGTCTGTAACGAGGTGCGCATTCTACAGAGGGTTAAAATTTGGTCAAGCCCTAATTCACGAAGTTACAAAATTGTTACAATCGAATGAAAATATCGATGGGCGCCATCAGTTTAGAGCACATTAATTTTAGCAAACTTGCGTTTACCCACTTGCGCTACGCCGCAAAACCCTTTACTGAGCTGCAAACTTTTATCCGCTACTTTTTCGCTATCTAATTTCACCCCGCCTTGATCAATAGCACGATTTGCTTCAGATGTGCTTTCTACCAAGCCTGCCAATTTTAATAATTGTGCAATTCCAATCGATTCAGTATCAATATTAATAGTCACTTCTGGCACTTCATCGGGCACACCGCCTTTGGCACGCGTTTGAAAATCATTGAGCGCTTTCTCAGCATCAAGCTGACTATGGAAGCGCGCCACTATCTCTTGCGCAAAGCGCACTTTAATATTGCGCGGATTTTCGCCAGCGGTTACTGCCGCTTTCCATTGCTGTACTGTTTCTAGTGATTCAAATGAAAGTAACTCTATATAGCGCCACATTAATTCATCGCTAATCGACATCAGTTTGGCAAAGATAATTTCAGGCGCCTCATTAATACCTATATAGTTATTAAGTGATTTAGACATCTTATTGACACCATCCAAACCCTCTAATAATGGCATGGTTAGTACGCACTGCTGGCTTTGGCCGGCTTGCTTTTGTAACTCGCGCCCCATCAACAGATTGAATTTCTGGTCAGTGCCGCCTAATTCTACGTCCGCTTTTAATGCGACTGAATCGTAGCCTTGTAAAAGCGGGTACATAAATTCATGTATGGCGATTGGCTGATTAGACTTGAATCTTTTTGAAAAGTCATCGCGTTCCAGCATGCGCGCAACTGTTAAGCTTGAAGCTAATTTAAGCATACCTGCTGCACCTAAATCGGTGAGCCAGCTTGAGTTAAATACAATTTCGGTTTTATCTTTATCTAAAACTTTAAAGACTTGGCTTGCATAAGATTGTGCATTTTCAATCACTTGCTCTTTAGTTAATGGCGGGCGCGTTGCGCTTTTGCCCGTTGGGTCGCCAATCATGCCCGTGAAGTCACCAATCAAAAATAAGATTTGATGGCCTAGATCTTGAAAGTGGCGTAACTTATTAATTAACACGGTGTGACCAAGATGCAAGTCAGGCGCGGTAGGATCAAAGCCCGCTTTGATTCGTAGCGGAATGCC
>JAZKDM010000169.1:0-2715 GCA_040387535.1 Pseudomonadota bacterium | reverse complement strand
AATTTTTCGATTAATTCTTGCTCAATCAGTAATTCTTCACAGCCGCGTTTGATGATGGCTAATGATTGGTTGATGTCGGTATTCACGGCTTTTTCCAATGGCTAAAAGAGGGTATCTTTACAAATTGTTACTTTTTATTGCGATAAAAATTCTGTTACTATGTATTTCCATTTAAAGCGTAAAGCTTTTTAATTCAAGCATTTGAGCGATTTTTTATACTATTTTATGACGAATTTTTTCAACAAAAACACGCAAAAAACTAAGCTTACTATTTTAACGCAAAACTTATTGCAGAGTTTGCGTAAAATAAAATTGCGCTGGGTTTCGCTGATTTTGGTTTTACCATTTTTTGCAATTATCGCCGCTTTTGGCACTGTTTCGCCTGAGCAAGCGCGTTACGTTAAATCTGAAACGATTACTGAAGAGGTAACCCTGCCGCTAGCTGTGCACAATGTGAATCGCGATGAAGAGTTTTGGCAAATTGACCAAGTGCGGCGCGACGATACTTTAAGCAGCATCTTTAAACGTATGAGCATACGCGATGAAGATGCGATTAAATTTTTAATGCTTTCGCCAGATGCACGCGCCATGAACAACCAATTGATTCCTGGCCACACATTAGAAATAAAAACCAATTTAGATGGCCGATTATTGCATTTAGAATATGAAGTGGATCATGAAACCATTTTAGTGGCTGGCCTGACGCCTAGCGGCTACCAAGTTGCCACGCAAAAACTTATTTTGCAAAATCATCAGGTTTTAAAATCGGCCATTATTGTGGATTCTTTATTTGGTGCCACCGATGATGCTGGCATACCTGACCAAATCGCGCTACAAATCGCCGATATATTTTCCAGTGAAATTGATTTTCATGATGATTTACGGCCTGGCGATTATTTTAATGTGGTGTATGAAGCCTTTTACAACGCTGGCGAGATGATGAAGCTTGGCAATGTGCTGGCGGTAGAATTTGTGAATCAAGGCAAAAAATATCAAGCCGTTCATTTTGGTGACGCAGAAGGAAAATTTGCTTATTACACGCCTGAAGGTAAAAGCATTCATAAATCTTTTTTACGCTCACCGCTAGAATTTACCCGCATTAGTTCATCGTTTAGCACAGGGCGATACCATCCTATTTTAAATCGCATCAAAGCACACAAAGGTGTGGATATGGCGGCGCCAACGGGTACGCGTATTAAAGCTTCTGGTAATGGCGTTGTAGACTTTGTTGGCCGCAAGGGCGGCTATGGCAATGTGATTGTGCTTAAGCACGAAAACGGCATCAGCACGGTATATGGCCATTTATCACGCTTTGCACCTGGTTTGCGTAAAGGTATGAGCGTAGCGCAGGGCGATATTATTGGTTTTGTGGGTATGTCTGGTTTAGCCACAGGCCCTCATTTGCATTATGAATTTTTGGTTAACAAAGTGCATCGCGACCCTATGAAAGTAGCATTACCGACAAGCGTTCCGATAGAAGGCAAATATAAGCAAGAATTTGATAAGCAAAGCTTAAACCTGATGGCGCGCATTGAAATGCTTAACCGCAGGCAAACTGCCTCAACAGATTAAAAGATGGATACGCCTCAATTATTTATCGGCATTATGTCTGGCACTAGCTTGGACGGCGTTGATGTTGCGCTGTGTGATTTAAGCGATGCTAAATGCCAAGTGCTTGCGACGCACTTTTTGGCATACCCGCAATTACTTAAATCGCAGTTATTGCAATTACATATATCAACGCACAATGAATTGGAAATTACGGCCTTAACGGCAAATACCCTTGCAAGCTTATATGCAGACGCAGTAAATGCCTTATTAGCCAAGCAAAACTTAGCGGCCAGCGCAATCTCTGCAATTGGTTGCCACGGCCAGACTATTCGCCATAGGCCAGAGCTTGGCTTTACCTTGCAGATTGGCAATGCGGCGCTATTGGCAGAACTGACCAATGTCACGGTGGTTTCTGATTTTAGAAGTCGCGATATTGCCGCAGGCGGCCAAGGCGCGCCATTGGTACCCGCTTTTCATCAAGCCGTTTTTGGCTCAGCTAAATTTAATCGTGCACTGATTAATATTGGCGGCATCGCTAACATTACCTATTTAGCCAAAAATGGTGAGGTGCTAGGTTTTGATTCTGGCCCTGGCAATATGCTATTAGATGCTTGGATAAAACAGCATTTGGGCAAAGATTATGATGCAAATGGCGCATGGGCATCCACAGGCAAAATCATTGAACCGCTATTATTGCAAATGTTAGCTGAACCCTTTTTTGCATTGCCGCCACCAAAAAGTACTGGGCGCGATTTGTTTAATGATGAATGGCTAGCCAAACATTTGGGCAAAGCTGATTACCGCCCACAAGATGTAGCGCATACCTTACTTGCGCTCACCGCGCGCACCATTCATGATGCGCTTGCCCAATTTTGTGGCAATGTAGATGATGTATATTTATGTGGTGGTGGCGCGCATAACGCGCTGCTGATTCAACATTTACAACAATTATTAGGCCATACAAAACTCGCAACCACTGCAGAATTAGGCGTAGGCGTAGATTGGGTTGAGGCGGCGGCCTTTGCCTGGCTTGCCAAACAAACCATTGACTACAAGCCCAGCAACCTACCCGCCGTTACAGGTGCCAAAGGTTTGCGTGTGCTGGGCGCAATTTATTCAGCCTAAGCGCTTTTAACACTGAAACATTTGGTATTATTGTTGCTT
>JAZKDM010000168.1:8867-13074 GCA_040387535.1 Pseudomonadota bacterium | reverse complement strand
CCAATGGCTTCATTTTCGCAAGCTTGCTCACCGCCTTGTATGGCGCGCTATATGGAATATTGGCATCAGAAGATAATGCGCTCTTGATGGGTTCATTGCTGGTATTTGGTTTACTGACTTTAGTCATGGTGATTACGCGCAAAGTGGATTGGTACCAAATCAGCAGCAAGCCTGAGTCGCCACAAATGCATTCGGCTTACGATGTTGTGTAAGAGCCAATATGCTAAAACTATTTAATATTTTAGCGATTATCCTAGTGCTGGGACTACTCATTCCCCAGCACGGGGTTATTCCTGTCACCAATGCTAGCAGTCAAGATTGGAACGCCAATAGTTTCTGGTATAGCCCCTGGGGTAAATCTGGTGTGCATAAGGGCATTGATATCTTCGCCCCTAAAGGGTCGCGTGTGATCAGTAGCACAGACGGCATAGTAATTTATACAGGGCATATTGAAATGGGTGGCAAAGTAGTGGCCATATTAGGGCCAAAGTGGCGTATCCACTATTACGCACACCTTAATTCAATCAATGCACAAGCATTGGATTATGCAGGCAGGGGCGATATTATTGCTGCGGTGGGTGATTCTGGTAACGCCAAAGGCAAAACACCGCATTTACATTACAGCGTCATCAGTCTAATCCCCTACCCTTGGCGCATCACAACAGGCTGGCAAGGCTGGAAGCGCATGTTCTATTTAAATCCCGCAGAGGGATTTGAGTGGCGCAAGATAAGCGGCTTGTGGCAAAAACAAGCCTGCAACGCTATACTACGAGCTAAGTCACCGCTAAAAACTATTGATATGAATTTATACCCTGTCGCTGTTATTGAAAACTTCTACGAAAATCCAGATGCAATCCGCGAGTTTGCACTGGCGCAGCAATACCTTTCTCTTAAAGAAAAAAAAAATGTAAAGTACGTTTACCCAGGCACTAGAACTAGCGACTTATTTGATTTAGATAAATCTTTGCACGAAAAAATCATCAAAAAACTGGTGTCAGTTTTTCATAATACCGAATATGACTATATGCGCTGGGCGATTTCAACCAGCTTTCAAAGTGTTACAGAAGAATATGCTCAGGGTGTAATTCATACCGATCAAAACACCATATTTGCGGGTGTGCTTTATTTAACACCAGAGGCCCCATTAAATGGTGGCACCTCCTTATTTAAACCGAATAAAAGCTTTGATGCCGAAAAATACGAACGTTGCTTAGCCGAAAACGATGAGCGATTTAAAGAAGGTCAAATTGTGATGGATACCAGCTATCACAGCATGTTTGATGAAATTGTGCGTGTGAATAATGTATACAACACACTGATTTTATATGAAGGCCGCCACTATCATGCGGCTAACCAGTTTTTTGGTAAAAACCTAGCAGACTCAAGGCTTGCGCAGGTGTTTTTTGTGAATAAGATTGATGCACAAAAGCACAGTGTGTTTCCATTAAATAGAACACAGGCTGTTAAAGTTTAATTATTTAAGCTTGTTTTAATCGCAGTCAGTTCCGCGTTTACATCACTAAAGTCTTCAAACTTTTTGCCATTGGTTTTAGCGTACCAATAATTGCTATTGAATTTATCGCCCTCAATTTTATGTAACACGGCGTGCAACCAATTGGCAGTGCTATCAGAATAGTCCTGCGCAATCAGATGCGATTTTTCCCAATCGCCATCCAGAGCGGCTTGCACTGCAACTCTAAGCTGTTGAATATGTTCAGTCATCCGCCATTACTTATCTGGGATAGTCAATAGTCCCTTTTTGAATAAACTCAATCTTGTAGCCATCTGGGTCTTCAATAAACGCAATAATAATGGTGCCGTGCTTCATTGGCCCAGCTTCGCGAATCACTTTTCCGCCAGCCGCCTTAACCGCTTCGCAAGCCTTGTAGGCATCATCCACTTCAATCGCCATATGTCCGTAAGCACCACCCATTTCGTAGCTGGTTTTGCCATAGTTATAGGTTAACTCAATCACGCTATTATCGTATTCATTACCATAGCCCACAAAAGCCAGCGTAAACTCGCCGTCTGGGTAGTCATGTTGACGAATCAGCTTCATTCCCAGCACTTTGGTGTAAAAATCAATAGACTGGTTTAAATTACCCACGCGCAACATAGTGTGTAAAACTCTCATGCTAGATTCTCCAAGATTAAATTTTATTGATTATTTTAAGCGGTCTTTAACTGCGTAATGCGGTAATACTTATCCAGCAATTGCTCCTGCGTTTCAACCACGTCTGGGTTCAGCGGTATGCAATCAACAGGGCAAACCGCTACACACTGCGGCTTATCAAAATGCCCTACACACTCTGTACATAAATTCGGGTTTATTTCGTAGATTTCCTGCCCCTGATAAATCGCCTCGTTAGGGCATTCTGGCTCGCATACATCGCAGTTAATGCATTCATCTGTAATAAAAAGCGCCATGTAGATTATGCTTGTTTAAGTTTCTCTAAAATTGCATCTTCAACCGTAGAAGACACAAATTGATGTACGTCGCCTCCCAGCCTTGCCACTTCGCGCACCAAGCTAGAAGATACAAACATATATTGTTCGGCTGGCGTTAAAAATAGGGTTTCTAGCTTTGGGTACAATTTGCGATTCATGCCGGCCAATTGAAATTCGTATTCAAAATCACTGGCCGCGCGCAAACCGCGAATCACCATTTGCGCACCTTGATCTTGGACAAATTGCATCAACAAACCGCTAAAGCCCATCACTTTGATATTACTGGCTTTTTTAAATCCACTTTTTGCCAATTCCACACGCTCTTCTAAGCTAAATAAGGTGCTTTTATTGGTGCTGCCTGCTACGGCCACAATCAATTCATCGAAAAGATTAGCGGCTCTATGCACAATATCTTCATGGCCCAAGGTTATGGGGTCAAAAGTGCCAGGGTAAACGGCAATGCGGTTTTTGCTCACTAAAAGCTCCTATTTTAGGCGAATTGCTACGTTACGCGGTGCTCAAAATCCTCATGTATTCCTTATACATTCCGGTTTTTCCGCTCCGCGCGCCTTGCACTTCATCCTAAACTAGGACTTTTGCAAAACGCTTACACTGATTTTAGCAAATGATAATAAACGTTGCCCGCTTTATTTTGTTTTATTAGCTGCCAGCCGTTTAACAAATCGCTTGAGTCTAACGCGAATTCAGCCTCAATATACACCAAGCCATTTTGGCTAAGGTGCTGATTTAATGTGGGTAATATTTTATCCAGCCAGGCTTTATGATAAGGTGGGTCACAAAAAATCACATCAAATTGCTGAGTGTTCTGGTTTAAAAAAGCCAATACATCTTGACGTAAAATCTGACCGTTTTTTGCGTCTAACAATTGCTGATTTTGCATCAACGATTGATACGCTAAACCAGAATTTTCAACCATCACTACGTTTTTTGCGTTACGCGATAAAGCCTCAAACCCAAATGCGCCAGTGCCTGCAAACAAATCTAGGCAGGTTTTACCCGTTAAATCTTGCCCAAGCCAATTGAAAACGGTTTGACGCACACGCTCTGGCGTTGGGCGTAAGCCCTCTACATCGGGAAATTTAAGCAGCCGGCTACGCCATACACCAGCATTGATGCGTACTTGATTGGTTTTTGAGGATTTAGAGGCAGGTGGTTTTGGCAAAATAAGGCTTTGAATACGGTGCAAAGCCTTATTTTAACCTTAATTTTATTTTTTACTGTGCGCCTACCGTCACTGCGACAAAATTAGCCGGTTTAACGCGTCGATTAAACGCATCTTTAATTTGTGCCGTGGTCACTTTGGCGACTTCTTTGTTAAAGTCATCCAGATACGTCATAGGCAATTGATAAAAGCCAATTACACCTAAGTAATCCAAGATTTTATTATTACTATCGATACGCATTGGAAAGCCGCCAATAATGTTGGATTTAGCTGCTTTCAATTCTTTTTCAGTGACGCCATTTTGCATAAATTTAGCCACTGTTTCATTCACGACTTTTAAGGCATCTGCAGCTTGCTCTTTCTTAGTTTGCAGTCCAATCTGAAAAGGGCCCAGCTCGCCCATGGGCATAAAATAACTGTATACGCTGTAAACCAAGCCGCGTTTTTCGCGTACCTCTTCGGTTAAGCGCGAGACAAAACCGCCGCCGCCTAAAATGTAGTTACCTACATATAAAGGAAAGTAATCAGCATCGCCACGTTTAATGCCTGGGTAGCCCAACAAAATATGCGCTTGGC
>JAZKDM010000168.1:0-8767 GCA_040387535.1 Pseudomonadota bacterium | reverse complement strand
TAATCAGCATCGCCACGTTTAATGCCTGGGTAGCCCAACAAAATATGCGCTTGGCTGGCTGGGTGTGCAATATTTTGTGTGTTTGGCGCTTGCGGCAAGTTGACTGGCGCGATTTTTGGTATGGCCGCACCTTGTGGCAAGCCCTTAGATACATCCTCTGCAATAGCGCGCGCTTGCGTTTCTGTCATATCGCCAATCAAGGCAATTACGGCGCTTTTGGCGGTGTAATATTGCTGATAAAACGCGACTAAATCTTCACGCTTCATGGCATTAATTGTTTCGATTTCGCCGCTTTCATCCAAGCTGTAGGGGTGCGTGCCATACATTGCCTGCATAAACGCTTTGTTTGAGATGCTTTCTGGCTGTGTTGCTGCCTCTTGCAAGCCAGCTACGATACGTGTTTTTTCGCGCTCTAAAATAGCCTGCGGAAAATCGGGCTTGTGCAATATTTTATTAAAAACCGCCAGTGCTTTTGCTTGCTCGCTGGTTAAAGTGCGCAATTTAAAAGCTGCCCTATCCAAGTCCAGCTCACCACCTAAAATAGCGCCAATATCCGCAAACTGATTGGTAATCGCCTCTTCATTCATGCCATCTGCACCCAATGTCATCAGGTATTTTGTCACACCCGCCACACCAGAAGTCTGCTTAGTATCACGCGAACTACCGGCTGGAAAATTCACGCTCATGTCTAAAATCGGCAAATCGTGGTTTTCAACAAAATACACTTGGCTGCCCGAACTGGTTTGCCAGTGTTGGATTTTGACTGCGGCGTTGGCGTTGAATGCCAACAATGTGACGAAAAAGGTAATTAAATATTGAATTTTTTTCATTGTAAAACCTTAAATTGGATTCCCGCTTTCGCGGGAATGACGGTGTAAATTATTTCTGTTACAAATTAATTGTTTCTTACTAATAAACCAGAAAAATTTAAAGCGCTAAGTGAGGCTAGGCGCACAATGTCGCCGTGTACATTAAGTACACAAGACATTGCGCAACAACGCATCACGACGCGGTTTAAGTTTTTCATTTAGCGGGAATGTGGCTTGCCTTGCGGCTTGGCATTCGGATCTATGGGTTGCGGATCCAAAGTGGCAATCGTCATATTGTCTTTAACCAAATATTTTTTGGCTACCGCCTGCACTTGCTCAGAAGTAATGGCTTTTAAACTTTCTGGGTATTCTTCAAGCAAGCGCCAGCTATAACCCATGGTTTCAAGCTGACCGATTTGCATGCCTTGATAAAACATTGAATCGCGTTGGTACACATCGGCTGCAATTACCGCTGCTTTCACCCTATCCAACTCGGTTTGCGTCACGCCGCCTGTTTTAATCAACTCAATTTGGGCTATTAATGCTGCCTCTAATTCATCTACTGTTTTGCCTTCGGCGGGTGTGCCAACCAATTCAAATAAAGCTTCGCGACCGCGCGATGTACTATCGTAGCCAGCACCAACATCCACAGCAATGGAATTTTCGCGTACTAGTTTTTGATTTAAACGTGCTGAATCGTTGCCGCTTAATACGCCTGCTAGTACATCCAGCGCATAAGGCTCCCATGCTTGCTCTGGCGTTGTGGTTTTAGGCAATAACGTAGGCGCATGAAAACCCATGACCAAATACGGTAACTTGCCTGGCGCTTTAACCACCACGCGGCGCTCACCAATTTGCGCAGGTTCTGTTTGTGGTTTTCTTACTGGTAGCGTTTTGGCTTTAATTGGGCCGAAATATTGTTTGGCTAATTTTAAAACGTCTTGCGTTTTCACATCACCCACTACCACCAAGGTGGCATTATTGGGTGCATACCAATTTTTATACCATTCGCGCGCATCGGCGGCGGTCATATTTTCTAAATCATTCATGTAACCAACAACTGGCCGACCATAAGGGTGCGCGTTAAAAGTGGTGGATTGAAATTGCTCATTCACTTTAGATTGTGGTTTATCTTCTGTGCGCCAACGGCGCTCCTCCATTACCACTTTAATTTCTTTGGCAAATTCGGTATCGGTAATCACCAAATTTTGCATACGATCCGCCTCTAGCTTCATGGACAAAGGCAAATGCGACTTTTCTAATTGCTGAAAATAACAAGTGTAATCGGTGCCTGTAAACGCGTTTTCTTTACCACCAGCGGCTGCCACAAGGCGTGAAAACTGGCCTGCGGGAACGCTCTTAGTGCCTTTAAACATCATGTGCTCCAACACATGTGCCACACCTGTTTTACCGTTTACTTCATCTAAACTACCCGCGCGATACCACACTTGCGACACCACTACAGGCGCGCGATGGTCTTCTTGCACGATGACTTTCATGCCATTGCTGAGTTTAAATTCTTGAATGGCCGCTTGGCTTAACACTGGCGCAAACGCTAATAGCAGCGCGGCAATTTGAATATAACTATTTTTAAGTTTTATCTGCACAACAACTCTTTCTATTATTAAAAATGGCGTATCAGTAAGCATTTAAATGACACAGTTTAAATTAGTTTAGTTCCTGCACTCAATTTAATGACGCACCGATTTAAAACGGCCAGCTGAATAGTGCTAATGCTTAATGGCATGTAGTCGATTTTACGACTAAAATAGACGTTAATTGTTATTTTAAGTGCGCTATGTTTAATATTTTTAAGAAAAAGCCCGACCCTGTAGAGATTAAGCCTGAAGTGGTTGCGGTACCTGAAACGGCCCCGCTAGTAGCAGAGGAAGCAAAGCCTGAAGTTACAGAGAGCAAACCAAAAGAAGCAGAACTGAGTTTTGCACAGCGCTTAAAACAAGGTTTAGCCAAAACGCGGCAGCAACTATCAGGTCAGCTGAACAGCTTGTTTGGTGGCGGCAAAATTGATGCCGACACCTATGAAGAGCTAGAAACGATTTTATTAACCGCCGATATTGGCGTAGCCGCTACTACGCAATTATTGGATAACCTAAAAAAACGGGTAAAGCGTGAAAATTTAGAAGAAACCACTGCACTTAAACAAGCCTTAAAAGCAGAACTTTTAGCGGTTTTAATGCCTTTAGAAAAGCCGCTGCAAACCAGTAATCATCAGCCTTTTGTGATTATGTTGGCAGGTGTAAATGGTGCAGGCAAAACCACCACCATTGGCAAGCTGGCAAAATTATTTCAATCGCAAGGCAAAAGCGTTTTAATTGCCGCTGGCGATACTTTTAGAGCCGCCGCCAGAGAGCAGTTGCAGGTATGGGGTGAGCGTAACAATGTGCAGGTAATCGCCTCAGAAGGCGGCGACCCAGCCGCGGTTATTTTTGATGCGGTTAATTCTGCCGTCGCTAAAAAAATTGATATTGTGATTGCCGACACCGCCGGCCGCTTACCCACACAAATGCACTTGATGGATGAGATAAAAAAAGTGCAGCGCGTGATTGGCAAAGCATTGCCCAACGCACCACATGAGATTTTATTGGTTTTAGATGCTAACAATGGCCAAAATGCGGTGAGTCAAGTGAAAACGTTTGATGATGCGTTAGGCGTGACTGGTTTAGTGTTAAGCAAATTAGATGGCACCGCCAAAGGTGGCGTAATTGCGGCGATTGCTGAGGCTAGACCAATCCCAATCCGCTTTATTGGCATTGGCGAAGCGATTGATGATTTGCGCCCCTTTAGCGCGCAAGCTTTTGTTGATGCGCTATTTGATTAGGACAAGTTGCGATTATGATTGTTTTTGACAATGTGACCAAACGCTACCCCGCCAGCGGCGACGCTATTAGCCAAGCCAGTTTTAGTATCGAAGCAGGCGAGCTTGTGTATGTAACAGGACATTCTGGCGCAGGCAAAAGCACCTTGCTTAAATTAATGGCAGCGATTGAGCGCCCAACAAACGGCACGGTGCTGATTAACAATCAAAATGTAAACAAATTAAAAGAGGCCACTTTGCCTTATATTCGCCGCAAATTTGGGCTGGTATTTCAAGATCATAAATTGCTATATGACCGTAATTGCTTTCAAAATGTGGCGCTACCTTTGGCGATTAACGGCATCACTGGACAAGAGGCCGCCAAGCGTATTCGCGCTGCCTTAGATAAAGTGGGCTTGTTAAATAAAGAAAAAGCCATGCCAATCACCTTGTCTGGCGGTGAGCAGCAGCGCCTAGCAATCGCACGCGCCGTGGTGAGCAAGCCAGCCATTTTGATTGCCGATGAACCTACAGGCAACTTGGATAAAGTGTACGCCGCCGATATTGTTGCCTTGTTTAAAGCGTTTCAACAAGTGGGTGTTACAGTGATTATTGCTACGCACGATGCGCTAGGCCAATCTAACCATGAAGCTCAGTCCAGCCAAGAAAATAAAGTTCTGCATCTAAACCAAGGCAGACTCTCTATTCAGCCAGAGGTAAGTGTATGAAAACCTGGCTCACCTACCATGCGCAAGCACTGGGTTTAGTGTTATCGCGCTTTCAAACCAACAAACTGAGCACCTTTTTAATTTGCTTAAGCATTGGCGTCACGCTGGCTTTGCCCAGTACGGCTTATATTATTTTGGATAATTTAAACGGCTTGGTTAGCAATGTAAAAAGTGAATCCAAGTTAAGCGTGTTTTTGAGCACCAATCATGATGAAGCCCTTGTTAAAACGATTGAAGCGCAGCTCAAACAAAACACAGCCATTCAAAGCGTGGTGTTTGTATCTAAAGAAGATGCACTGGCGCAATTAACCGCCATTGATGCCAATAAAACTTTATTGGATTCTTTAACAAACAACCCACTGCCTGATGCTTTTTTTGTTGAGCCAACAATATTAGATGCCGCTTCAATTGAATCGCTCAAACAGGAATTAAGCAAAATTGAGGGCGTAGAAACCGTTTTGGTAGACGGCGCTTGGATTAAACGCTTGAACTATTTATTGCAGCTTGGGCAAAAAGTATTACTGGTGTTAACTGGCTTATTAGGCTTTGCTTTAGTGGTTGTCATCGGCAACACCATCCGCATGCAAGTATTAACCCAACAAGCTGAAATTGAGCTTAGCCAACTAATTGGCGCCACCAAAAGCTTTATTCGCCGCCCATTTTTATACTTAGGTGCGCTGTATGGGCTTGGCGGTGGCATTTTGGCGGCACTAATTACTTGGTTGATTATTTTGCTGTTAAACCAATCGGTGACAGAAATTGCAAACAGTTACCAGGCCGATTTTAAACTATTAGTGAATAGCAGTTCAGCGCCACTGATGTTGCTTTTGATTGCTAGCCTAATTGGTTTAATTTCCGCTTATTTTTCTGTGCAGCCTGTTGCTAAAAAATCGTAGCTATTTAATTAAAAGCTCAGATTATTCAAAACTCAACTTGCTGTAGCCCATTAAAGTACCGGTTGCATAGGCGGTATCCACTAGCGCAATCTGGTAATCTGTAATTGAGCGCACTTCTTTAATTTGCGCCTCGCCCAAGCGGGTTAAGGTTTCAAGTACTTCTGTCATGGTGCGCAATCCTTCGTTAAATTGCTTTAATTCGGCATCATAATTTAAACCTGCAATTAACACCTGCTGCCTTGCGGCTAAAATACGCTGCCAGTTTTGATCCACATAATCCAGCGCGTCATAAATCTCTTTTTTAACCGTTAATGTTTGCAGGCTTTTGGTTAACAAGCGCTGGTTGCGCTGTTGCACAGCCCGCTCTAATCGGGCTTTACTGGCTTCATTACTAAATGGCAATTCAAACTTTAAACCAACAGACCAGTTATTAAAGTCGCCATTAAACACATTTTGGTAGCTGTTATTAAAGCTATTATTAGTGTTAGATAGCGCGCCGTATTGATAATCCAGCGTAAAAATCGGCAAGGTCTGATTTTCAAGATAATCGATATTAATCAAATCTGCCGCTAGTTTAAGCTCTTGCTCTAGCAACTCGATGCGGCCAGATAGGGCATCGTCTAATAGCTGATTTCGGTCAAACTCATACTTTAATAAATTAGGTTGCGTGCTAGGCGTAAGCGTGCTGGCCGCGCTGTTTTCTTCGGATACGTCATTCATGTAAAAACGTAGCTGGCGCTGCGCTAATTTAAGATTAGTTTCAGCAACAATTAGCGCTTCCATCCTATCGGCTACCCCAATCTCGGCGCGATTAATCTCCACCGCGGCAGTTAAGCCTTCTTGCACCCGCTGCTTAACCATGGCCAAGTTTTGGTTGGCATATTCAAACTGTTGTCGCCTTACATCAAGCTCAGCCCATGCCGCGTATAGTGCCCAATACGCTTTATCTACCATCGCGATAATTCGTATAGATTGCAAGCGCGTTTTTAACTGCACCGCTTGCTGTGAATATTCCGCTATCTGAATACTGGCCTCATTCACCTGTCGCCCTGCGCCTCTTAACAAAGGCTGGCTAATCGAAAACCGTAGCGCGCTGCGGTATTCATCGCTGGCAAACTTACCTTTGCTGACTTTATTTTCTAATGGCGAACTTAGCGAAACAGTGCCACCTGTGCGCAAGGGAATTTTGATGCCAGCTTCAAGCTCTGTGCTGCGCTTTTGCTGCTCTATTGTGCTTAATTTAAGCTGTTCGCCGTTTAATGCGGGATTATCCGATTTAAATTCCACTTTATCAGATGCCATTTTGGGCGAATCAAGCTGGCTGTATTTGGCATAGGCAAAAATAATCTGGTCAAATTTAGCCTCTTCTTCGCGAACTTGGGTGGCCGCAATCACAGGATCCACTTGCGCTACTTTAATATCCAAATTATTTTTAAGCGCATTGGCGCGAATATCGGCAATACTGACTTGATTAGAGGAAGATTTGATTGATAATTTTGGGCTATCAGTTTCTTGCAGCGCTTTCTTTAAATCAATCAACAGCGGCTTGCTGTCTACCTTGGCGCGCGCTGCGTTGTATTCTTCAATGGCGCTTTCAAGCTTGGTTGGCGGCTTAGCGCTGTATTTATCTAAAGACAAATATTCATCTAACTTTAATCGCTGCCCTGCCTGATTCAATAGGGATTTTTCAGTCATTTCATCAGCACAAAGCCATTGCGGTGATGCAAAAAAAAGGATGGCAAAAGCCATTTTAGACAAATAACATCGATGCCTCATGATGCATTACCTGCTGGCATTTTTTGATTAGGATACGATTGCAATTGCGGAATACGCGCAGGAAAGCCGTTTAACACACGCCAAATTTCATAGCCAATGGTCACTTTTTCTAATAACACCCATGCCTTCGCGCTAATGCCTTGCCTTAAAAATCGGGCTGATGGCCATTTTGGATAAGCGGCATCAGGCACCACCATAATGCGGAAACTACCAGTGCCGTTATCGGTTGGATCTACAAAAGCCACCTTTCCAGCAAAAGTACCAATGCCCACCTGCGCCCAGCCTGGCACTTGAATCGCAGGCCAGCCCTCAAACTCTAAACGCACCATACTCCCCTTTGTGATTAATGGCGCATCCCGACCATCCACCCACAACTCAACTGAACGCATGGATGTTTCTGGCAAAATAACTAACAAAGGCTGACCCTGACTAATCATTTGCGATTGTGAATTCACAGGTAGCCTAAAAATAGTACCAGAGCGCGGCGCCACTATTCTTTGCATATTTTGACGCGATAAGCTGATTTCAGAACCCGTTAGGCTGTTTTGGCTATCGGCCAATTCACCTTTAATTTTATTGATAACTGCCGCGCTAGAGTCTAATGAAGCTTGCGTATCGGCACGAATCTGCTGAATTTCAGCTTGTGATGATTGCGCTTCGGCTTGTGCCGAATTGCGCTGCGCTTGAGCGCTGTTTAAATTGCGGTTGGCAATAATCAAATCTCTCTCCGCCACTTCTAAATCGCGTTTAGACACCAAACCATCGTTAAACAAACGCTGTAGACGGCTACTTTGAAATTGCGCGGCATCTAAAGTGGCTTGTGCAGAGCTGATGGTTTCAGTGCTTGAAATTATTTTTTGCTTAGCTACATCCAGCTTAAACTGCGCGGCTGATATTTTTGCATCGCGCGAAATAATCAAATTTTGCAACTGAACTTCATACGATTTAAGCTCATCTTCTTTTGCGGCTAGCTTATCTTGTTGATTATCGCGCTGTGCTGCCAAACGGTCTTTAAATAACGGGTCAATATCGCTAATTTCAAGCAGTACATCGCCCGCTTTTACTACGCTACCTTCATTTACATACCATTTGCTAATCACACCGTTTAAAGGCGCATCAATTGTTTGCACACGCTCTGAAGGTGAAAATGCCGTGACCTTACCAGCCGCTGATACGTTTTGTTGCCAAGGCAAAAACAAGGCAATTAAGGGCAATACAAAGAAAAGTAAAACCAATACTTTTACATAGCGCGATACTGATAACGGCGTTTGCGAAACAACTAGCGCATCTTGGATTTTTTTATTCGATTCAATCACTTGTGTTCACCATTTTTAGATGTGAGTTGCAATGTACTGTCAAATTTATCAGCAATATGCTTAAACCGCGTAGTCACCATCACCATCCAATCGGCTTTGTGCAGATTCAATAAGCTCAATACAGAATCCAACTCTTTACTGGTTAAGGCGTCTAGCAAGCCGTCAATAATTAATAGGCTTGGCTTGGCAACAATGGCTCTGGCTAACATTAAGCGCTGAATTTGCGTGGTTGAAAGTGGCGCGCCAAATGCGGTTAATGGCGTATCTAGGCTATGTTCTAAGTTTGAAAAATCCTCTAGCAAGCCTAGCTCACTCAATACCAGATTGATGCTACCCAATGTAATGTTGGGCCGGCTTAATAAAATATTATCAATGATGCTGCCTTCAACAATTTCCACTCGGCTGGCAATACCAATTAAATTGCGCA
>JAZKDM010000167.1:18095-20457 GCA_040387535.1 Pseudomonadota bacterium | reverse complement strand
GCTGCTGGTTGCGATGCGCTACATCCAGGCTATGGTTTTTTATCAGAAAATCCCGAATTAGCCGAAATTTGCGCGCGCCGTGGCATTAAGTTTATCGGCCCAAATGCTTCAGTCATTCGTCAAATGGGTGACAAAATTCAAGCACGCAATGCGATGACGGACGCGGGCATTCCATGTACACCTGGCAGTGATGGTAATCTTGAAAATTTAGACGAAGCAGTTAAATTAGCCAATAAAATTGGCTATCCTGTCATGCTTAAAGCCACCAATGGCGGCGGCGGCCGAGGAATTAGGCGTTGCGATTCTGAAAAAGATTTGCTCACCAATTACGATCGTGTGATTTCGGAAGCCAGCAAAGCATTTGGTAAGCCTGAAGTATTCTTGGAAAAATGCGTAGTGCATCCACGTCATATTGAAGTGCAAGTGCTGGCCGACAGCCAAGGCAATGTGATTCATCTATTTGAACGCGATTGCTCTATTCAGCGCCGCAATCAAAAGCTCATTGAAATCGCCCCTTCACCACAATTAAGCCAAGCGCAACGCGACTATATTGGCGGCTTGGCGGTTAAAGCGGCCAAAGCGGTTGGTTACGAAAATGCAGGTACGGTTGAGTTCTTGCTGGACTCTGACAATACGTTTTACTTTATGGAAATGAATACCCGCTTGCAGGTTGAGCATACAGTGACCGAAACGATTACTGGCGTGGATATTGTGCAAGAACAAATCCGTATTGCTTATGGCTTGCCGCTGCAATATAAACAAAGTGAGATTAGTTTCCGCGGCTTTGCCATGGAATATCGCATCAACGCAGAAGATCCTAAAAACGACTTTTTACCTAGCTTTGGTAAAATTACCCGTTACTATTCACCAGGTGGCCCTGGCGTGCGTATGGATGCGGCGATTTACACGGGCTATGTGATTCCGCCCTATTACGATTCGATGTGTGCCAAGTTGACGGTATGGGCGCTAGATTGGGAGAGCGTTGTAGAACGCGGACGCCGTGCCTTGGGTGATATGGTAGTGTATGGCGTTAAAACGACCATCCCTTACTATCAAGAAATCATGAAGCACCCTGATTTTAAAAATGCAGAATTCAACACCAGCTTTGTTGAAACGCATCCAGAGTTGACCAATTACGCAACCGAACTGCCACCGGAGCTAATTGCCGCCGCTATATCCGCTGCCATTGCGGCGCACGAAGGCATTTAAGACAAAAAGTATTTAATAGAAACGACTGATTATGAGCAAAATACACCTTACCGAACTTGTTTTACGTGACGGTCATCAATCGATGATTGCAACGCGCTTGCGCACCGAAGATATGTTGCCTATCTGCAGTAAATTGGATGCAATTGGTTTTTGGTCGCTAGAAGCTTGGGGAGGCGCCACATTTGATGCCTGCGTACGCTATTTAAAGGAAGACCCGTGGGAACGTTTAGCTAAACTGCGTAAAGCCTTGCCTAATAGCCAAATCAATATGCTATTGCGCGGCCAAAATTTATTGGGTTATCGCCATTATTCTGATGATGTGGTGCATGCTTTTGTACAAAAATCGGCTGATAACGGTGTGGATGTATTCCGTATTTTTGATGCGATGAACGATACCCGCAATCTGCGTGAAGCAATTAATGCGGTTAAAAAAGTTAAAAAACATGCTATTGGTACGCTCTCTTACACCACCAGCCCAGTGCACGACATTGCTTATTTTGTGAATATGGCAAAAGAACTGGAAAGCATGGGCTCTGACAGTATTGGTATTAAAGATATGGCGGGTTTATTAACGCCGCAATTAGCAGCCGATTTGGTTAAAGCGTTAACTGAAGCAGTCAGCTTGCCGATTCATGTGCATAGCCATGCTACATCAGGCTTAGCAAGCATGGTGATGCTAAAAAGTGTTGAAAATGGCGCTTCTATTATTGATACTTGCAACTCGTCTTTTGCCGAAGGCGCGAGCCACCCAAGCACTGAAAGTATAGTTGCCGCGTTAAAAGGCACCGAATACGATACTGGTTTGGATTTAGTTAAATTGCAAGAAATCACCGCTTATTTCCGCGAAACACGTAAAAAATACTGGCAATTTGAAAGCGATTTTACCGGTGTAGATACACGCGTTTTAGTGAATCAAGTGCCAGGCGGCATGATTTCAAATCTATCGAATCAGCTAAAAGAGCAAGGTGCGCTAGACCGCATGGATGAAGTGCTGGCTGAAATTCCGCGTGTGCGTGAAGATTTAGGTTATCCGCCTTTAGTGACACCAACATCGCAAATCGTTGGTACGCAAGCCGTATTAAATGTAATGACGGGTTCACGCTATAAATCGGTGACCAATGAAGTAAAGAATTATTTGATGGGTCAATATGGC
>JAZKDM010000167.1:0-17995 GCA_040387535.1 Pseudomonadota bacterium | reverse complement strand
GCACCAAATGAATTTAAAGTAACGCTGCATGGCGAAACTTTCCATATCAAGCTTACTGGTAGCGGTCATGCTGGTGAAGAGCAGCGCCCTTTCTATGTATCTGTTGATGGCATTGCAGAAGAAGTGATTGTAGAAACCCTAAGCGAGATCGAAGTTTCTGGCAACGGCAGCAGCACTGGCGGCAAGAGTGTAGGTAAAAAGAAATCTGGCTCAACCGCTAATGGTCGTCCGCGTCCGCATCATGCTGGCTGCGTGACAACAGCTATGCCAGGCACTATTGTGGCAGTAAAAGTAGCCATCGGCGATAAAGTAAAAGCGGGTGATGGCGTTCTAGTCATTGAAGCCATGAAAATGGAAAATGAGATTCAAGCCTCTAAAACAGGCACTGTGGTTGCCGTGCACGTTGCTAAAGGCGACACCGTAACACCGGATGAATCTTTATTAGAAATTCAACCAGAATAAGTAGTTAGCACGTGATAAAAGCCGATAGCACACACTATCGGCTTTTGTTTTTATATAGCCAATTAATTTAAATTTATTGATAATAGAGTATGAAACAAACCTTAATTCTAGCCTCATCCTCTACCTACAGGCGTGAGCTTTTACAAAAGCTACAAATTCAGTTTAATAGTGTTTCTCCGCATGTAGATGAAACCCCACTAGAAAACGAAAAACCTCATGAAACGGCTTTAAGGCTTTCACAAGATAAAGCCAGAAAAGTGGGGAGTGAATATCAGCATGCCTTGGTGATTGGTTGCGATCAAGTAGCCACGCTGGATGGCGTGCAATTAGGCAAACCTCTTAACCATCAAAATGCCACTAAACAATTACAGATGATGCGTGGGCGCGAAGTAACCTTTCATAGTGCTTTATGCTTGTTTAACGCCGCTACCGGCCATATGCAGGCTGAGGTTGTACCTTATTTGGTACGCTTTAGGCAATTAACTGATTCCCAAATTGAAAACTACCTAAACAAAGAACAACCTTACCACTGTGCAGGCAGTGCAAAATCAGAAGGATTAGGCATTGCACTAATGGAACGTATGTTAGGCGAAGACCCTAATGCGTTGATTGGATTGCCTTTAATCAAGCTTATTACCATGCTGGAAAACGAGGGTGTCAGCGTAATTTAGCAGCAAACGTTACGCTTTTACGACCAATTTGGAGAATCAACATGTTTAAACGCCACGCAATCACTTTAGCGATTACCAGCCTGATATCGATGGGAGCCTATGCTTTGGAAAATGTAACTAATGAAACCACCAGCACCTTAAATGACCAACAAAGTGTAGCCGTAACGATTTATAACGGTGATTTAGCCTTGGTGAAAGATACACGCAAAGTACAATTAAATACTGGTTTAAATGCATTAGCGTTGCGTGATGTAAGCGCGCAAATTCGCCCCGAAACGGCCTTGCTGCGCAGTATTAATGCACCTGGCAGTTTAAATTTGTTAGAACAAAATTTTGATTTTGATTTACTGACCCCAGCAAAATTGTTAGAAAAATATGTGGGTAAAACCGTTGGCTTAATCAAAACCAACCCAGCTACAGGCATTGAAACAACTGAGCAAGCCACTGTGTTATCCGCCAACAATGGCGTGGTGTTAAAAATTGGCAATCGCATAGAAACGGGCATCAATGGCCGCATTGTGTATGACAATGTACCAGCTAATCTGCGTGATCGCCCAACTTTGGTTACACAAATCAATAACAAAGGCGCTACCGATCAAACCGTTGAGCTTAGCTATTTAACGGGTGGACTAGGCTGGAAAGCGGATTACGTGGCCGAATTAAATAGTAAAGAAAATATGCTGGATTTATCTGGCTGGGTAACGCTAAGCAACACCAGTGGTGCCAGTTACAAAAACGCCAAATTGCAATTGGTAGCAGGCGATGTTAACCGTGTGCAACAATCGCCACGCGCCATGGCCATGCAAATGCGCAAAAATGACATGATGATGGCAGAAGCCGCTGCGCCGATGGCAGAAGAATCATTGCTGGAATACCATTTATATACGCTAGACCGCCCTACCACCATTGCCGAAAACCAAACCAAACAAGTCGCCTTATTATCGGCCACTGGTGTACCCGTGCGTAAGGAGTTGGTGTTGCGTGGCGCTGATTATTACTATCAAGGTCAATATGGCGAAATTGGTAGCAAAATGAAAGTGGGCGTATTTATTGAATTTGAGAATAAGGAAGCCAGTAAATTAGGCATGCCTTTACCTAAAGGCATATTGCGTGTGTACAAAAAAGATAGCGCTGGTAATGCGCAATTTGTGGGCGAAGATAATATTGACCACACCCCCAAAAATGAAACGGTGCGCTTAAAACTGGGCGAAGCCTTTGACGTCACTGCTGACAAAAAACAAACCGATTTCAAAGTGCTACCGCGCCCTTCAAAAGGTAACAACCTATATGAAAGCGCGTTTGAATTAACCTTGAAAAATGCCAAAAAAGAAAAAGTAACGGTGACTGTGCAAGAGCCAATCAGTGGCGATTGGAAAATCATCAGCGAAAATAAAGCGCATACCAAAGTAAATAGTCATCTGGCAGAATGGAAAATAGAAATCCCCGCTGAAGATAAAGTGACGCTTATTTACAGAGCGCAAGTTAAGTACTAAGCGGCAAGTTAAGATGAGCGCATTTGGCACCTTATATTTAATTCCTGTCACGCTGGGCGATGACAATATCAATCAAGTGTTGCCGCCTGATGTGATTGCTTTTGCACAAAAACTGGATACTTTTGTAGTTGAAAGTGAAAAAACCGCGCGCCACTTTTTAAGCACAATAAAAACCATTAAACCCGTGCGTGAGCTCACTTTAAATTTGCTAAATGAGCACACGGCCGATAAAGATGTTTCTGCATTATTAACGCCATTATTGGCTGGTAAGGATATTGGTTTAATGTCCGACGCAGGGTGCCCTGGAGTGGCTGATCCTGGCGCAAAACTGGTTGAGTTAGCGCATCAAAAAGGCATAAAAGTGGTGCCTTTTGTAGGCCCAAGCTCAATTTTACTTAGCTTGATGGCAAGTGGCTTAAATGGCCAGCAATTCGCCTTTTTAGGCTATTTGCCAGTGGATAAATTGGCGCGAAATAACAAACTTAAAGAAATCGAAAAGCGCTCACTGTCACACAAAGAAACGCAGTTGTTTATTGAAACACCTTACCGCAACCAACATATGCTAGAAGCTATTTTAAGCACATGCCAGACCAATACAAGACTGTGCGTGGCCTGCGATATTAGCTTGGTTAGTGAGTTGATTGTGACAAAAACAATTGCAAGCTGGAAAAAGGCACCGTTACCCGATTTGCATAAAAGGCCAGCCGTGTTCTTGTTGCTGGCTTAAGAATTATTATTAATCAAGGCTTTAACTGGCCCATAGCTTAAACGGTGATATGGGCTAATGCCATGTAAGTTAAGCATCTCTAAATGATAGGCTGTTGGATAACCTTTATGCTTAGCAAAACCATACTGTGGATAGGTTTTATCTAATTCGTATAATTCTGCATCACGCGCCACTTTTGCCAAAATTGAAGCCGCTGAAATAGCTTGTACTTTGCTATCACCTTTCACAATCGCCTCACATGGCAAGCTTAGTTTGGGGCATTTATTTCCGTCCACTTGCACTAATACTTGAGTGGCTTGAATCATTGCAGACAATTCAGGCGTTAAAGCTAACGATTCAACGGCACGCTTCATGGCTAGCAAGCTCGCTTGCAGAATATTGATCTCATCGATTTCTTGCGCGGTACAACTGGCGATTGCCCAAGCAAGTGATTTGCTTTTGATCTCTACACTTAAAAAATCCCGCTTTTTTTCCGATAGTTTTTTTGAGTCGGCTAAGCCAATAATGGGATTATTAGTATCTAAAATGACGGCTGCAGCGTAAACACTGCCTGCCAAAGGTCCGCGCCCTGCTTCATCTACACCACAAATAATTGGCTGATGACTCAAGCTTATTTGATGTAACTTAAAATAACGGCAGCGGCCTTTTCTGCCGTATTCTGTTTTAAATTAAGGTGAATATTGGTAAATATTTTCTTAATTTCAGCGCAGTAATTGGTGTCACTTAATAGTCTGGTGGTGGCATCGCTTAGGTTTTGCGGTGTCGCTTCATGCTGCAGCAATTCTGGCACCAAAAATTTACCCGCTAAAATATTAGGCAGCCCAACAAAAGGCTGATAGCGCATGCGTTTTAATATCCACCAGCTTAAAGCGGGCATGCGATAGGTAATCACCATCGGTTTTTTAAGTAAAGCGGCTTCTAGTGTTGCAGTGCCAGAAGCCACAATGACAATATCAGCCGCTTCCATTGCATCGTGCGCGTGACCAAACAATATTTGCAGGTTGAGCTCTACATTGGGGTACTCAGCGTAACTATCATGAATAGCATGCTCAAAAATTTCACGTGTTTCACGCGTAATCAGCGGCACTAAAAACTGTATAGGATGAAATTCCGCAGGCAAGGTAGGGTCAGCAATTTGTTGTTTAGTAAGCAGGTATGCGGTTTTTACAAACAATCTAGCATGCTGTTTTACTTCACTTTGTCTGCTGCCTGGCAACATAGCAACCACTAATTTATCTTGCTTGATTTTAAGCGTTTCGCGCGCCGCTTGCGTGTTGGGCTCTAATGGCATCTCATCGGCAAGTGGATGCCCAACATAGGTCACAGGCACATTCGCCGCTTCGTACAAAACGGGTTCAAAAGGAAACAAAGCTAAAATATGGCTGACGGCGCGTTTGATTTTAGCGACACGTCCACCGCGCCACGCCCAGATAGATGGGCTAACATAATGAATAGCGGTGATACCTTTTTGCTTAAATTTTCGCTCAAGCCATAGATTAAAATCAGGCGCATCCACGCCAATAAAAAGCGCAGGCTTTTCGGTGAGTAATTGCTGGAATAAGTTTTTGCGTAGCTTTAATAAGCCATAAAGATGCTTGAGTACTTCTACATAACCACGAACGGATAAATTTTCGATTGAGAATAATGATTTGGCGCCTTCGGCCATCATTTTTGGCCCAGCAATGCCAACAAAGGTTAAATCACTACGCTGTGCTTTCAAAGCGCGTATCAAATGGCTACCCAACAAGTCCCCTGAGGCTTCGCCAGCCACTATTGCAATTTTTGGCATGATGGTACTAACTAGCGGACGATGCCGCGGGTTGAAACGGTTAAAAAGTCAGATAGCATGGTAATTTCATGGCAGTCTTTTTGCATGTTGGCTAATTCAGTTTTAGCTTCTTCTAAGCTCAAACCGTTACGATACAGCGCCTTGTAAGCACGTTTAATTTGCGTGATGCTGTCTTGACTAAAGCCGCGCCGTTTTAAGCCTTCTGAGTTGATACCATGCGGCTTGGCGTCATAGCCTGCTGCGGTTACATAAGGTGGAATATCTTTAAATACAACAGAACCCACTGCTGTAATGACATGCGAACCAACTTTGCAAAACTGATGAATCAGCGTAAAACCGCCCAAAATGGCAAAATCATGAATATCCACATGGCCTGCAAGAGAGCTATTGTTGGCAAGAATAGTATTATTGCCAATGGTGCAATCGTGGGCTATATGCACATAGGCCATAATCCAGTTGTCGTTACCAATTTTAGTCACGCCTTTATCTTGGATGGTGCCGCGATTAAAGGTACAAAATTCACGAATCGTATTGTTATCGCCGATTTCTAAAGTGGTTGGCTCATCACGGTATTTTTTATCTTGCGGCGCTTCGCCTAATGATGAAAATTGAAAAATCTGGTTATTTTTACCAATTGTGGTTGGTCCTTGTAAGACAACATGGCTGGCAATGGTTGTGCCTGCATCCACTTTAACATTGGCACCAATAACAGAATAAGCACCAACCGTAACACTGGAATCTAATTCCGCTTTGGGGTCAATAATGGCAGTTGGGTGAATTTTTACAGACATTTTCTTAGCTTAAAATTTATTACTATTTACTTTAAATTAATACCGTAAGGTATTGTTATTGTTGCTTTTCAATGGCTTTTAAAATACACATCATATTGGCTTCAGCTACAACCGTTCCATCAACAGTAGCAACGCCAGAGTATTTCCAAATGCCTTTTAAAATACGGTCAATTTTGACATTTAAAATGATTTGATCGCCTGGCGAAACTGGTTTTTTAAAACGTGCGCTGTCAATACCAGCAAAATAATACACAGAATCATCTGTCGGCTTGGTGCCCATTGTTTTAAATGAAAGTATTGCAGCCGCTTGCGCCATCGCCTCTACAATTAATACACCAGGCATCACAGGATGATAAGGAAAATGACCTGGGAAAAATGGCTCATTAACACTAACATTTTTTAAAGCCGTAATTTCTTTACCTATTTCCATCGAAATCACGCGGTCAATCAACACAAATGGGTATCGGTGTGGCAAATGATCCAAAATCTCATGGATATCCATGCCGTTTGATGCGTTTTTATTTTCTACTGACTCTGTCATATCATTCTCTATGTTTGACGTTGAGAAGTTAATTTTTCAATCGCTTCTTCTAAGGTTTTTATTTTATCTGTTAATTGGCTCATTTTATCCGTTAATTGACTAAGGTGGCGAATATTTGCAGCCGTTTTTAACCAAGCATCGTGTTCTTGAAACGGCATTAATGCAGTATAAGTGCCTGTTTTATTAATTGATCGCATTATCATGCTACCAGGTGAAATGGTGACGCCATCTGCTATGGTCAGATGTCCCAAAATCATGGCGGCGCCGCCAATTTTGCAGTGTTTACCGATAACAGCACTGCCAGCAATACCAACGCAGCCAGCAATCACTGTGTGCGCGCCTATGCGGCAGTTATGCGCAATCTGGATTAGGTTATCCAGCTTAACACCTTCTTCAATTACTGTATCATCGATGGCGCCACGGTCGATAGTCGTATTAGCGCCAATATCCACATAGTTATGAATAATCACATGCCCTATTTGTGGAATTTTCACCCAATATTTTTGATTATCTGGAGCAGAGGTTTCTGCGTAACCAAATCCATCATTACCAATTACACAGCCCGAAAATAAATGGCAGTTTTGCCCAATTTGTGAGCCATGTTTAACTGTGACATTCGCTTCTAATTTTGTGTTGTCACCAATTACTGAATTTCGCTCAATCACACAGCCTGAGCCAATTGTTACATTTTTACCAAGTATCACGTTGGCTTCAATGACGGAATTTGCAGCAATGCTACAAGCTTCTGAAATACGCGCCGACGGGTCAACGACTGCAGTAGAATGTGTTCCTGCTAAAGGGATGTATTCAGGATTAAATAACTGCGATAACTGCGCGAAATAGGCATAAGGGTTATCGCTAATAATTTTTGGTAGCTTAGTTAGCGCCGCGTGTTCTGGCTTGATAATAACCGCGCTAGCAGCTGTATTATTAAGTTGCGATGAATATTTAGTATCACTAAAAAAACTGATAGCGCCTGCTTGCGCAAAGGCCAGCGAGCCTACACGCGTAATCAGTGTTTGTTCAGAGCCTGAAACCGAGCCGCCTAATTGTTGTGTAATTTCTTGTAGCGATAAATGAGTGCTCATAAAAACATCTAGATAAAAGGGCTGTTGAGATGATACTGAGCTTATTTTTTACCTAAAAGTTTTAATACTTTATCTGTAATATCAATTTTTTTGCTGGCATAAGCCACGCCGCCATATACTACTAAATCGTAGCCGTCGGTTTCGGATACGGTTTGTACAGCTTTGTTAATGCGGTCTTGCAACACAGAAAGCTCTTCGTTTTTACGTAAATTAATATCTTCACGCAATTCGCGCTGTTTACGCTGAAATTCAATTTTAAGATTGGATACATCGCGCTCTTTGTTACGGCGCTCTGATTCTGAAAGCGTAACGCCTTCTTTATCTAAGCTGGCCTCAATATCACGAATTTGCTTTTGCGTGCGGTCTAATTCTTGTGAGCGAGGGCTAAATTCGCGCTCTAGTTTTTTACCACTTTCAGCAGTTTGTGGTGCCTCTTGCAAAATTTTATCCACTTGCACATAGCCTACTTTAAGCTCGGCTGCGACCACATTGCTACTTAAACTAGTAACTAGTGCAAACAAGCTAGCAGAAACTATGGTTTTTAACGTTTGATTCAATTCCATCTCCTCACAGCATGGGCCTGTAACCCATTTAAGCTATTTTACTGTTAATGCATTTAATACTTATATTATCACTACTGGCCGCTTTAAAACTGCTGACCAAGCTGGAATTGTAATGTTTGGGTCTGATCGCCCTCTTTTGCGTTAAGCGCTTTCGCAAACACCAGTTTTAAAGGCCCAAATGGTGAGAACCAACTAACGCCTACACCAGTTGAATATCGCAACTCGCCTAAGCTCAGCGATTCATTATCTGAATATACATTACCTGCATCAAAAAACGCGCTCAAACGGAATTGCGATGAATTTTTAAGTAACGGTACTGGTACAAATAATTCCGCATTAGCCAATATACGTCGCGTGCCGCCTACAGCAAAATCTTGGCCGGTAATGGGGTCTGTATCACGTGGACCAATGGCACCATTGTCATAGCCGCGCACCGAGTTAACGCCACCAATATAGAAGTTTTTAAAGAACGGATACACGTCGCTACCATAGCTGTCTGCAAATCCTAACTCACCATTTACCAACAAAGTCGTGTCTTTAAACACTTCTTTATACCATGCATGCTTATACTCTATTTTGTAGTATTGCAAATCCAAGCCTGGCACACTGGCTTCTGCTGTTAATCGCTGCAAAACGCCATCATTAGGGAATAAGGTGTTATCACGCGAATCGTGCGTCCAACCTAAAGATAGCTGCAATGAGTTATTGCTACACCCGCTTGAGTTGCCGCAAAAATCTAAATATTGCTTTGGGCTATTGCTAGATAAATCAATTTTTGTGTAGTCAGCTGTTAAACCAGCACTGAAAAAGTCACGCTCACTCAAAGGTAGGCCAAACCGCACACCTGCGCCGTATGAAGAGCTGTTATAAGTACCAATATCTAGCGATTGTGTATTGACATCGCGCCTATAAACATCAAAGCCGCGGCTAATACCATCAGGCGTAAAGTAGGGATCGGTAAACGACAGCGAATAAGTAGTGTTTACTTTACCTGTATTAATTTGTGCAGAAACACGGTTGCCTGTGCCTAAAAAGTTTTGTTGGTTGACCGTAATGCCTAAAACTACGCCTTCATTACTGGATAAACCAGCACCGAACTGCACGCTACCAGTCGACCTTTCGGTCACATTAATATTAATATCGACCTGATCGTTAGTTCCTGGAACAGCAGGCGTTTCAATATCCACGTTATCAAAGTACTGCAAGCGCTGTAAACGCACTTTAGAGCGGTCAATTTTATCGCCTGCATACCAAGCGGATTCTAATTGGCGCATTTCACGACGCAATACTGAGTCACGTGTGCGTGTATTACCAGTTAAGTTAATACGGCGCACATAAACGCGCTTGCCTGGGTCTACAAAGAAAGTAAATGCAGCCGTGTGATTTTCTTTATTAATCTCAGGAATCGCATTCACATTCGAAAACGCATAGCCATCATTACTTAATCTATCGCTAATCGCCTTGCTAGATTCAGTAACCAATTGTCGATTAAATGTATCATTTTTAGCGATTTTAATCAGCGGTTTAAGGTCTGCTTCTGGCACTTGCAACTCGCCTGCCAATTTCACATCGCTAATCGTGTATTTTTCACCTTCGGTGACGTTAACAGTAATATAAATATCTTGTTTATCAGGAGAGATAGACACTTGAGTGGAATCAACCGAAAACTCCAAATAGCCTTGATTCATGTAAAACGATTTTAAGGTTTCTAAATCTGCGGTCAGTTTTTGCTTAGAATATTGGTCATCTTTATTCCACCAGCTCATCCAATTTGGCGTGGTTAATAAAAATTCAGCGCGCAAATCTTCTGTGGTAAATACATTATTACCGACGATATTAATGTCGCGGATTTTGGCAACTACGCCCTCTTCAATTTCAAAGCGCACACCAACGCGGTTACGTTCTAACGGGCTAACAACTGTTTTTACGTTTGCGCCATATTTACCTTGCGCTAAATATTGACGCTTAATCTCTTGTTCGGCGCGGTCTAGTTGCGATTTATCAAAGATTAATCCTTCAGAAATACCAATTTGCTTAAGGCCTTCTGTCATTTTGTCAGAAGGAAACGATTTATTACCACTAAAATCAATTTTGGCAATCGCTGAGCGCTCTTGCACTGTAACAACCAGTACCTCACCTTCGGCTTCAATACGTACATCTTTAAAAAAGCCTGTGTTGTACAGCGATTTAATCGCTTGAGTGGCTTTTTCGTCACTCATTACATCGCCCACTTGCACGGGCAGATAATTAAATATAGTGCCTGCTTCGGTGCGTTGTAAGCCTTCTACACGAATATCTTTTACTACAAAAGGCTCAAGCGCCAACACATGTTGGCTGAAGAGTGCAAAAACAATGGCGGGGATATGGCGGATTTTAAACAAATGATTAACCCGTAATTAGTCGATTGAAGTCATTAAAAATGGCAATGGTCATTAGCAAACCTAACAACACGAACCCTATTTTTTGCCCAGCTAGCATAGTTTGATCAGACACTGGCGAACCCTTGAATATTTCAACGATATAATACATTAAATGCCCGCCATCTAACACAGGTATTGGTAAAAGGTTGAGCACGCCAATGCTAATACTGACTAAGGCAAGAAAGCTAAGGAAGGTGCTAAGCCCTAAATTAGCACTCTCCCCTGCGAAGGTTGCAATCGTAACTGGGCCGCTAATTCCTTTAATTGAAATCTGGCCAGTGAGCATTCTGCCCAGCATTTTCAAGCTAAATATGGCGGTATCCCAGGTTTTTAAAACGGCTTTTTGTAAACCTTCAATTGGCGAGTATTGTATTTTAATTAATAACTTATCTAAAATTTCTTGATCGATTTTCACACTTGCGCCCAACCTGCCAATTTTTTTGCCATTTTCTGATACTTGTTCAGGCGTTGCAAAAATAGTAAGTACTTGTTGCGCGCGTTCTATTTTAAATTGCAGTGATTGATTGGGATTTTCTTTGACCGTGTTAACCACACTTTCCCAATTCTGCATATTGACATTATCAATGCTCAGCACTTTGTCGTTGACTTGCATATTGGATTTTTGTGCGGCGCTATTGGGTAAAATTTCACCCAAAACTGGCGTAAGTGTTGGGCTCATCATCTCCAAGCCTACTTTTTTGAGGATATCAATTTCAGGGTCGCTATCAATTCCGTCAAAGCTAAGCACATACGTGCTTAAATCATCATTTTTACTCAGCGTTTCAACGGCAACACTTTTACTTGCAAGTGATTGCTCTAATAATATCCAACGCGCGTCTGTCCAAGTTTTAACTGGTACACCAGCGACTTTTTGAATGGTTTCGCCACTTTTAAAACCTGCGCTTGCCGCTAGGCTGTTATCGGCAACTTCACCTACAATCGGGCGCATACCAGTAACGCCTTGCATCAGCAAAACCCAGTACAACAATATCGCTAACAATAGATTAGCGACTGGCCCAGCCAATACTATAGCAATGCGCTTCCAAACGTTTTGGCGGTTAAATGCGCGCTTTAATTCGGCTTCGGAATAATTGGTTTTCTCGACGCTTTGCCCATTTTCAAGCGCAGACTCGCATTCAGCTTTTAATTCGCGCTCATCTAGCATTTTCACAAAGCCACCCAGCGGAATCGCCGCTAACACAAACTCTGTATTATCTTTGCCAAACGTTTTTTTCCACAATGGTTTGCCAAAACCGATTGAAAATCGCAGCACTTTAACATTACACCAGCGTGCGACTTGAAAATGGCCGTACTCATGTATCGTCACTAATATGCCGATTGTGATAATAAAGGCGATTAAGGTCATCATGCGCTTAAGGCCTGCTGCTGTTTGGCAATATAGCTTTGCGCAAATTGTCTGGCTTCAGTATCAATTGCCTGCAGCTGCTCTAAGGATGAAACTGGCTCTGATTGTATGGAATTTAGTGCTTTTTCAATTAAAACTGGAATATTTAAAAAATGAATTTGATTATTTAAAAATGACTCTACAGCTACCTCGTTAACGGCGTTCAATATCGCTGGCGCGGTGCCTCCTAACGTTAGCGCGTCGTAAGCTAATTGCAGGCAAGGAAAACGTTTGGTATCAGGCGCTTCAAATTCAAGCTTGGCGATTTCAAGCAAATTAAGTGATGCTACGCCTGACTCGATACGGTTTGGGTAAGCCAGTGCATAAGCAATTGGGGTGCGCATATCAGGGTTACCTAATTGTGCCAACACACTGCCATCAATATATTCCACCATTGAATGAATGACACTTTGCGGATGCACCACCACTTCAATTTGCTCAGGCTTTGCGTTAAATAGCCAGTGCGCCTCAATCACTTCTAAACCCTTATTCATCAGCGTGGCCGAATCAATGGTAATTTTGGCACCCATCACCCAATTAGGGTGTTTGAGCGCTAACGCAGGAGTAACCGCTTGTAGCTGTGTTTGTGAATAGCGCCTAAACGGGCCGCCAGAAGCGGTTAGCAGAATTTTACGAATGCCACTATCGCTTAAATGGCTTAATTGTTGCGGTGGCATTACTTGGAATATTGCATTGTGTTCGCTATCAATCGGTAACAATGTAGCGCCACCCGCTTTAACCGCTTGCATAAACAAGCTGCCAGCCATCACTAAGGTTTCTTTGTTAGCCAGCAAAATACGTTTGCCCGCGTGCGCTGCCGCCATTGCTGGCTTTAAGCCCGCCGCACCCACGATTGCCGCCATTACAATATCAACCTCGGCATCGCTGGATACTTGCTCTAAGCCTTCCATGCCAGATAAAACGATTGTTTGGCTACCCACTGCTTTTAATTGTGCACGCAAATCCAGCGCCGATTTTTCATTAAGTAATACGGCAATTTTTGGTTTGAATTGCAAGCATTGCTTCAACATCGCTTCTACATTTGAGTTGGCGGCAAGCGCATAAACCTCATACAAACTGGCATGACGCGCAATCACGTCCAGCGTTTGTAAGCCAATGGTGCCTGTACTACCTAAAATGGTGATTTTTTGCAATTTAAGCAACCGTGTTGAAATAGGAATAGGTGTAGATCATGAGTATAGCAATAGGCAAGCTAGGGATAATGCCATCAACGCGATCTAAAATTCCACCATGCCCTGGTAATAAATGGCCGCTATCTTTAAGGTTAGCCTGCCGCTTCATCAGCGATTCAAATAAATCACCCACCACACCCAAGCCAGCAATAAGCCACAAAGCGGGGAAAACAACCAGTTGATGAAAACCAAGCCCATCATTTAAGTAAATAATGGCGCCAAATAGGGTAACGGCAATCATAGCGCCCAACACGCCCTCCCAAGTTTTACCTGGACTAATTAAGGGTGCTAGCTTATGTTTACCGAAATTTTTACCTGCAAAGTAGGCCGCGCTATCTGCGATCCAGATAGTTGCCAACAATACTAATAGCAACAATGGATCAGCACCTTTTGCACAAATCAATGCTAACCACAAAGAGGCAATGAGTAGCAAACCCAAAGCGGCCATCAATAGTTTATTACTAACAACCGTTTTTGTTTTAAACCAAACAGGCACGACAAAAAACCAAAAAATGGCCACAATGGCAAAAACCAGTAGCGATTTAAAAAAGAATAAATGAAAGCCAAATTGCTGCAATAAATACACGCCAAACAAGCCTGCAATGGCAGCAAAACCCACATACAATTTATTTTGCAGTGGGTTTAGATGAATCATGCCGCCCCACTCATACAAGCCCAATAAGCAAAAAACCAACATGGCATAAGCCCAGCTGATATTGCCCAACATAAACAGTGCAGGAATAAAAAAGGCGACCAATATGGCAGCGGTAATAACGCGGGTTTTAAGCATATTGAATTAATTACCCGCCGTTAATTGCTCGCTGGTGCGACCAAAGCGACGCTCTCTTTGCTGATAAGAACTAATGGCTGCAGTAAATGCTTTAGAGTCAAAATCTGGCCAAAGCGTGTCGGTAAAATATAATTCGGTATACGCCAGTTGCCATAGCAAAAAGTTACTCACGCGTTTTTCGCCGCCAGTACGAATAAACAAATCGGGCTCTGGTGCATAATGCATGGACAAACAAGGCGCAATATCTTCTTCTGTGTAGCTGCCCTGCTTAGCTGGTAACTTTTTCACCATGCGATTGGTAGCCTGCAGAATATCCCAGCGCCCACCGTAATTGGCGGCAATGCTTAAGGTTAAGCCTGTATTATTTGCAGTTAATTGCTCTGAAGATTCAATTTGTGCAACCAAATCCGCGTTAAAACGCGTGCGGTCGCCTATCAGTATTAAGCGGATATTATTGTCATGCAGCTTAACTACTTCACGCTTAAGCGCATCCATAAACAATCCCATTAAAAATGAGACTTCATCATCTGGCCTGCGCCAATTTTCGCTACTAAAGGCAAATAGCGTTAAAAACTTTACATCCATTTGCGCGCACTGTTTCACCAAATCGCGCACAATTTCTACACCACGCTTATGGCCTGCTACGCGTGGCAAAAAACGCTTTCTAGCCCAACGGCCGTTACCATCCATAATCACAGCAATATGCTGTGGAATTTCAGCGGATTCGGGAATTGCTTGTGTAGTGCTTGATGATGATTTGGAAAAAAACTTCATGCTAATCAGCTAAACCGCCATCAAATCAGTTTCTTTAGCCTGCAGCAATTTATCCACTTCAACAACCGCTTTATCCGTCATTTTTTGCACTTCATCTTGCGCACGGCGCTCATCATCTTCGCCAATTTCTTTATCTTTTAGCAATTTCTTTAAAGCATCATTAGCATCGCGACGCACATTGCGTATGGCCACTTTGGCGCCTTCGCCTTCTGTACGCACAATCTTGGTTAAATCGCGGCGGCGCTCTTCTGTCAGCATTGGCATTGGTACGCGAATCAAGTCACCGTTGGTTGCAGGGTTTAATCCCAAATCGCAATCGCGAATTGCTTTCTCAACTTTGCCAATCATGTTTTTTTCATAAGGCTGAACATTAATAGTGCGCGCATCGCCCAAATTAACGTTTGCTACTTGGTTTACAGCTACCATTGAACCGTAATACTCCACCATCACATGGTCTAGCAAGCCTGTATGTGCGCGGCCTGTACGGATTTTTGCTAAATCATTTTTAAGCGATTCTAATGATTTTTGCATTTTTAAATCGGCGCTTTTTTTAATTTCTTCCAACATGTGCTTCTCCAACTTTACTTTTTATTGATGCAAACAAAATTATTTAGGACATAACATTTATTACACAGCTTTTATCACACAACTACGCGAGTACCTTCATTTTCACCCATTACTACGCGCATTAAAGCATCTGCTTTAAAAATATTAAATACCGCAATCGGCATTTTCTGATCACGGCATAGTGTAAACGCCGTTGCATCCATCACTTTTAAATCTTTTGAAATCGCCTCATCAAATGTAACGGTTTCATATTTAGTAGCAGTGGCGTCTTTTTTAGGGTCGGCTGTGTAAATGCCATCTACTTTGGTCGCTTTCAGTACGATATCCGCATCAATTTCCATACCGCGCAAAGCAGCGGCGGTATCAGTAGTAAAAAACGGATTACCTGTACCAGCGCCAAAAATCACCACACGGCCTTTTTCTAAAGCACGTAAGGCTTTAGCACGCACATACGGCTCTACAAATTCGATACCTAACGCACTTTGTACGCGCGCTTCAACCCCAATATGGCGCATGGCATCTTGCAACGCAAGCGCATTCATCACAGTGGCCAGCATACCCATATAATCGGCAGTAGCTCTATCCATGCCCTCAGCTGCTGGCGCCACACCACGGAAAATATTGCCGCCGCCAATCACCACGCCTACCTCTACACCCAAATCCACAATTTCTTTAATTTGCGCAACAATATTATTGATGGTGCTGCGATTAATGCCATATGCGTCATCACCCATCAATGCTTCGCCAGAAAGTTTAAGTAGTATGCGTTTGTAGGCTGGTTTTGCCATGGTTTACCCTGTTTTAATATTTCGATTATTTAATCACAAACCCCATTATTTTACTAAATTTTCATACGGTTTAAATTTAGTTTTTATGGAGCTTTATAGTGTTTTACACGACTTTGAACCCGCATCGCTTCAAATTTAGGCCTATAGCTTAACAATAGGCGAAAAAAAAGTGAGTCTGGCAATTTGCCAAACCCACTTAATTTTTAGAACAATTTAAACCTTAGCTGCTGCGGCAACTTCTGCGGCGTAGTCAACTACAACTTTTTCAATGCCCTCACCCACTGTAAACATAGTGAATGATGCTACTGATGCGTTTTTAGATTTCAACAATTGTTCAATTGTCATTTTGTCATCTTTAACAAAGATTTGACTTAACAATGTCACTTCTTTTAAGAACTTTTGCACAGTACCATCGGCAATTTTTTCTAACATGGCTTCTGGTTTGCCCGCTTCTTTTGCTTTTTCAATAGCAACGCGACGCTCTGCTTCAATCAAGCTCGCATCAATGCCTGAAGCATCTAATGATTTCGGCTTAGCAGCGGCAATGTGCATGGCTAAATCTTTTGCCAAAGCGTCATCACCACCAACTAAATCAACCAACACGCCGATTTTGCTGCCATGAATGTAGCTAGCCAATTTACCTTGTACATTTGGACGTACAAAACGACGTGGCGTGATGTTCTCACCAATTTTACCAACCAATTGAGCACGCGTTTCTTCAACTGTCGCGCCACGCATTGGCAATGCAGCAACCGCTTCGATATCAGCAGGATTGCTGCTTGATACGATAGTCGCTAATTCGCTAACGAATTTCAAAAAGTCTTCATTTTTTGCGCAGAAGTCTGTTTCAGAGTTTACTTCAATCATGGCACCCGACTTACCATCGGCAGAGATGGCAACGCCTACAGTACCTTCAGCAGCTACGCGGCCAGCCGCTTTGCTCGCTTTATTACCAAAACGTACGCGCAAGATTTCTTCTGCACGTTCCATTTCACCTTCAGCCTCAGTTAGCGCTTTTTTACAATCCATCATTGGCGCATCGGTGCGCTCACGTAATTCTTTTACCATGCTTGCGGTAATTTCAGCCATTTTTAGCTCCTAAACTTAATTTTTAACAAAACTTTTAAGCCAATACTATAAAAAGTATTGAGATATTTTATAAATAGAAAAAGGGGCTATGCGCCCCTTTTTACTTTAATGCATTACTCTGCTGTTGCAACTTCCGCTGGTGCTGATTCTTCTTGCGCCGATTTAACAATCTCAGTAATTGCATTTTCACGGCCTTCTAAAACCGCATCTGCCATACCGCGTGCATACAAACGAATAGCACGTGAAGAGTCATCGTTACCAGGAATAACGTAAGCAACGCCATCTGGTGAGTTGTTTGTATCAACAATACCAATTACTGGAATGCCCAATTTAGCCGCTTCAGTAATCGCGCCGCTTTCATGACCAACGTCAATGATGAAAATCGCGTCTGGCAAGCCACCCATATCTTTAATACCGCCGATTGAGCGCTCTAATTTTTCGATTTCGCGTTTGTAACCTAAGGCTTCTTTTTTGCCGAATTTTTCTAAGCTACCGTCTAATAACATCGCTTCAAAGTCGTGAAGACGTTTGATAGATTGTTTAACGGTTTTAAAGTTGGTTAACATACCACCCAACCAACGGTGATTCACGTAAGCACAACCAGCACGTGACGCTTCTTCTTTAACGATATCGCGCGCTTGACGTTTTGTACCAACGAACAAGATACGACCTTTATTAGCGGCTAAAGTACGTGTATATTTCATCGCCTCTTCAAATAGTGGCAATGTTTTTTCAAGGTTAACGATATGAATTTTGTTGCGGTCACCAAAAATGTACTCAGCCATTTTAGGGTTCCAGTAACGGGTTTGGTGGCCAAAGTGAACACCGGCCTCAAGCATTTGAC
>JAZKDM010000166.1:13101-16007 GCA_040387535.1 Pseudomonadota bacterium | reverse complement strand
GTTACTTCAAAGCCAAAACGCATTTCTGTAGCTGCTGGTGTTGTCCACATGATAAATATCCTTTTAATAAATTAGTTAATAAATTTGGTATCACAACAAACCGTAAACGTTTAATTCGTTGCTTGTTTGTATGACTACATTGTGCGCCTAAGGTAAAGTTTTAGCGCTGCGATTAGCCATTAACTGGGCTTAAGCATTTTCATGAGCTTAGGCTGATTAATCAGTCTGCTTGCGTATTAGCCGCGAATATACTGCTCAAGCTCTGCAATTAAACGTTGCTGGTAGCTAATCGTCTCTTTGACCAAGTCGCCTAAAGACAGCATGCCAGCAAGTTCTTCGCCATTTAAAACGGGCAGATGGCGTATGCGTTTTTCGCTCATCATGCTCATGGCGCTTTCTACTAAATCGTCTGCTTTTCCAAAAATAACTTTATCTGTCATTACTTCGGATATTTGGGTGGTTTTAGATGAGCGACCTTTTAAAATGACTTCGCGCGCGTAATCACGCTCTGAAAAAATACCCACTAGCTTGCCATCTTCAATCACGGCCAGCGCGCCAATTTTATACTCAGCCAAAATGACCAATGCATCAAACACAGGGCGGTTTGGCGCAATGCTAATCACTTCTTTATGTTTTTTATCATTTAATATTTGTTGTAATGTTTTCATGTTGTCCTCCCTATCCTTAGCACTTTTAATATACTCCGATAAATAATTTAGCCAATATCTACACACAAATAAATCAGATAATTGTTGACATAGTTAGGAGGCTAACTATAATGTAACTAATCATTAATAAGTCGCCTAGCTATGTTGCAATTAAGAGATCTGCCAACGCCAGAAATATTAGGAAAATTTGCTGATCGCTACCCAGAAGCGGATGTGACCGCGATTGCGAGTTTTTTGTATTTGCTACGCGTAGCAACGGATTTATCAATTGCGCTAGACACTTGCCTAAGCAAGCACGGTTTGTTGCAAGGTCGCTGGTGGGTGCTGATTTTATTGATGCGCGAAGAGTCGGTAACTTCTACGCCATCCGCACTGGCAGAAAAAGTAGGTGTTTCACGCGCCACCATGACTGGCTTGTTAGATGGTTTAGAGCAAAGTGGATTGGTCACTAGGGTGTTTGCAAAAGAAGACAGGCGTAGCGTAAGAATTCAGTTGACCTCTACAGGTCAGGCCAAGTTGGATGTGGTAATGCCAGATTATTATCGCCGTTTAAGGCAGTGTATGCAGGGCTTAGATGAAGATAAGCGAGTGCAGCTACAACAGTTATTGAGTTTAATTAATATGGGTATTCCAGCACTTATTTAGCCGGCACTTAATTTAGTAAGAGTAAACAATTTTAATCACGTAAAAGAGGATAAACAATGAGCACTATTCAAACAGAAATTTCAGCCATTAACACCAAATTTGACCAAGCATTTAATGCAAAAAATGCTGCCGATATTGCCCAGCTATATGACACAAATGCAGCTGTGATGCCAGCACCAGCAGGTGCGCCAGTAATTGGTATGCAAGCGATTCAAGCATTTTTTGCAGGCCTAATTGAGGCAGGCGTGATTGATCACAAACTGACCCTAGCTGAAGCAGTAGCCGATGGTAACTTGGCTTATCAGCGTGGTAATTGGGCAGGCGCAATGGTGGATGCTGAAGGCGTGCGTCAAACATTTGGTGGTAATGTGCATCTTGTTTATCGCAAACAAGCCGATGGCGCATGGAAAGCCGTTACGCATATCTGGAACTAATGCGTTTAATCAGCTAGGACAGCCTAATCATGGAAAACAGCACAAAAGTCACCATACGCGCCTTTATCGCGTTAATGGTATTAACCATTATCTGGGGTTATAACTGGGTGGTGATGAAAAGTGCGCTGCAATACGCAGGGCCTTTTCAGTTTGCGGCCCTGCGCACTTTTTTAGGCGCGCTAGTGCTGTTTGTGGTGATTTATTTCACTAAAAGGCCATTGGGCTTAAAAGAATTTCCCACCATGCTAGTGTTGGGCTTATTGCAAACCATAGGCTTTACTGGCTTGCTGATTTGGGCATTGGTTGAAGGAGGCGCGGGCAAAACCGCTGTGCTGACTTACACCATGCCGTTTTGGGTAATGCTGTTTGCATGGCCAATGCTGGGCGAAAAAGTGCAGGGCTGGCAGTGGCTGGCAGTGGTTGCTGCCATATTTGGCATGGTACTGATTTTTGACCCGCTGCATATCAAGGCCGATGGCTTTAGTATGTTTTTGGCCTTATGTTCAGGCGTGTCTTGGGCCTTATCAGCGATTATTTCTAAAAAACTGCATCAACGCAGCCCACATTTAGATTTACTCAATTTGACGGCTTGGCCGATGTTGCTTGGCTCTGTGCCTATGCTGGCAATCGCTTTCATCGTGCCTGCACCGCCCATTCAATGGACAGGCTATTTTATTGGGGCCGTGCTTTTTAATGTAATCTTAAGTGGTGCGTTGGCTTGGCTACTATGGTTATATGCCTTGCAACGTTTGCCTGCAGGCGTAGCTAGCATGGCGTCTATGTTGGCGCCAGTAATTGGCGTGATTGCCGCTTGGATACAGTTGAATGAAGTACCAAACACATTTGAGCTAATTGGCATGTTGCTAATTGCATTGGCGCTGGTGCAAATATCCGTAATTACCATGCGCAAACATCAGCCAGTAGATTGCGCACAAGGCCAAGAATAAACTGCATCCTGCCTATGATAAAATGTCATGATATGTGAAGTATTCACGAAAAAATATCGATGCAAAAATATCAAGGGAAATAGCATGGCAGGACACAGTAAATGGGCCAATATTCAACACCGCAAAGGTCGTCAAGACGCCAAACGCGGCAAAATCTTCACAAAACTGATTAAAGAAATCACGGTAGCCGCGCGTTTAAGCGGTGGCGATGT
>JAZKDM010000166.1:0-13001 GCA_040387535.1 Pseudomonadota bacterium | reverse complement strand
GCGATTAAAGAAGCCATGGAAGCCGCAGGATTAAAAGCGGTGATGGCAGAAGTGATGATGAAGCCAAGCGTTGAAACGGTTTTTACAGGGGATGATGCGATTAAAATGCAAAAAATCTTGGATGCGCTGGAAGACTTGGACGATGTGCAGGATGTGTACACCACTGCCGTCATCGAAGAATAAAAAATGAAAACCGCGTTGTCATACGGTGTTGCGGGTTCAATTTTATTCGATTGCATACAAAGCGTATGCGCACTCATAAAATTAATCTCGCGCCTTGTCTGACTTAGCGCTTTTCATTTTTAGGTGACTTTTTGGAAAACATTAGAATTCTCGGCATAGACCCCGGCCTGCGCATCCTTGGTATTGATCCAGGCTTGCGCCTTACGGGCTTTGGCGTGATTGAAAAAGTCGGTGAAAAAATCACTTATGTTGCCAGCGGCACCATTAAAACCGCTAGTGCCAAAAAGAATAAAGTGGCGGGCGAAGACGATAGAGAAGAGTTGCCAGCACGTTTAAAAATCATTTTAGATGGCTTGTTTGAAGTGATTGATACTTACCAACCTACACAAGCGGCAGTTGAAAAGGTGTTCGTTAATGTCAATCCGCAATCCACTTTATTGCTTGGCCAAGCGCGTGGCGCGGCCATTAGCGCATCGGTAATTCGCAATTTAATAGTGGCCGAATATACGGCTCTGCAAGTGAAGCAAGCTGTGGTGGGTAACGGCCATGCACAAAAAGAACAGGTGCAGGAAATGGTCAAACGATTATTAAATTTGCCTGGCTTACCTAGCCCCGATTCCGCTGATGCATTGGCTTGCGCGATTTGCCATGCGCATGGTGGGCAGGGATTAGGGAAATTAGCGACAGCTGGTTTCCGCGTTAAGAATGGCCGACTTGTTTAAAATCATTCTATCGTCACGATGCGGCGTTGCGAATTTTATAGACTTACATACAAATTCGTATGCGCGTCCATAAAACCAAATCCACGCCTTGCCTCGTTTAGCTATAATGATTTTAAAAGTTGTTCCTTTCAAATTATATAAATAAGTAAAAAACATGATTGCACGCCTAAACGGAATTTTGATTGAAAAAGCGCCACCGCAAGTGGTGATTGATTGTGCAGGTGTAGGCTATGAAGTGGAAGTGCCGATGAGCACTTTTTACAATCTGCCAGAAATTGGCGCAAAAGTGCAATTGCTGACTTATATGGTGGTGCGTGAAGATGCGCAATTGCTGTATGGTTTTGGCAGTGAGCAAGAAAAAAGTACGTTTAAACAATTGCTTAAGGTAAATGGCATTGGTGCAAAATCGGCCTTGTCTATTTTAAGCGGTGTCAGTATTGAAGATTTGATTCAAGCGGTGAATCTGCAAGAAGTGGCGATGCTGACACGCATTCCTGGCATTGGTAAAAAAACGGCAGAGCGTTTGTTGTTAGAGCTTAAAGATAAGTTCTCGATTAATGGTGTCAGTGGTGTGGGCGTTGCGCAGCCAAAATCGGCTACTAGTGATATTTTAAACGCACTGCTAGCGCTTGGTTATAACGATAAAGAAGCAACATCAACCCTAAAACTGCTGCCAAAAGATTTAACGGTATCAGAAGGTATTCGCCAATCACTCAAGCTATTAGCCAAATAAAAATTTTCTAAATTTAGCTTACAAAACTCCCTCACCAGTCTTCATTATTAGCCCCCATTTGGGGTACTGATAGTCAGCGTAAATCAATAGTAGTTTAGCTAACCTATTGTTTTTATTGTAAAAATAATAAATTTTTACGTTTTGTAACAGCAAATCCCCATTTTGGAGTATAGGCGTTTTTTGCTATGCACTGATATCTTGCGCTTGGTTAAATCTTTAACTATTTCAGCGAGGAGAAGCAAAATGAAAAAAACAATACAAGCTTTAGCAAGCGCATTAGCTGTAACAATGTATTTAGGTGTTGCAAATGCCGATACCGTCAACGCAAAGTTTCCAGAATTTCCAAAAAATAAAGACCACGTTTTTACGCGCATGTTTAAAAACCTGCCACCGTTTGCGCCACCCAGTGATACTTATCGGCTTGGTGTTCAAGCCTTTGGTGCAAAAGGTGGCCTTATTGACGCCAACGATAATTTATCTGACCCTATTCAATCGATTGTGAATCAGCCTGTTTTTAGCCCAAACAATTTAGATAACCCCAATATGACAGCAGGCGTCACATTTTTTGGTCAATTTTTAGATCATGACATTACGTTGGATAAAAAATCGGAGTTAATGCAGAAGGCTAATCCTAAAAAAACGGTCAATTTTCGCTCAGCCGCGTTCGATTTAGACAGTGTTTACGGCAATGGCCCAACCGATTCGCCAGAACTTTACGATTTGAGTTCTAGTTTTATAAAATTTAAAACAGAACTAATTCCGGGCTCTGAAGCGGTTTCGCGCAATGGCGTAGCCCGTTTTGATTTGCCGCGCGATACAAATGGCGAAGCCATTTTAGGCGATAGCCGCAACGATGAAAATATCATTTTGTCGCAATTGCATTTGGCCATGCTTAAGTTTCATAATGCCGTTACCGATCAATTAATTGCGCAATATGGCAATGATCCTTCAAAAGCAAGCCGCATTTTTGCAGAAGCACAACAAACGGTGCGCTGGCATTATCAATGGATTATTTTGAATGAGTTTTTACCACTGACCATTGGCCAAGATCGTGTCAATGCAACATTAGCAAAAACTGCCATGACCTTTGATATGCAAGATGCCGAAAATTTTCATCAAGTAGGTCAAGGTAAACATGCCATTAAAACCCCACGTATTCCTGTTGAGTTCTCAGTGGCGGCGTATCGATTTGGGCATTCTCAAATACGTCCAAGTTACCGTGTTAATTTTGGTCAAAATACAAGTTCACAATTTTTTGCCTTTATTTTTGATGATAGCATTGAAGGAAAACCGAGTGATCCAAACGATATGCGTGGTGGCACGCGTGCTGCACGCCGGTTCATCGACTGGCAAACTTTTTTTAATTTTGGCGATGGACTATTCAGACAAAATAAGCTTATTGATACCAAATTATCAAGCCCATTATTTTTATTGCCGGGTGTTAAAGCGCCAGCGCCAGGATTGCCAACTGATGGTGAGCAATCGTTGGCTTCACGCAATTTAATACGGCATGTTAATTTTGGTATTGCTTCTGGCCAAGCCATTGCACAGGCAATTGGTGTGCCCGCATTAACCCCTAGCCAATTGGCTGATGTAGCGCCGTACGGTTTAGAAAAATCCACACCCTTATGGTTTTATATATTAAAAGAAGCGGAGCTGATGGAGAACGGTTTGCGCTTAGGCCCTGTGGGTTCGCACATTGTAGGTGAGGTTTTTGTTGGGCTACTAAGAGCCGATAAAACAGCCTATTTAAACACTAACCCTAACTGGACTCCGACCTTGCCATCTGAAACAGCTGGCACTTTTAAAATGACCGATTTGTTGCGATTTGCCGGTGTAGTACATGCTTTATAGCTGCTTTAATTTGTTTAATTAGCAGCAAAGTCGTCTTAAAAAGGTTGCCACTTTAAGCAAGTGGCAACCTTTTTTATTGATGGATCTAAAACTTAAATCAACGCTCTGCTAAAAATTAGAAGTAAATGCGTGAGGCAGGTACAATTTGATCGTGTTATGTAAGCCAATCTACTTCGTTGATGTGCAATTGATAAGGTCTATAAATGAATACAATCGGATTTAGATACGGTATTTGTGCCGTGTTACTTTGCATGTTGGTGTCTTGTGGTCAGCAAGATGCTTCTGTAATTGCTCCTGAATCAGCACGTGATATTGCAACAAGCGCTAAGATGGTTAATGACTCGGCGGGCCCAGCGGTACAAGGTCTAACCGAAATTAGTGAGCCAATAATAAGCGATGCAAAAAAATATATTGCCTTGCGTCATCACTTGCAAATTGAAACATCACCCGAAAAAATGCAAGCTAGTTTTGATGCGGCGCTTAAACATTGTGAAGCGCTGAGCTGCCAATTGCTAAGTGCTAATTTTAATCGTGAAACGCCCTACAACCCACCATCAGCGAGCTTAAGTGTACGTGTTCCGCCTAGGAATGTGAGTATATTTTTGACTGGCCTTGCCAAAAATGGAGAGCTGATGCAGCACGGTCGCGAGAGTGAAGATAAAACCAACCAAGTGGTTGATGCCGATGCCAGAATCAGAAACCTAACCAATTTGAGGGATAGACTTAGATTGATGTTAAGTGATAAAACCGCTAAATTCAAGGATATTATTGATGTAGAGCGTGAGCTGGCGAATACGCAAAGTGAGTTAGATAGTATGACTAGCTTACGTAAAATACTGGCATTAGAAACAGATTTAGTCGCTGTTAATATTGATTTTACTGCGGCGCAAGGCATTACCGAGCAAGGTTTTTTTGCACCCGTTGTGCGTGCACTTCAAAATGCAGGTCAAGTGCTCATGGAAAGTATTGCAACGGTTATCACGTTTGTGATGGCGGCAATTCCGTGGTTATTAATTGGCATGCCTGTTGTCTGGTTGGTGCGTCGATATTGGGTTAAACTCAAATATAAACAATGATTAAGCAAATGACATTGCTTAGTTTGCATAAAATAACTGGTAGAAGAAATTTAAAACAATGCTGATTAAAAGACTTGTGATGAAACGTTTTTCCAATAATGAAACATACTGTCGTTTGTTAGTCGCCATGATTTTGACACTAGCTGACGGTATTGCCTATGCTGGAGGGGTGCAGCCACCTATTTCTGAGGATGACTACATTGGAGAAGTACCTAAGGTATTAACCGTGTCGCGCTTATCGCAAGCCGCTGCTGATGTACCTTCTGCCGTAACCGTGATTGACCGCGAAACAATTCGCGCAAGCGGCATTGTGGATTTACCTGAAATTTTTCGTTTGGTGCCGGGCATGTATGTCGGTGCCAACGCGGGCTACGTGTACAACACTAATCATACGGTTAGTTATCATGGGATGACATCAGCCTATGCGGGTAGCATGCAGGTGATGATTAATGGGCGTTCGGTATACAGCCCTTTGTTTGGCGGCGTTAATTGGAGTGAGTTGCCAATTGCGATTGTGGATATTGACCGCATTGAAGTGACGCGCGGGCCTAATGCGGCAAGTTATGGTGCAAATTCCTATTTTGGGGTGATTAATATCATCACCCAAACACCTGTTGAAACGCCACACAATAGTGTTGTTGCCACCCACGGTAGTGGCCGCAACGAAGTGTTTTACCGCCATGCAGGCAAGCAAGATGCCTTGAGTTATCGCTTTACGGCGGGCTATCGTCAAGATGATGGCTTGGATGACAGAAATGATTTTAAACGCACGCGCTTTATTAATACGCAGGCTGATTACCGCATTAACTTTAAAGATACGCTTGAATTAGAGCTTGGTGTTGGTGATGGCGCGCGCGGTGAAGGCAATATTGATAACGACCCCTTTGTTTTTCTGCCGCGTACTAAACAAATAAATAATCATTACGGCTTAGTACGCTGGCGACACCACATTTCTGATACTAGCGATTTCACATTGCAAGCCTTTCATAGTTACGATAAATCGGATGATGCAACAACATCGGTCAATTTAAGGCCTATTCTAGGCCCATTAGGGCCATTTATTATTAATGATAATTTGTATATAAATAACACCGTAGTGCAACAACGTACCGATATAGAAGCACAGCAAACTTTTGCGCTAGGCACGCAAATTAGAGCGGTTTGGGGTGGTAGTTTGCGGCAAGATTCAGTGTATGCCCCCAACTACTTAGACAGCCGAAAAACAGATTACTTTAACTTACAGCGTATTTTTGGCCATGCAGAGTGGCGTGCGCATGAAAAACTCACACTAAATGCAGGTGCCATGATGGAACACAACGATTTTACTGGCACTGACATCTCGCCTAGGGTGAGCCTTAATTTTAAGCCGCACCCAAACCATACTTTTAGAATTGGCAGCTCTAGCGCTTTGCGCACCCCCAATTATGTAGAAGAGAAATTTAAAGACCGTTTAGTGATACCAACCGTATTACCTAATCCCAATACGCTTATCTTTCAGTACAGAGCAAACCAAGGTGGTTTGTCACCAGAGCGAATTATTTCGCGTGAGCTGGGCTATTTAGGAAAAATAGGCCGCCTTGAGCTAGATGCTAGGTTATTTAGCGACCAAATTGATGATGTGATTAGAGATGCAGACAGAACCGATTTTACAGTGCCTGCCAACGCATTATTACTCAACCCATTCTTGGATGCCGATGTGACAAGTAATGCGAATCGCGGGGGCGCCAGAGTGGAAGGCCTAGAGTTTCAAGCGAATTGGCGCATAGGTCGAAACACCAATCTATTGGTGAATCATTCCTATGTTCACATTCGTGAAACCACAGAAGGCCTAAAACGCGATTTTGCCGACTCTGCCCCACGCAACACTTTCAGTTCGCTACTAACGCATCGCTTTAATCGCCAGTGGGATGCCAGTTTAGCCTATTACCAAGTGAGTAAAGCTAACCTTTTGGGGGATGGTGATGAAGTCGATTTAATCCGAAAATCTGATCTTAGGGTTGCCAGAAAATTTGAAAGTGGACGCTGGAACGGCGAAGTGAACATGGTGATTGAAAATTTATTTAACAATCATTATGAAGAGTTTGCCGAATACAACACGTTTAAGCGCCGTGGCCGCATTAATGTCAGGCTGGATTTCTAATGCAATTAAACGTTAATTTTGTAGTATATAAAGCGGTACATTTTGCCTACTGATTCAAATGATTATTATTGGATAAAAAAATTAGCATTCTTGGCGCTAATAGTGAGTTTCTGTTGCCCAGCTTTATCCCATGCATACTCTGGCGTCACCATTATAATTAGTGCGCCATCTCAAGCCTATTTAGAGTTTGTAGATCATTTTAGAGAGGAACTTATTCTCACAAAAAACACCGCTTTGCGTGTTAAAGTGATTGATTTGCAAGAGACTGAAAGGCCTGTTGTGGCAGAAAACAGTGAGCTAGTTATTGCGCTTGGCGTGAAAGCGTTAGAAGCGGCTAGTAAGTTGAAGTACACCACGCCTGTCTTAGGTGTTTATACCCCTCTGCCCAGCTTTAACAGTCTGTTAGCCACTAGCGGTCGCGGTTTAGGTAATTTTAGTGCCATCGTTTTAGATCAGCCCTATTCGCGCCAAATGCTACTGATAAAAACTATTTTGCCAGAAGCCAAAAATGTCGGTGTGATGTTGGGTAAAACCTCATCGCAATACAACGACCTCATTAGAGATGCGGGTGAGAAAAAAGCCCTCAATATATCCATTGAAACGATTAATCAAGAGTCGGAGCTGATTTCTAAGCTACAAAAACTGCTAGATAATAACGATGCGTTGATGGCGATTCCCGACCCTCAAGTGTATAGCCGTGAGACGGCGCAGCCGATTTTGCTCACCACTTATCGCCACCAAAAACCAGTGTTTGGCTATTCACAATCATACGTGCGCGCTGGCGCATTAGCCGCTGTTTACAGCAACACCAAACAGCTGGCTAAGCAAGCCGCCGAAATAGCCGTCAAAACGCAAGCTGCTCCTGGCCTGTTGCCACCGCCGCAAACCCCAAGATACTTTTCGCTTTCTATTAATTATCAAGTAGCACGCTCATTAAACGTGATTGTTGCAGATGAAAATAAGTTGTATAAAAAGCTATTAGATGCGGAAGCGGCTCAAAATGAGTAAACCCGACGAAAAATCTTTAAGCAAACAACCAGAAAAGCCGAATAAAGTCGGCCTAAATGCACTGGGTTTTGATAACTTAGGTATCAAATCGCGCGTTATTTTGCTGGGCACTATTCCAGCCATGCTGTTTGCGATTATTTTGGCCGGATATGCGATTTCGAACGTGTTTGGTGTGCTCAATCAATCTTTAAGTGATCGCGGACGTATTATCGCGTCGCAATTGGCGCCAGCAGCAGAATACGGCGTTATTTCTGGTAATCGCCAAATTTTGCAAAAGCTAGTGCAGCAAGCGTTAGTCAATGAGCAAGAAGTGAGAACAGTGCTGGTGATCGATAACAAAGGCACGGTATTGGCCTTAAGCGGACGCCCATTGCCTCAAGATTTAATTAATCGTATTGATTTAGACAATATCAGCGAGTTTAGGCAAAAAGGCAGCATTATCTTTACCGCGCCAATTAATCGTAGCTTGGTAGAAATCGATGATTTTACAAGTCCTTATGATGCTGAACTAAATCTCAATAAAAACGAAGAGCCGCAGCAGATAGGCCAAGTGTACGTGGATTTAAGTAACCAAACCCTGCAAAGCTTAAAGCAGGATTTAGTCAGCAAAATTGTACTAATAGGTTTATTTGGCTTGCTAGTGAGTGTTCTAATTGCCTGGCGCATTGGCCGCAATATTACCAAACCGATTCAGGAAATTGCCTATGCGGTAAATAAGGTGAGCGAAGGTATTTTTGCTCAAACCATTACTGAAAATTCTAGTGGTGAATTAAAAACCCTGCAAAAAGGCTTCAATTCCATGTCGAGTAGCCTCAAGCATGCTTACGATGTGATGCAAGACAAAATTAACGATGCCACTACTATGCTGCGGCATCAGGCACAGCATGATGATTTAACAGGCTTAATTAACCGTCGCGAGTTTGAGGCAAGGCTAGAGCGTAGCTTGAAAAATGTGTATGAAGCCAACGCGCAACATGTATTTTGCTATATGGATTTAGACCAGTTTAAGCTGGTGAATGACACTTCTGGCCATGCAGCTGGCGATGAGTTGCTTAGACAAATCAGTGCCTTATTTGCTAATCGCATGCGCGATAGAGATACTTTGGCGCGCTTAGGTGGTGATGAATTTGGCTTGTTGCTAGAAAACTGTAGCCTTGCCGATGCTAATCAAATCACTAATACCATTCTTAAAATAGTGCGCGATTATCGATTTATGCATGACGATAAAATCTTTAATATCGGCGTCAGTATTGGCATTGTGGTTGTTAATGCTAGTTTTGAAAGTGTCAGCGATATTATCCACGCCGCCGATTCCGCTTGTTACTCAGCCAAAAAAGCCGGCCGTAATCAAAGCTTTTTATTCAGTGCGGGCGATATTGAGGTTACCCAACGTCGTAGTCAGGTGGAAGCGATTTCTGACATTACCGCTGAAATTGATGATGAGCAGTTTATGTTGTACTGCCAGCCCATTGTGCCCTTATCCGTAAATGTGCCGGCACAGCATCACTTTGAAATATTGATTAGAAAAGTCAGCGCAGATGGCCAAATTTTGTTGCCAACTTCGTTTATTCCATCGGCCGAACGCTATCATTTAATGCCTAATATTGACCGCTGGGTGATTCGCAATACCTTTGCCGCTTACCGCGAAATGTTAGATAAAAGTTTAGAGAAATGTAATTACGTGTTTTCAATTAACTTATCGGGCACATCACTAGGCGATAAAAGCTTGCTGGGCTTCATTCGCGAGCAATTGGTGATTTATGCCATACCCGCCACTTCTATTTGTTTTGAAATTACCGAAACTTCTGCCATTGTTAATCTTAAAAACACCATTCACTTATTTACCGCCTTACGAAAATTAGGCTGTAGCTTTGCGTTAGATGATTTTGGTAGTGGTATGTCGTCGTTTACGTATCTTAAAAACTTTGAAGTCGATTATCTAAAAATTGACGGTGCGTTTGTAAAAGAAATGCATATTAATAAAATTGACCATGCCATGGTGCGCTCAATCCATAGTGTAGCCGAAGCCATGAACATTAAAACGGTGGCTGAATTTGTTGAAAATGAAGCGATTTTAAAAGAACTTAAAAGCATTGGCGTGCATTACGGACAAGGTATGCACCTTGGTGCACCCGTTTCCATCAAAAAATTGATTGAGAATTTTTCGCAATTAAACTCATAATGGTGTGTAGGGTGCTTTTATAAATTTAACTTACTAAGCTAAACAAGGCGCGATTAAAAAATAATGACGCCGCATATGTGTTATATGTAAGGAATTATTTTTTATGAGTAACGCAGTGTAACGACGTAAGTTGAATTTATGGAAGTACCCTTTAATTAACGCGTATTGCATTTAGCCACTTAGCCTTTATGATAGAAACCGACCGTTTTATTGCCCCAGAAGCCGCCAGCCCGCAAGAAGAGGCGATAGAGCGCGCGCTTAGACCCAAAGCCCTAGATGAATACGTTGGCCAAGAAAAAGCGCGCAGCCAGTTAGAGATTTTTATCAATGCTGCGCGTGGCAGAAATGAAGCCCTAGACCATGTATTGTTATTTGGCCCACCAGGTTTAGGCAAAACTACTTTAGCGCATATTATCGCGCGCGAAATGGGCGTGAATATGCGTCAAACCTCAGGCCCCGTTTTGGAACGCGCGGGGGATTTAGCCGCCTTGCTCACCAATTTAGAGCCCAACGATGTGCTTTTTATTGACGAAATTCATCGCCTAAGCCCAGTGGTTGAAGAGATTTTATACCCCGCGATGGAAGATTACCGTTTGGATATTATGATTGGTGAAGGCCCTGCTGCCAGAAGTGTGCGCTTGGATTTGCCGCCATTCACCTTAGTTGGCGCCACCACGCGCGCAGGTATGCTCACCAATCCATTAAGAGATCGTTTTGGTATTGTGTCGCGGCTAGAGTTTTATACCTCAGAAGAATTGGGTAAAATTGTGCATCGCAGTGCAGGTTTGTTAGAAGTGCAAATTACCGCCACAGGCGCGCTAGAAGTCGCCAAACGTTCACGCGGCACACCGCGTATTGCTAACCGATTATTGCGCCGTGTGCGTGATTATGCACAAGTAAAATCAGATGGCATTGTGAGTAGCGAAGTGGCAGACGCCGCGCTTAAAATGCTGGATGTGGATAGTTTGGGTTTTGATGTGATGGATAGAAAACTGTTGCAAGCAGTATTGGAAAAATTTGGTGGCGGCCCGGTCGGCCTAGATAATTTAGCGGCGGCAATCGGTGAAGAACGCGATACGATTGAAGATGTGTTAGAGCCATATTTGATTCAGCAAGGTTATTTAATGCGCACACCGCGTGGCCGCATCGCTACTGGTTTGGCCTATCAACATTTTGGCCTGCCAGTACCTAAAACATTAGCAACGGGTGAAGCTTGGCAGCAGTAAATTCGCATCAATGGACGGTACGCGTCTATTACGAAAACACCGATGCAGGTGGTGTGGTGTACCATGCGCAGTATCTCAATTTTATGGAGCGCGCCCGTACTGAGTGGTTGCGCATTATGGGCTTTGAGCATACAAGCTTATTGCAAGAATACAATTGCGTGTTTGTAGTGCACAGCATGCAAATTCAATTTAAAAAATCCGCCAAATTAGATGATTTGCTTACAATCAGTAGCCAAATCACTAAAATGGGCCGTGGCAGTGTAGAGTTTTTACAAACAATTCAGTTAAATCAACAAAAATTAGTAGAAGCAAATTTGAAGTTGGCGTGTGTAGATGCGCTGACTTTTAAACCAATGGCCGTACCAGCAGCGGTAAAGGTCATCATGGAAAAACAAACGATGGAGTTAGTATGAGTGTAGCAAATGATATGTCTTTATTTACCCTAATCGCAGGCGCCAGTTTGCCTGTACAGTTGGTGATGGTGATATTGCTCATCACCTCAATTTTTTCTTGGTGGTATATTTTTATCAAGGTTGCCACTATTAAACGTGCCGAAACCGAATCAGAAGATTTTGAAAATAAATTTTGGTCTGGCGGCGATTTAAATAAACTTTATGAGAGCGTTACCGCAGGCCGCCGCAAACCACAAGGCATGGCCAGTATCTTTGAAGCGGGCTTTAAAGAATTTATCCGCCACAAGCAACAAGGCAAAATGGAAGTCAGCGATGTCATGGAAGGCTCACGCCGTGCCATGCGCGCTGCTTATAACCGCGAACTGGATGACCTAGATGCACACCTGCCGTTTCTAGCCTCTGTGGGCTCTGTAAGCCCTTATATTGGTTTGTTTGGTACGGTGTGGGGCATCATGAATTCATTCCGCGGCTTATCCAGCGTTGCCCAAGCAACGCTTAGCCAAGTGGCTCCGGGCATTGCAGAAGCCTTAATTGCAACCGCCATTGGCTTATTTGCGGCGATTCCTGCCGTAATTGCCTACAACCGTTTCGCATCTAGCGTCGATAGATTATCAGTGCGTTATGAAAGCTTTATGGAAGAATTCACCAATATCCTGCAGAGAAAGAGCTAAGCCATGTCGCGCACTCGCAAACGCCGCATGATGAACCAAATTAACGTGGTGCCCTATATTGACGTGACATTGGTGCTGCTGGTTATTTTTATGGTGACAGCGCCTATGACTAACCCTGGCGTTGTTGATTTGCCTAAAGTAGGTCAAGCGCTTAAGCAAACGGCAGCGCCGATTGTGGTGACTGTGCAAAAGGATGGTTTGGCAGAAATTGAAGGTAAAAAACTGCAGCGTGACGAATTGCTATTTGAAATTAAAAAACAATTGAATACCAAAGACAGCGCCAACAATCCGCGCTCAGTTGTGGTGGCGGCCGATGAAAAAACGCCTTATGGCAAAGTGATTGAGGTGATGGATTTATTGAAGCAAGCAAAAGTGGATAAAGTCGGCTTGCTTTTCAAGCCAGCACCTTAGACATCAATGCGTTAAAAATCCTTAAATATTAAGATTAAGTAGTACTCATGATTAGAAAGCACGAAAACACAGATTCATGGAAAGCAGGCTTTTTGGCGATTGCCGTGCACGTTCTGTTGCTGGGTGCCATGCTGGTATCGTTCAATTGGAAAGCCGCGCATCCTGTACTAAATATCACAGAAGTAGAATTGTGGGATAAGTTACCTGCGCCTAAGTCGGTTGTTCAGCCGGCGCATGAACCTGAACTTAAGCCCGTTATAGAAGAAAAGCCTAAACCAGTAGAGCCTAAGCCAATCGTTGAGGAAAAACCTAAGCCAGAAGAGCCTAAAGTTGATATAGCGCTGGAAAAAAAGAAAAAAGAGCTTGAGCAAAAAGAAAAAGC
>JAZKDM010000165.1:0-5451 GCA_040387535.1 Pseudomonadota bacterium | reverse complement strand
AACATCTGCAAGTTGCATTCCATGCGCTCTGCGCCATTGGCGCTAACTTCAAAAGCGTATACTCTCAGTATTTGTGCATGACCACGATTGTCGCGGCCTAAACGAATTTTATTGCAGGCTACAGTTTCATCTAGCAATTGTAATTGATAGCGGCTGGCAAGCTCGCGACCGAGCATCACCGCGATTTCGCGCTTGGCAATGCTGTCTTGCCAAAACCAAGCGGCCAATAGCATTAATGCCAGTAATATAAGTTCAAACATGGATTAGCTTTTAAAATAAAGATTAAGAATATGGTTAACTACGTAATATTGTATTTATTTAATATGCGCTTTTGATGATAGTTTTCAATAGATTATGCAGTAGAATTAAATAATAGTTTAACTAACCTGACAAAACTAGTGATATATGATGATTCAGCAACGCGAACAACAAGCACTTGAAGTTTATTTTAGGCTATTAGCGGCTAAGGGCTTTGACCCAATAACTTTTGTGCAACGCACCAGCTTTTTAAATAAGCTATTACCTTTATTAGCGGATATAGAAATGGGACCCGCTGAATATCGCCTAGCCATTGAAACGGTTATGGATTCTGTGCCAGCAGAAGATTGGCCAGAAAGTTTAATGATTTCGCGTGAGTATTTTCCGTTTTGGATGAACGATTTAAAAGCGGTAGCACAATTTAATACAGCTACTACCAAAGACCCTTTACCAATGGAGTGGAAGCCAGCTCCAATCGTCTTAAGTAGCCTTTGGCAAACTATAGACCAAGAAAAATTCCCAACCACCGATAGCTGGGCTATAAAAGGCTACACCAAAGCCTTGCGCAACGAAAACGCCGATCAAACCTTGATAGATACGCGTGTAAAGTTAGCCAAAATTTTACTAGTGCGCCTAAAAGATGCGCCCGATAAAAGTAATAAAGTGTATCGCACAACCGTAGACGCCACCTTGCCCTTATTTGAGGTGAAGAAAAACCGCCGATTATTTTTGGTGGTTGTACGCGAATTTTTTCACTTTTGGTCTGGTAATCCAGATGCAGAGAAATTTATTTTAAACGCCAGTGCAGCCAGCATGTTGTAACTGACTTTTTGCACAATATGTTTTGCACATTATTAGTGCTACATATTGTGCATTGCACTAATAATGTGCGCACTATCAATGCCGCTCAAAAAAATCCCTTTATAATCAATCTCGCATAAATGGCTTGATTGTTGCTTGTAAAGCCCTGTTTTTGTAATATACAACTATAAATCTATTATTATTTTGGGGATGAAAAATGGAAGCACTCGTTTCGGCGAATGATGTTTTATTTGTGTTGTTGGGCGCCATTATGGTGCTGGCAATGCATGCAGGCTTCGCCTTTTTAGAGGTGGGCACGGTTCGCAGCAAAAATCAGGTTAATGCCTTAGTTAAAATTATGGTCGATTTTTCAATTTCGACCATCGCATATTTCTTTATTGGCTACAGCATTGCGTATGGCGTTAGCTTTTACAGCGGTGCCGAAATTCTAGCCGCCAAAAATGGCTTTGATTTAGTTAAATTCTTTTTCTTGCTGACTTTTGCCGCCGCGATTCCCGCCATTGTTTCTGGTGGTATTGCAGAGCGCGCCAAATTTAACCCACAAGTAGCCGCCACTTTTTTAATTGTCGGTTTTGTTTATCCGTTTTTTGAAGGCATTGCTTGGAATAGCCATTATGGTTTTCAAGATTGGCTGCTAGCCAGCTTTGGTGCTAAATTTCACGATTTTGCTGGCTCTGTGGTGGTGCATGCTATGGGCGGCTGGATTGCATTAGCGGCGGTTATTCTGCTTGGTGCACGCACAGGCCGTTACGGTAAAGATGGCCGCTTGCATGCTTATCCACCTTCTAACATCCCATTTCTGGCTTTAGGCGCATGGATTCTTACAGTGGGCTGGTTCGGCTTTAATGTAATGTCAGCACAAGCTGTGCAAGGCATTTCAGGCCTAGTGGCTGTTAACTCACTTATGGCGCTGGTAGGCGGTACATTGGCGGCCTTGTTAATCGGCAAAAATGACCCAGGTTTTGTGCACAATGGCCCATTAGCTGGTTTGGTGGCGGTATGTGCAGGCTCTGATGTGATGCATCCACTGGGCGCGCTTGCAACAGGCGTAGTGGCTGGCGGCCTATTTGTATGGGCCTTTAATTTAACGCAAAATCGTTTAAAAATTGATGACGTGTTAGGTGTGTGGCCGCTACATGGGTTATGTGGCGCTTGGGGCGGCATTGCTGCTGGCATATTTGGTGCAAAAGCCTTAGGCGGCTTAGGTGGTGTTAGTCTCACTGCGCAGCTGATTGGTACCAGCTTGGGCATTGTTATCGCATTAGCAGGCGGCTTTGTGGTGTACGGCACACTTAAAATGCTCAGTGGTATTCGTATGACGGCTGAAGAAGAATACGATGGTGCTGATATTAGTATTCACAAAATCAGCGCGACCGCTGACGATTGAAAGATCCAGCGCGACGGCTGATGATTGAAAGATTCAGCGCAACCTCTGATGATTAACTAAATAATTGTTATAAGTTTTATCTCTAAATAAACGCCATGCTAAAATAAAGCATGGCGTTTTTTCATGTAATTATTCCCGCAGCTGGCGTTGGAAACCGTATGGCGAATGTGCTGCCCAAGCAATATATTCCGCTAGGCGGCAAGCCAATGATTTCGCATTGCATTCAAGTTTTTTTCAATCATCCGCGCATTGCGGGTATTCATGTTGCGTTAAATCCTGAAGATGATTTTTGGCGTAGTCTGACATTAGAGCCAGAAAGCCGCTTGCATTTGCATTATACCGGCGGCGCAACCCGTGCCGAAACCGTGTTAAACACATTAAAAGCGATTGAGCCAAGCTTGCAAACCGATGATTGGATTTTGGTGCACGATGCGGCAAGACCGGGGCTAACACATGATTTGCTCAGTCGTTTAATCAGCACGATTGAGCATGATGAAGTAGGTGGGTTGTTGGCGTTACCAGTGGCGGATACCTTAAAGCAATCGCTTGATAATCAGCAAGTGGCGCAAACGATTCCGCGTGCTAACTTATGGCAAGCACAAACGCCGCAGATGTTTCGATTTTTAACATTAAAAAATGCTTTAAGCCAGTTTGGCGCTAGCGTGACAGATGAAGCAGAGGCGATTGAGGCTTTAGGCTTAAAACCAAAATTGGTGCAGGGCGAATTACGTAATTTAAAAGTCACATATCCGCAAGATTTAGAACTATTAGAAGCATTATTTAATGCAGAAAAAGCAAAAGGTAACGCATGATACGTATCGGTCACGGTTTTGATGTGCATGCCTTGGTTTCTGGCAGAAAATGTATTATCGGCGGCGTAGATGTGCCACACACTAAAGGCTTAGATGGTCATTCAGACGCTGATGTTCTGTTGCATGCAATATGTGATGCACTATTGGGTGCGGCGGCGATGGGCGATATTGGCAAGCATTTTCCACCTAGTGATGACACCTATAAAAATGCGGATTCACGCGTCTTATTGCGGCATGTGGTGGCACTTTTGCATGATAAAAATTACACCGTAAATAATATAGATGCCACCGTTATCTGCGAAGCGCCAAAGCTTTCAAAGCACACAGCGCAAATGTGCGCTAATATCGCGGCCGATTGCCAAATAACGCTTGAGCAAGTGAACGTTAAAGCGACTACCACAGAGAAATTAGGCTTTACAGGCCGCGGCGAAGGTATCGCTGCAGAAGCAGTTTGCACGATTATTTCGTAAGATTCAGATACAAAAGTATTTATTTTCACCGTTTAAAGTATTGTATTTAATACTGTGCCAACCAGCCCAAACATTGGGTGTTCCTTATATGTAAAACTCGCCAAGTGAATATTCAGGCACTAATCTTTAAATTGTCACTCGTATAAGCAATAATATCTTTACAGAAAACACTAAAATCTCTTATGTTCAATTGGTTTCAAAAACTCGCAAAGCCGTTTCCTGATGCTTTAATCACCACGCCACCTAAGAATTTTTGGCAATTTGCGTGGGATTGCACAGCAGGTATGCGCCCATTTTTATTAGGCATGACGGTTTTTACAGGCTTAATTGGTGCCTTTGAAGCGTTATTGTTTGCCATGATGGGCAAAGTGGTGGATTGGTTAAGCGATATTCCGCCGCAATTGCTATGGCAGCAAGAAGGTAATCGCTTAATGATTCTGGCGGCTGTTTTGTTGTTCAGTACGCTATTTATTGTGTTGCAGACTTTATTTAAGCACCAAGCATTGGCGGGCAATTTCCCCATGCGTCTGCGCTGGAATTTCCATCGACTGATGTTGAATCAAAGCATGAGCTTTTACCAAGACGAGTTTGCAGGGCGCGTGGCGGCAAAAGTGATGCAAACCGCGCTGGCCGTGCGCGATGTGTGGTTTATTGTGGCCGATATCATGATTTACGTGATTGTGTATTTTGGCACCATGGTCACTATTGTGGGTTATTTCAATCCGCTTATTACCATCCCATTTTTGGTGTGGTTGGCCTGTTATGTGGCATCGCTAAGTTATTTTGTGCCCAAATTAAGTAAAACATCACAACGCCAAGCCGATGCGCGTAGCCTGATGACAGGCCGCATTACCGATGCTTACACAAATATCAGCACGGTTAAATTATTTAGTCACGCAGGGCGCGAGGCGGGTTACGCTAAGCATGCTATGCAAGATTTTTTGGGTACGGTGCATGGGCAAATGCAATTGGTCAGTTCAGTCGAAATCGTTAATCACATACTCAATATGCTGCTGATTATTGCCACAGGTTTAACCGCTTTATGGTTATGGAGTATTGGTGAAGTAACGGTGGGTGGCGTGGCCGCCGCAACCGCTATGGCCTTGCGCCTTAACGGCGTTTCGCATTGGGTGATGTGGGAAATGACATCGCTGTATGAGCAAGTGGGTACTGTGCAAGACGGCATGAATACCCTGACCATGCACAATAATATTAATGATGCACCTGATGCAAAACCGTTAAAGGTTCATCAAGGCGAAGTGGTTTTTGATGCGGTGAATTTTAATTACGGCAAAGTGGATGTTAGCCAGCATAAACAAGTCATCAATAAGCTCAATTTAACCATTCAAGCAGGCGAAAAAGTAGGGCTGGTAGGGCGCTCTGGCGCGGGTAAATCCACTATTGTTAATCTGCTACTGCGTTTTTATGAAGTAGAGGCGGGCCGTATTTTGATTGATCAGCAAAATATTAATGCCGTTACGCAAAACAGCCTGCGCGCCAGCATAGGCATGGTTACGCAAGATACGTCATTGCTGCATCGCAGCGTGCGCGATAACATTTTATACGGCCGCCCAGATGCTACAGAAGAAGAAATGATTGCCGCCGCCAAACGTGCCGAAGCACATGAATTTATATTGAATTTAAGCGATGTAAAAGGAAGAACAGGTTACGATGCGCATGTAGGCGAGCGTGGTGTAAAGCT
>JAZKDM010000164.1:19065-21217 GCA_040387535.1 Pseudomonadota bacterium | reverse complement strand
AATCATTTTTAGGAGTTTTGCGTATGAATCTTTAAATGCCAAGAAGCCCAATCAATTGAGCAAATATCTATACAGCCATTTTATTTTTAGAAACATTAAAAATAAAATGGTTTGTTTTTATAGCAAAGCATTAATCCAGAAGCAGTCTGACAGACATACTTAAATATTCGCGTTAGTTGGTGCCTGTTGTCGGTGCATTCGCAAAGCCTTCTTTCGTAACAATACCTCCGTTAATCTGCTTAGTTTTACTATCGACAGAACCTTGAATTTTTAAGCCTTATGTTCGCTACCACACAGACGCTATTTTTTTAATATCGCATGCTCTATTGATATAATTTGTAGGCATTTTTAAAGTTGTAAATGCGTTATTTGTAATTTTGATTAAAAATTGATGATGCATGCTATATGGTTGATTTGTTTAGATTTTTTTATAAATTATTTTATTAGAAAATATATTGAATGCCCAATTGATATATTAAGGGACTCACCCGAATGACCACGCCTAAAATGTCCACGCTTAACCCTGAATTTTCACCCCTTTCTTACCATTCAGACTACGAAGTTCCAGAGGAAGAAGAGGCTCAAACCCGCGAAAAGTTAATGACAACGCTACGTGGCATTTCTGAAACAACTTACAAGGATTCTGGCCATGCCATGCGTAGCGTGCATGCTAAAAGCCACGGCTTGTTGATAGGTGAGTTGCAGGTGTTAGATGGCTTACCACCTTATTTAGCGCAAGGCATATTTGCCAAAATGGCAAGCTTTCCAGTGGTAATGCGTATCTCTACAATTCCAGGTGACATGTTGGACGACAATGTATCTACTCCGCGCGGCTTTGCCATTAAGGTAGTGGGTGTTGAAGGTGAGCGCTTAATGGGTACCGAAAACGCCGTAACGCAAGATTTTGTATTGGTGAATGGGCCTGCTTTTTTAACATCAGGGCCAAGACAGTTTTTATCTAAGCTTAAATTGTTAGCTACCACAACCGATAAAGCACCTGCTTTAAAAAAAGCCTTATCCACCGTTTTACAAGGCACTGAAAGGCTTATTGAGGCCGCTGGCGGCGAAAGTGCCACTATTAAAACGATTGGCGGACACCCTGAAACCAATGTATTGGGTGAAACTTATTTTAGCCAAGTGCCTATTATGTATGGCGATTACATGGCCAAAATCTCTATTGCGCCAGTATCCGATTCACTCACTCAGCTTAAAAATGCGCTGGTTGATTTAAATGACAAACCCAATGGCTTACGGGAAGCGGTGGTTGATTTTTTTGGCAGCAACACAGCGCACTGGGAATTGCGTGTGCAACTATGCACTGATTTACAAGCCATGCCAATAGAAGATGCCTCTGTTGTATGGCCAGAAGAGTTAAGCCCTTATGTTGCCGTGGCGCGAATTACCGCCAAGCCACAAATGGCTTGGAGTGATGCACGCTCAAAAGCGGTTGATGATTGCATGTCGTTTAGTCCGTGGCATGGCATTGAGGCACACCGGCCAATAGGATCGATTATGCGTGTGCGCAAAATGGCTTATGAGATGTCTGCAAAATTTCGTGCAGAACACAACAGAGTATCAATGGTTGAGCCTGCTAGTTTGCAGGACTTTCCAGCTTAAAAAAAGCAATTGAATGTTTAATTACAAAGGTAAATATTGAATGAAGATAGAAACACAAACAACGCACGAGCTTTCTAAATTGGGCAAATTGATAGAAAACATGCAGGTATGCATGCTAACAACGCTGGATGAAGAATACGTGATGGTTTCAAAGCCTATGTCGCCACAAGAAATGAGCGCAGACGGCGCAATTTGGTTTTTAACCGATGCAAACTCGGCTAAAGTGCAGCACTTGCAATTGATGAATTTAGCGTTTTCTAATGAATCGCATGGTACTTATGTATCCATTTCTGGTCATGGCGAAGTTATTAAAGACCGTGACCGCATCGATAGTTTATGGACGGTGTTTGCAAGGCCGTGGTTTCCTGAAGGTGTCGATTCGAGCAATTTAGCCTTATTAAAATTTGTGCCAAAAATTGCAGAATATTGGGACGCGCCGCACAGCAAGATGGTACGCCTCTTTGCAATGGCTGCTTCAATTGCAGCGGCTAAACCTATTGGCATGGGCGAGCACGGTAACTTAGATGTGTCTTAA
>JAZKDM010000164.1:10560-18965 GCA_040387535.1 Pseudomonadota bacterium | reverse complement strand
CCTGGATTGCCAGTGGTATTAATAAACCAATTGCCATCAAAATCGGCACAAATAGTACCAGCACCTTTTAAAACACAAATTACTTTAAATTTTTCAGCTAAATTTTTGGCGCTTTGCTGGCGATAACTCTGAACATGGTCTACCGTTGTTTTGAGCAATCTAGCGGCTTCAGCAGGGTGTGGCGTTATCACGGCTTGCGCTTGGCGTTGTTGCAAAATCAAAGCTAAATGCGGGTGCTGACTGATTAAATTTAGTGCATCAGCGTCTATTAACAAGGGTATCGCTTGTGCCATGCAAAGTTCTAATAAACGGATTGCCGCTATTGACTGCCCTAAACCTGGGCCAATGACGATACAGCTTAATTGGTCTAAGCTGGCTAATGAAGCGGCTGAGCGCACCATTATTTCCGGATGCAAAATATCCACACTTGGCGCATCTTGCGCCAGAAATACCGCATACACACGCCCAGCACCACATAATAATGCCGCGCGCGATGCCAATAAAACGGCACCCACCATCCCAGCATCGCCACCTACAATTGCCACACTTCCAAAGCTGCCTTTGTGCGCATCAGCCGCGCGTGGTGGCAAAGCAGACAAAAAAACACTTCGCGTAAGCCTGTGTTTATCCGATGGCATCAAGTTTGAATTACTGCTAGCGATGATTGAATCCTTTTAACAGAAAGCTTAGTGACTAATATAAACCACTTTGAATTAGGCATACCAATTTTATGCGTACGCTATCGCACGGACATGTGTTTTTTAAGTAAATAGCATGACGTTTATTATAAAAATTCATGCTTTAAAGTCAGATTTGTGGCTTGAATGCGGCAGTGCGAAATTAATTGAAGGTGGTTTATGGGTAAAGTCTGGCAACTCATCAAAATGACAGCAAATGGTTGGAGTGATGATTACGTCTCTAGCATGGGTGCGGCCTTAGCTTTTTATACCTTGTTTTCTATTGCGCCCATGCTGCTAATCGTGCTTTCAATTGCTGGATTTGTCTTTGGCTTAGAGGCGGCGCGTGGCGAAATTTCGGGCCAGCTAAATCATTTAATGGGAGAGCAGGGCGCAATAGCCGTACAAGCACTACTGCAAAATGTGAATAAGCCGCAAGAGGGTCTGATTGCCACCATCATTGGCTTTGTGCTTTTGTTAGTTGGGGCCACCACCGTGTTTGGTGAATTGCAAAATTCCTTAGATAGGATTTGGTGCGTGCCAGAGCGGGCGAAAATAAACGGCATTGTTGCGCTTTTTAGAGAGCGCATACTTTCCTTTGGCGTGATTCTTGGCATTGGATTTATTCTGATGGTTTCATTGGTTTTTAGTGCTGGCTTATCGGCGGTTGGTCAATGGTGGTCGCCCGATTCAAGCGAGTGGGTTTCAATATTAAAAATTCTTAATGTCACCTTTAGCTTTGTCATGATTACCGCCATGTTTGCCATGATTTATAAATTAATGCCCAGCGCTAGAATCCACTGGAGCGAGGTATGGATTGGCGCATTATTTACCGCTATTTTGTTTATGGTTGGTAAGTTATTAATTGGTTTATATATTGGCAGAAGCCAAATTGCATCTGGCTTTGGCGTGGCTGGTTCATTAGTTGTGCTGCTGGTATGGGTGTATTACTCCGCCCAAGTGTTCTTACTGGGAGCTGAATTTACTTGGGCATATTCTAAAACGTATGGCTCACGCAAACCTAAATTGAGCACCGAAAAATAATCCAAAAATAATCCATAGTTATTTGATAAATGCTCGTCATGTTAGATAACGCATAGAAAGGCGATTAAGAAGAATATACCCAAAAATTGGGTGCCGAGTTAAAAACCAAAATGCTACTGCTTAATCTAAAAGCACCGTTTCTAAGTATTCTGGCACAATTGTTTTCCAGTGCAATTTTTCCTCAACATTTAAGCGCATGGCATCAGCGGCGGCTGGTTCGCCGTGTGTAATAAAGGTGGTTTTGGGCGCACGCTCAAACCCAGCTAACCAATCCAAAATCTCTACATAATCGGCATGAGCTGACAGATTAGGCAAATACTCTACATTGGCGTGCACTGGCACATATTGGCCATGAATTTTGATGCTCTCAGCGCCATCGAGCATAGCCGCGCCACGGGTACCAACGGCTTGAAAGCCCACAAATAGAATGGTGTTGTTTGGGTTTGGCGCAAACGCTTTTAAATGATGCACCACGCGGCCGCCAGTCGCCATGCCACTTGCCGATAATATAATCATCGGCCCTTTGGTTTCATTTAATTGTTTGGATTCTTCAACCCCGTTGATCACATGCGCCGCATGGCATAGCGCATGACTTTGCTCAGGTGTCAGGCGATGCTCACCACGGTAATGATTAAAAATCGCGGTCGCGTCCACTGCCATTGGGCTGTTAAGGTAAACCGGCGTGTTATTAGCAATAGCGCCAGAAGCTTTGAGCAGATGAATGTAATAAAGTAGCTCTTGCGCGCGCCCCACTGCAAATACTGGAATCACTACAACGCCTTTGCGATTGACGGTTTGATTGATAATTTCGGCTAATTTTATTTGTGGGTCCGTTTTGTCGTGCAAGCGATTACCGTAAGTAGATTCCAGCACCAAATAATCCGCTTGTTTGATGCGTGCTGGCGCTTTCATCAAAATGTCATGCGGACGCCCAATGTCGCCAGAAAATAGAATAGACGTTTTACTATTTTGAATACGTACAAAAGCGGAGCCTAGAATATGCCCACTAGGCGCAAGCCGTGCCGTTACGCCATCACCTAAATCAATATCTTGCTCATATGCAACGGGCGTAAGTAGCGTGATTGCATTTTGTGCATCTTCTTGGGTATATAGTGGCAAAGCGGGGTTGTGCTTAGAAAATCCACGTTTATTGGCGTATTTTGCTTCTTCCTCTTGTAAATAGGCTGAATCCAACAGTAGCACTTCACATAGATCGCGGGTCGCTTCCGTGCAGTAAACCTTGCCAGAAAAACCATTTTTAACAAAAAGGGGCAGGTAACCAGAATGGTCAATGTGCGCATGAGTCAGCACTACAGCATGCACATCTTTTGGATGAATGGGTAATGTAGCCCAGTTTTTAAGCCGCAGTTGTTTAAGGCCTTGAAACAGACCGCAATCCACTAATAGGCGCTTTTCGTCGCCAGATTTTGTTTCAATATGCAGTAAATATTTAGAGCCTGTTACCGTGCCTGTTGCGCCAAGAAAGGTTAATTTCATTTTATTACTCCCTTTGTTTCTGCATGGCTTGCTTCATTATTTAAAGCAACTCGATACTGTTCAAGCTTATTTTCATAGTCTTCTGCCGCGCCAAACTCTAAAAACTGCGCATAGCGTAGGTGCCTGCCTAAAATCTTTCTGGCATGTTTAATGGGGCAGAAATATTGTTCAGTGCGTGCCACAATCTCGCTGATATAAGCAATCATGCCAGCACCATAAGCGCAGTAGGAACAATGAAATTTTTCAATAAAATTAAGGTATTGCAGATTATGTCTATCAAAAATAATGTAATCAGCACGGCGCACTTTTTTGATGCCGTAAATAGGAAAACAAGTTAGCTGATAAAAAGTGATAAACAAATCAGTTAGCAGTAATGGAATAATCATTGAGTAAATGATTGGCCCTGTAATCAGGTTTTGCGGCCGATTGGTGACCAGCCAGTGGAAAAAATTCTTTTTAAGTTTACGATGGGTTTGTTTGATGGATTGCTCAAACTCAACGCGCTTGCCTTTAATTTGAAAATATATACTCGATTGCTGCTCGCCTAATACGTTGCGTAGCTCATCTTCTAAAGCTGTTATTTGAGTGATTAGCTGTTGAATGCGGATATCCATTTTGATCTCCAGTATTCTATTAGGCCTATTTAAATTGCTATCAACTATCAATGCCTATAGACGTAGTTTATCAGTGTGTATCCCACAAATAAGTACGTGCTTGCACGCATTTTATCCTCCGCCAGATTTGTATATATTAATGTCAGCAAAGCTCTGCCAGCAATTAAACAAGATGAGTGTTGATGAACTTTATCAAGCAATCCATTTTTATCATATGCCTATGGTTTGGTGCACAGGTATTGGCGCTGGCTGAAACGCTGCCTAACGAAGCGCGGGGAGGGTTGTTGTACTCAACCCACTGCAGCGCCTGCCATAATGCGACCATTCATTGGCGTGAGCAAAAATTAGCACGCGATTGGCAAAGCCTAAAAGGCCAAGTAAAGCTTTGGCAGGGCTTTACTAAGCTACGCTGGACAGAGGAAGAGATTATTGACGTGACTACCTATTTGAATACGCATTATTACAATTTTGTTAATACCGAACAAAAGACGGTAACGCTGACACAGCCTAATTTAAAAGAGTTGGATTAATTTGCCTGCTAAAAAAGTTAGGTTTAAAAATATTAGAAAGCTGAGAATCTATATGGCAAACATTGGCAACAATCAAATCGATGCCTTAAAAAAGATAATGGAGGCGGAGCTTACGCAATTAGTGAATGAAACGCGAAAGGAGATGAATCCAGAATCGAAACCGAGCTATGTTGATGTTGGCGGCGATGGAAATGCCGCTGATGAAGCGGTGGCTGATACGATTGTGGACACAGATAATGCGGTTATTGGCTTGCACTTACAAAAAGCCAACGATTTAAACGCCGCTTTAGACCGCATACAATCGGGCGCATATGGCATATGCCTTGATTGTAATGACAGTATTGGTTTTGAACGCTTATCAGCTTACCCAACGGCAAAGCGTTGTATCAGTTGCCAACAATTGCATGAAAAGCTTTATTCAAAATCTTAGTTATAGCCGTTTTGTGTTGTAAAGATCGCGGCGGGTAAGTGGTAGGTTTGACCTACCGTCATGCTTACCTTCTGCCAATATTTGATAGACGCCTGTTGCCCCTTGCTCAAACTGAATAGCACTACCCGTCATATATAAGCGCCAAATACGGTAAGTGCGCTCGCCCACTAAAGCAATAATTTCATCTTTGTTTGCATCTAGGCGGCTCACCCAATGCCGCAAGGTCATGGCGTAATGCGGCCGCAAGCCTTCCACATCAACAATCTCAAAATTGGCATTTTCCATTCGTTGCTGAATATTGCTAACGGTATCTAATTCACCATCTGGAAAAATATGCCGATTGATGAATTTTGTTGCAACGCCTTGGCCCCAACCAGATTCAGCCGAAGTAATGCCATGATTTAGAAAAAGGCCGTTTGGTTTAAGTACCTGATTAACGATTGCAAAGTAGCTGGGCAGGTTTTTCAGACCAACATGCTCAAACATACCGATACTCGAAACTTTGTCGTAAGTGGGTTTTAAGGGCAAATCGCGATAGTTACGCATTTCAATAATGACCTTGTTTTGTAAGCCCTGTCTTTTGATTTCTGCGCTGGCATATTCAAACTGCTTTTGGCTTAGCGTTATGCCGTGTGCTTGCACACCATAATGCTTGGCCGCCCAGCAAACCAATGCACCCCAGCCACATCCAATATCCAGCAGTCTTTCGCCAGAATGTAAACGTAATTTGCGGCAAATGTAGTCAAGTTTATTGCACTGTGCAGCAGCTAAATCTTGTGCTGGTGTTTCAAAATAGGCGCAAGAATACACCATGCGTTCGTCTAACCAAAGCCGATAAAACGCGTTAGAGATGTCATAGTGAAAGGCAATTGATTCAACACTATTATGATGCGTTGAGCTTATAGATTTTCTGGCAAGAGATGGGTTTTGAGTACCTGATTTTCTTATCGATTCAGTTTTTAATGCCAGCGCACGCAAGCCCAGCATAAACTTTTCTTGAAAAGGTAGCTTTAAGTTTTCAAGATAGTAACGTAGCTTCATAGCTGCATTAAAGTCGCCAACCACTTCTACTTGGCCATCAAAATAAGCCTCGGCTAGGCGAATAGGGTCTTGATACAACACCAATTGGCGCAACACAGTTGGCGTGTGGATATTAAGTGTGAATGTTGAAGCGCCTTTACCAATTTGCAACACGCTGTTATCCCACAGCGTAATCGTAAAAGCGCCAACATATTTTTTAAATAAGCGCTCTAGAATAAGATGCGCAAGCTTGCTGCTTTTATTAAGAGGATTGTGCCTGCCATGATTCAACACTTGTGCTGACATGATTGACCTCCGCATATAAATTTTTGGCTAAACGTGCCATTTCAGCTTCCTCATCGGCAGGGATTATTAATATGGGCTTAGACGAAGCGCTATTTAATATGGCTAAATTGGCGCTATTGGCTTCGCTATTTAAAGCTAAGCCAAGAAACCCAAGCGGCTCACAAATTAAAGCACGCACTTGTTTGGAGTGCTCGCCAATTCCACCAGTAAACACTAGCCCATCAATGCCGCCAGCTTTAGCGGCAAAACTACCAATGATGCCACTCACTTGGCGCGCAAAATAATCCACCGCAAATTTAGCGCTTTTAGTTTTTGATGCGGTTAATGCCGACATGTCGCTACTTTCACCATCTGAAAGTGCTAATAAGCCAGACTGTTCATAAATCAAGCGGCTTAATTCAGTATCATCAAAGCGTTTAGCAAGCTCTAACATTACGCCGGGGTCGATGTCTCCGCAGCGAGTTCCCATGGCAATGCCGCCAGCCGCGCTGTAGCCCATGCTGGTATCGACTGAGCATAAGTTTTCTAACAAGCACAAGCTTGCACCATGACCAAGGTGCGCCACAACAATTTTTCCCCTAGCAGTGGCACCAAGCATTTTGGGCAATTGCTGTGCAATGTGTGCGTAATTAATACCATGAAAGCCATAGCGACGTAATTTGAGTGCTTGCGGAATAGCAAAACGGTAGGCTAGTTCAGGCAAGGTGGAGTGAAAGGCGGTATCAAAACAAGCAATCTGCGCGCAGTTAAATTGCTTGGCGCATAAATCCACGCCCAGTAAGTTAGTCGGCATGTGTAAAGGGGCAAGATAAGCGATGCTTTGCAAACGTGCGCGCTCTTTGGTATCTATCAAGCGTGCGGCATCGGCAATTTCGCCGCCATGCACAAAACGATGCGCGATTAAGTCTGGCTGCTGATTATCTAAATCATCTAATAAGCTTATAAAGGCTTTGGCATGGCTGTGAATATTGCCTCTGCCACTGTAAACATAGTGAAAGTTTTTTCTCTCACCATTAGCCATCAATAAGCTAGCCTTGAGGCTAGAAGAGCCGCTATTAATGGCTAGTATATTCATCAGGCCACACCCAATCATCTTCATCTGGCAAATCGACGCCATATTCATACGCATATTGGCAACATTCCATTTGCCTGTTGCGTAATGTTTCTTGCACATGCGCACCAATTTTTTGCAGGCTTGGTATGCGGTTAATCGCATCAATGGCTAAGCTAAAGCGGTCGATTTCATTTTGAATAGCCAGTTCTAGTGGTGTGTTAATACTGCCTTTTTCTTTATAGCCACGCACATGTAAATTGTGGTGATTGGTGCGTCGATAAGTAAGGCGATGAATTAAATATGGATAGCCGTGAAAATTAAAAATAATCGGTTTATCCGTGGTAAATAAGCTATCAAAATCACAGTCAGAAAGGCCATGTGGATGCTCGCTTTGTGGACTCAATTTATATAAATCAACCACATTTACAAAACGCACTTTTAGCTGTGGAAAGTGCTGGCGTAACAACACGACAGCGGCCAACGCTTCTTTAGTGGGGATATCGCCTGCGCTTGCCATCACTAAATCTGGCTCTTGGCCTTCATCATTACTGGCCCATTGCCAAATACCAATGCCCTTGGCGCAATGCTTAATGGCGGCATCCATATTTAAATATTGCAAGTGTTTCTGCTTGTCGCAAACAATCACATTAATGTAGTCGGTGCTATTCAAACAGTGATTGGCAACAGCCAGCAGGCAATTGACATCGGGTGGCAAATAAATACGTGTCACTTCTGGGCTTTTGTTGACGACAATATCCAAAAAGCCAGGGTCTTGGTGGGTAAATCCATTGTGATCTTGCCGCCAAACCGTAGAGGTAATCAGTAAGTTAAGTGAAGATACGGGCGCGCGCCAAGGCACTGCTTTAGACATTGCCAGCCATTTGGCGTGCTGATTAAACATTGAATCAATCACATGCACAAACGACTCATAAGTAGAGAAAAATCCATGACGCCCAGTGAGTAAATAGCCTTCTAACCATCCTTCAATCGTGTGCTCAGAAAGCATTTCCATTACGCGTCCGTCTGGCGACAACTCACCGCCATCGGCATCTTCTGGCAAATAATCCGCCATCCAAGTTTTTTTGCTTGCTTCGTATACATTATCCAGTTTGTTTGAGCTATTTTCATCTGGCCCAAAGACGCGAAAATTATGCATATTGTGCTGCATAATGTCGCGCAGAAACTTGCCCAAAGGCCTTGTATTTTCTGCCACTAAATTACCCGGCTTTTCTA
>JAZKDM010000164.1:0-10460 GCA_040387535.1 Pseudomonadota bacterium | reverse complement strand
CGCCAAAATCCTTCTACTTTATGCCCATCAACTTCTTTAGGGCCTGTCCAACCTTTTGGTGAACGCAACACAATCATAGGCCAGCGTGGGCGGCTAGCCTTGCCGCTGTCACGCGCTGTTTTTTGAATATGTTGAATCTCGTTAACACATTGCTCCATCGCAGTCGCCATCGCGCTATGCATGGTTAATGGGTCGCTACCTTCAACAAAGTAGGGCGTCCAACCATAGCCAATAAACAGGCTTTGCAATTCATCATGTGAAATTCGCGACAAAATGGTGGGGTTATTAATTTTGTAACCATTGAGATGCAAGATAGGTAACACCGCGCCATCGCGAATAGGGTTAAGAAACTTATTAGAATGCCAAGAAGTGGCCAAAGGCCCTGTTTCAGATTCACCATCACCTACCATCACGGTGACTAATAAATCAGGGTTGTCGTAAGCTGCACCAAACGCGTGTGAAATGCTGTAACCCAACTCGCCACCTTCGTGAATCGATCCCGGCATTTCTGGGGTGCAGTGGCTACCAATGCCGCCAGGGAAAGAAAACTCTTTAAAAAACTGACGTAAACCCTCTTCATCTTCACCCTTATTTGGGTATACCTCACTATAAGTGCCTTCTAAATAAATGGGCGCCAGCACACCAGGTGCGCCATGACCAGGACCTGCGAGGAAAATGGCATTAAGGTCATATTTATTAATCAGCCGATTCATATGCACATAGGCAAAACTTAAGCCTGGGCTTGAACCCCAATGCCCCAAAAGCCGTTGTTTGATGTGTTCTGATTTGAGGGGTTGTTTTAACAAGGGGTTATCAAGCAAATAAATCATACTGGCCGCTAAATAATTACAAGCGCGCCAATAGGCATCAATCGCTTGCAATTCTTGCGGCGCAAGTGGTGTGTTTTTTAATGGGGCGTTCATGTCGATTTTTTGCCTTTATGGTTTGGCTTACTTAAGATTAATTTTTCGCTTTAGGCATGGTTTAATTAGGCATGCTTCTGACTAATAAAACGGGGACAGGGCTAGTTCTGGCAATGGTTTCAGCGTCGCTACCCATGACTAAGCGTTCAATTCCGCGCAAGCCATGTGTGCCCATTACAATTAAATCGGCATGGCAGTTTTTAGCGACATTTAGAATAGATTTGTGTATTTGGCCGCCAGTAGATTCGACTAGCTTAGAGTTAACAGACACACCAGCCAATGTGGCTGTTTCTTTGGCTTGCGCTAAAATTGTTTTTCCATGCTCACGCAATTTCTCACTAATCTCAATATAGTTAACATCGCCAGTTGCATCCACTACAGGAAAGTAATTATCCACCACGTATAGAAAATGTAACTGCGAACTTTGGTCTTTTGCCAGCGCAATGGCGTGCGTCATGCCGCAAGCAGAGGTTGGGCTACCATCGATAGGGCACAATATGTGTTTGTACATAATTGACTCCTTTTAAATACAATTTTGATGCAAATCTTGTAGGCAAATACAAGGCTTTTACAAAACATAGCGCTTGGCTTAAACGCTATGAAAAGCTGGAATATTCGCCAAAATCACAGGATTTTTACGCAATGCATGAATAATTTCATCATCTGGATAACCCACCACAATGGGCGCAACCACAGAAAACTTTTCTGGAATATTCAGACTTAGTTTTGTTTCAGCGGTGTTTAAAGCACTTAAAGCACTGCCAATCACACAGGTGCCTAAGCCCATGGCACAAGCAGCTAACATCAGGTTTTCCGCGGCTAGCCAGCAATCTGCGGTATGTAAGGGTGCCGCAGTTTTGCCGCAAATGAGTATCAGCGTGCTTGCATCATAAAAAACATTAAAATTTTCGTGAGAAAAAATATCAAAAGAGTGACCCGCACGTTCTAAACCTTGCTCTTGCACTTCTGCAATAAAGAGTGGTTTGGCTTGATTAGATAAGCTGTGCAATAAACTGGTATCTTGAATAATCACAAACGCCCAAGGCTCTTGATGCACGGCCGTTGGCGCCCTAACGGCTGCCTCCAATAAAATATTAATGGTTGTTCTATCAACTTTGCGCGCCTTGTAACGGCGAACCGAGCGTCTGGCCAGTATCGTTTCAAAAACCGTCATTTCAACTTTAGGTAATGGCATAGTGTATCTACCTCGTGTACGTATTATTCTTAATCTGATTGGCACAGTAGCAAGAATTATCTAGCTAAGTAATCCGCGCTAGCACGTATATTTAAAATGGTAGTTGGGGAAGATTAGTGCAGCGCAATCCTGGTCGACACTAGGGATTTTGCAAGAAAGGGTGAGGTTGTTTATTGAGGGAGCTTATACAAGCTAACTGAAACGACACTATTTAATTGTGATGAATTGGCTTACTTGCTTTCATGCACAATCCGCGCAAGATCAAGCAAATTAATCGCGCCCGTTTTTTGCATGATTTTAGATTTATGAATTTCTACCGTGCGATGGCTAATGCCTAATTGGCGCGCGATCTGTTTATTGGGTAATCCTTGCACCGCTAACAACATCACATCACGTTCACGGTCAGTTAAGTAGGCAAGATGTGATAGGGCTTGCTGATGGTTGACGCTTTCTGATAACAATCTTTCAGATTTTTGAATCGCCGCCTTAATGGATGTAATTAGCTTTTCGCGAGTGACAGGCTTGGTCAGAAAATCTACAGCGCCTGCTTTCATGGCTTGCACGCTCAAGGGGATATCACCATGACCTGTAAGAAATATAATGGGCAACGAAATATGGCGTGCTAACAGCAATTGGTGTAATTCCATGCCATCCATGCCTGACATACGGATATCAACGATGGCGCAACCACCAGATTCTGGTTGGTACGTATTTAAAAAAGCTTCAGCGCTATCAAATGTGCAAACGTTGATATTTTCCTGCTCTATCATTAACGATAATGAATCTCTGACAGCAGAGTCATCATCGACAATAAAAACAGTGGGTTTAGGTGTATTCATGGCGCGGAGTTTAGGGTGCGAAAGGTAGAGTAAAATGAAAAATAGCGCCATTTTTACTGTTTGGGTCTAGCCAAAGTTGGCCACCATTTGCCTCAATGAGTGCGCGGCTAATGGCAAGCCCCATGCCAATGCCAGTGGGCTTGGTGGTAAAAAATGGCTCAAATATGCGCTTTACTAATTCTTGGCTTACGCCAGGGCCACAATCTTGTATGGTGACATGGCCCATGCTCAAGTCTTTATGTGTTTTTACTGTGACAGTAATGGATGAATGCGCGATATTTTCTGAGCGCATGGCTTCAACAGCGTTTCTAAGTAAATTGACCAACACTTTTTGTATTTGAATTCGATTGGCTAAAACGGCGGGTAAATTTGGGTCTAGAATTAGAATTGGTTGAAAGGTGTTAAACCCATCACCCTTGGTAATATTTAATGCTTCTTGCACCGTGTGGTTCAAATCAAAGCGCTCAGTAATCAATTCGCCTTCTTGTAAAAAAGCAATTAGCTCATGCAAGCTAGTGCCTGCCCGTTGTGTTTGCACAACACAGCCTTCTAAAGCGCGCTTTAGTAACTCTGGGTTGGCGCTAGCATTACTTAAGGCATGCAAGGCCACTTCACTGTAGGCAGAAATGGCGGTTAACGGCTGATTAAGATCGTGCGCGATAGCAGAGGCAGTATGAGCAGCAATTTGCTGTTTATAAAACAGCTCTGTTTCTACACGTTGCTCTTGCAAGTTTTTTTCTGCCATCTTGTATTCAGTAATATCGCGCACTACACCCACTAGTCTGGAGGCCTCACCATTTCTAAAGTGCATTTTGCCAACCGACGATACCCAACGTTCAATACCATCACTCACGTTAGTAATGCGGTACTCCATCTTGTATTCTCCCGCACCAGCTGGGTCTGAACAGCGCTCTAATTCAATTTGCCTAGCGACTCTATCTTCAGGATGAATGGCGCTAATAAATGCATCATAACTAATGGGTTGATCAGGCTTTCCTCCCCACAGCTCCAGCATTTTCTCATCACAATGAAACACAAGACTTTTTAGATCCAAATCAAAAACACCAAGGCTTGCTGCCTGTTTAGCGAGCTGCAATCTTTCTTCACTGACACGTAAAGCTTGCTCTGCCTCGCGCCGCTTAACGGCCGCATAAAAGGTGATTAAGATGTAATGCTGGCTTTGCACTTCAATTGGGCTAAGGCCAATATCTACCGCTAACTCTTTGCCGCTACTACTAAGCGCAAAAAGCTCACGACTATTGCCCATTGAACGCTTTGTGGGATTTTTAAAATAGATTTCACGATATTGCTGATGATGACCACGGAATCTATCTGGCATCAGCGCCTCAACCGCAAGGCCCTTGATGGTGGCATCTGTATATTCCAGCAGCTGCAAGGCGGCAACATTGGCTTCAACCACTTGGCCATTGCTATCCACCAGCAACATAGCATCGGCAGCCGCATCAAATAGCGCTTTAAAGCTGATGGCTTTTAGTGGGCTGGTCACATTAATTCTATCTAATAAACGAGTCTAGCAGGCTTTACAGTCTAGTTAATAATGCCCTGTCTGTCCAATGGTGTGCGCATATAAGGGTTTGCCCTTACGTGTTAGCACGAATGTATTGATTACAGGCAATCTAGTAAATTACAAAGGTAATTTAGGCACGAATTATTAGCCCAAAAAATTTGGAGAAAAACGAAATGAATGCTCAATTTGATGAACAATCAAAAAAAGATAATTTTAATATGGTGAACTCATTACTGAGTCAAAACGCCACCGCGCGTAAAGATTACAAAAACGCGCCTGCGGTTATCACCTTACTTCAAAACGGCATGATTTTAGCCTGCAATAAAGCTTGTGGCGATTTGCTGGGAGTTGCGCCTGAAAAGCTTGTTTGGCAGCCTATTTCAAGGTTGTTGCCGCAACTAGCGGATGTTTCTTTGATGTTGGACAACAAGATTAATCCCTATCTAAAGTTTTTATCCGTTGCAGAACATCATTTTGATGTGGTTACTACAAACGGCGCACACATTGTATGCGAATTGTTTTTTTCGGTAGTAGATGAATTAGGTAAATGCTGCTTACAAATTACTTTGCAGCCTTTTAAGCAAAGACAAGCGGCAACATTAAGGCATATGCGTACATATTAATGAGAAATACATCATAAAGACATGATGTTAGTCAGTAGATATTAATAGGAGAATAATCATGGACAAACTAATTGATGAAGCAAGCAAAGAGCAATTGGTTAACGATTTTAAAGTGGTAGTAGCAGACGCAGAGGCTTTGCTAAAAGCCACAGCTGGAAATGGCAGTGAAAAAATTGCCGAGGTGCGCGCTAAAGCCGAAAAATCGCTTAGCGCCGCAAAAGCTAAAATGGCTGAGGCGCAATCAATCGTGCTGGCTAAAAGCAAAGAGGCCGCGAAAGTAACGGACACTTATGTGCACGAGCATCCTTGGAAATCGATTGGAACGGCCGCCGCTGTAGGCGTTGTTATTGGCATGCTAATCGGTCGCCGCTAGTTAACCATTTTGATTTTTGACATGACATTTTTGAGAAAATAATGGCTGTCGAAAATAAAGGATTGTTGGAATCGCTAACGGCCTTTGCAAGCACTTTGGTCAGTGTTGCGCACACGCGGCTAGAGCTTTTGTCGTCTGATTTAGAAGAGGATAGGGCGCATTTATTTTTGCTATTAGTGCAGTACTTGGTTGCTGCATTTTTTCTGATAGTTGGCTTAGTCATTGCGATTGTATTAATTGTTTTTGTGTTGTGGGAAAACCACCGCCTATTTGCACTTTCATTAGTGGCGGGTGGATTTTTAGTGATGGGTATTAGTATCGCTTGTTATGCCATCCATAAATCCAAAACAAAACCTAGGTTGTTTTCCGCAAGCTTGTCAGAGCTGGTTAAAGATCAGCAAGAGCTGAATATATGAACAAAAAGCTACGCATACTGGCACAACGGCGTGAATATTTGATTCAAGAGTCCGCACAGCAGCGTGTGCAATTGGCACAAGCTGTAGAAGTTTGGCGAACTCCATTAGCGCTGGCCGATCAAGGTTTTTCAGTCATCCGTTATATTAAAAATAATCCATTGTACGTAGCCGTAATTAGTGCTGTTTTTATTAAATTAATTGGCAAAAGTTATATTGGAAAATGGTTTTCGCGCGGAAAGATAGCGTTGCAATTTTTGCGTAAGTTACAAAGCAAGTTTTAGCTTAAATCACTTAAGGAGCAAATAATGAAAATCAATATGGGTGGTGCCGATCGTGTGTTGAGAATAGTCGCAGGCTTACTTTTGATTGGGCTGACCATCACTGGAACAATAGGTGTGTGGGGTTGGGTAGGCCTGATTGTGCTGGCTACAGGCGTATTTAGCTTTTGTCCTGCTTACAGCTTAATGGGTGTTAAAACCTGTAAAAACGAATAAAACAGTCATTTTTAAGTATCAATTAAATATAAGAATGATAAAAAATGAAATTTAAAGATTACTACGAAATTTTGGGCGTTGCACGAACGGCGACTAGCGACGAGATTAAAAAAGCCTATCGAAAACTGGCGCATCAATACCATCCCGATGTTTCAAAAGACCCAGCAGGCGAAGCCAAATTTAAAGAAGTGGGTGAAGCCTATTCCACCTTAAAAGATAAAGAAAAACGCGAAGCTTATGATGCTTTAGGTCGCCACTCGGCAGGTGAGGAATTCAAGCCACCACCTAATTGGGCTGGTAGCCAAGCCAACAGCAACGGGCAAGGCTTTTCATTTGACGAAGCTGATTTGGCAGACTTGTTTGCCAGTTTTTCTAAACAGCAAAGAAATAATCAACAGCAAGGCCGCCAGCACTCTATGCCAGGTCAGGATTACGAAATGGCAACGCAAATTTCGCTTGAGGATGCTTATAACGGCACTACTGTAGACCTAAATTTTAAAGTGCCAGAATATGACGCTCAAGGTCAATTAAAGCAGGTGTCGCATGCCTTTAAAGCACGCATTCCAAAAGGCATGACCAACGGCCAAAAAATGCTGCTGCGAGGCAAGGGTGGTAAAGGCTTTTATGGTGGTAAAGATGGCAATCTTTATTTAAATATTAGTTTCCTTCCGCACCACTTATTTCGCACGCAAAGTCACGATTTGTATATCGATTTACCACTCACAGCATCAGAGGCTGCATTAGGCGCAACGGTCAAAGTGCCAACGCTAGATAACGCAGTAAACCTAAAAGTGCCAGCTGGTGCCAAAACAGGGCAAAAACTTCGCATCGCCAATCGCGGATTGCCTAAGCACAATCAAGAGCATGGCGACCTTTTTGCGGTGATACAAATTGCCGTGCCAAGCAACTTAAGTGACAAAGAGCGAGAATTATTTAAAGCGCTAGCAGATGCTTCAACGTTTAATCCGCGCGCACATTTTGGATAGGAGTTTAATCATGACTTACAAAAGCTTGCTGGTACATTTGCATTTAGGGCACTCTAATATTGCGGTTCTAAATGTGGCGAGAAGTTTAGCAGAACACTATAAAGCAGAGGTGATTGGCATTATGGTGGGCCAACAAACGCAGATGATTTATGGAAAAGGCTATGCGGCGTTAGATTTTTTTGACCGCGAAGATGAGCATCTTGAAAATAGAATTTCCGAAGCAGAGGGTTTGTTTAAAGATGCATTTGAGGGGTTTTCTAGAAAAATTGAATGGCGCTCGACTATTACCAGAGAGCCAATTGCTAATTACATTGCAGCGCAAGCGCGATGTGCGGATTTGATTATTACGGGCGTTTCGCCTAGTGATTTCTATGAAGGCCCAACAGGTGTCACCGCAGGTGAGATTGTGATGCAAGCGGGTCGCCCTGTTTTGGCTGTGCCAGTCGATACGGAAAAGTTGATATTGGATACTATTTTAGTAGGCTGGAAAGATACGCGTGAAGCAAGACGCGCCGTTGCCGATGCTTTGCCACTTTTAAGGCTGGCTAGAAAAGTGAATGTTATAGAAATGGCAGAAGAGGCCGATGTGTTGAAAGCGGAAAATCGGCTTCATGATGTAACCAATTGGCTAAGATGCCATGATATTGCCGCCGATTATTCGGTTTCACCTTCGGTAAAAGACGATGCTACTCAATTTATATCGATAGCAAAACAACATAACACCAATTTGGTGATTGCTGGCGCTTATGGACATAGCCGCTTACGCGAATGGGCGCTTGGCGGGGTGACGAATGAATTGCTACAACGTGCACAGTTTTGCTGCCTACTTTCTCATTAATTTAGGACGTCTGCAATGAATGTTGAATATACAGAGTCACTGTTGCCCGAATCAATATTACTAGATGAGCAACATGAAGTTTCATTAAACGAACTGGCGGAATTTTCTGGCCTATCGCCAGAAGAATTGTATCAACTGGTTGATAGCGGAGTGCTTATCCCAATTAACCCAGAGGCGGCTATTTGGCATTTTAATAGCCACTATGTTATTTCGATTCGCACCCTTTGCAGGCTTAAGCAAGACTTTGAACTGGAATCAAACTCGCTTGCTTTAATGTTGACTTTTTTGGAGCGAATTCGAATACTTGAGCATCAATTAAACAGGCATTAACAATTTTGAATAAAGCGCCAGTAAATCTTGAGTTGCTTGGTTTAACAGATGCACAGGTAGCAACCTTACTAAAAGAGGAAGGTTACAATGATTTGCCATCGGCTAAACCAAGAAACGTGTTTGCTATTGCGTTTTCAGTTTGCCGCGAGCCAATGTTTATTTTGCTGGTGGCTTGTGGCGCCATTTACCTGCTTTTAGGTGATAAGCAAGAAGCGTTAATGCTGCTTGGTTTTGTGTTTGTGGTGATGGGGATTACGTTTTTTCAAGAACGTAAAACTGAGCGGGCGCTAGAAGTATTGCGCAATCTTTCAAGCCCACGTGCCTGCGTCATTAGAAACGGCGTTCAGAAACGCATACCCGGCAGAGAAGTGGTACGCGGCGATATCGTGATGCTGGTAGAAGGCGACCGCGTTCCCGCTGATGCCATTCTCTTACAAAGTACCAGCATGACGATTGACGAAGCCTTGTTAACTGGTGAGTCTGTCGCCGTGCGCAAATTGGTTAGCGATGCCTCCCCCTTGAATATGGCAGCACCAGGCGGTGATGATTTACCTTATGTTTATTCTGGCACCTTGGTTGTGCAGGGCAAGGGTGTCGCACAGGTGTTGTCCGTTGGCGTTAATACCGCTATAGGGCGCATCGGTAAAGCGCTATCATCTATTCAGCCAGAAACAACCCATATAAAGCTGGAAATTAAAAAAGTAGTTAAGCTTGCATCAATAGCAGGCTTTTCATTAGCCACCTTTGTAGCAGTTTGGCATGGCGTTATACGCCACGATTGGCTAAATGGTTTCTTGTCTGGCATCACCTTAGCAATGGCCATTTTGCCAGAAGAGTTACCAGTGGTGCTGACCATATTTCTTGGCCTTGGTGCTTGGCGTATGGCGCAGAAAAATGTGTTAACGCGGCATGTGCCTGCTATTGAAATGCTAGGTGCAGCAACTGTGTTATGTGTAGATAAAACAGGTACATTAACTCAAAATAAAATGCAGTTAGTGCAGCTTTGTGCCAGCGATGTAATGTTTGAACTTGAGCAGAAGCAAGCAGCTGATTTACCAGAAACGTTTCATGAAACGCTTGAGTTTGCGGTATTGGCAAGCCATCGCGATCCATTTGATCCAATGGAAATCGCCATTCGCGATTGTGGGCTAAAGCTACTAGCCAACACCGAACATTTGCATGGTGATTGGCAATTGGTGGATGATTATCCACTGACCAAAGAGTTGCTCGCCATGTCACGGGTGTGGAAATCCAATAACAGCTCCTATTACATTATTGCCGCCAAAGGCGCGCCAGAAGCCATCATTGACTTATGCCATTTAGAAGCTAATGCTAGGCAAAAAATAATTCAGCAAGTAAATAAGCTGGCAGAAAATGGTTTGCGTGTATTAGCGGTAGCAAAAGCCAAGTTTATAGAGAAAACACTGCCGGAAATTCAGCACGATTTCGAGTTTGAGTATTTAGGCCTTGTCGCGCTAGCTGACCCAATTCGACCAAGTGTAGTTGCTGCCATTAAAGACGCGTATAACGCAGGTATACGTGTTGTGATGATTACTGGCGATTACCCTGCAACAGCCATGAACATAGCACGCCAAATCGGCCTTAAATCGCCAGAATATGTCATTACAGGAGCTGAGCTTGGTCAGCTTACAGACTTACAACTGCAAGCCCGTATCAAGACGGTGAATATATTCTGTCGGGTTGTGCCAGAGCAAAAACTTAGGCTTGTCGATGCATTTAAGGCGGATGGTGAAATTGTGGCGATGACTGGCGATGGCGTTAATGATGCCCCAGCCTTAAAAGCCGCACACATTGGCATCGCAATGGGCGGGCGGGGCACTGATGTGGCACGTGAGTCAGCCTCGCTGGTATTGCTGGATGACGATTTTAGCTCGATTGTTGGTGCGGTTAAGTT
>JAZKDM010000163.1:0-1921 GCA_040387535.1 Pseudomonadota bacterium | reverse complement strand
CAGATGATGTTGTAAAAGCAACCGTTACTAGCTATGCAGATGAACGTATTGAAGTGATTAAGCAAAGGGTAATGACCAGAGATAATCTGTATCGCATTATTCAAAAATACAATTTATATCCAAAAAAAATAGATTCAGTTACAACTTCAACTCTAATTGAGGATATGCGTGCTAGCATATTTGTCATTATTTTAAATGCGGATGTACAGGGAGGCGGCAAGGCTGCTATTGCGTTTAAAGTAGGTTTTGAATATGAGCGGCCAGAAATTGCACATAAAGTCGCTAATGAAATTGTGACTTTATTTTTGGATGAAAACGTTAAGGCGAGAACTGAGCGTGCTACTGAGACAACTGAGTTTTTGACGCAGGAAGTTGAAACGCTCAGAAAAGAGTTGGAGGGCGTTGAAAATAAAGTTGCCACTTTCAAACAAGAACATTCTGATTCTTTGCCTGAACATATGGAAATGCATATGAGCTTGTTGCAACGTTCGGAGTCGGATATTAAAGAAGTGGATAGAGAATATAAATCAACCCAAGAAGAGTTACGTTATCTTGATGTTGAATTGGCATCTTCTAAAGCCAATGTGAAAACAGATATTAACGGTGTAGCTGTTAGTCCAATTTCAGAGTTAGAAAAGGCAAAAGCAGAGCTTGAGCGTTCTCTAATTTTATACAAAGAGACACACCCTACAATCCGTGCCCTTAAAAGAAAAATTGAGACTTTAGAAAAAACCGTAGAAGTTAAACCTGACGCTAAACCTGCTCGTGCTGATTTGGCTTCTGAATTAGTGATTGCGAAAGTGCAAGCGCAAATTGAAGCGGCAAAAGTAAGATTAGCCTCTCTTGCTCAGCAAAGAAAATCGCTGGAAGCTAAGGTGGATCAGTTACAAAGCCAAGTGACACAAAGCCCACAGGTTGAGCGCGGCTTATTTACCCTAATGCGCGATTACGAAAACGCTAAATCAAAATATGAAGAAGTAAAATCTAAGCAAATTAATGCAAAAATTGCAGAGAACTTAGAGCAAGAAAATAAGGCTGAGCGCTTTTCAATGCTTGAGCCTCCATTTTTTCCTGATAAACCAACTAAACCAAACCGCAAGAAAGTGATTGCACTTGGGTTCCTTGGAGGAATCGCTGCAGCTCTAGGTTTGGCGTTGTTGTTAGAGTCTTTAGATAGAAGAGTAAGGGGTGTTGACGCTTTAACAGCTTTGATTAATATGAGGCCTCTAGTCATTATTCCCTATATCTCAACAAAGTCTGAAATCAAACGTCAAAAGAACTTTAATAAATATTTAGTCGTATCAATTCTGGCTGGAGTTAGTCTCTTATTACTGGTTATTCATTTTGTATACATGCCGCTTGACTTGTTGATGGTCAAAATAATGGCAAGATTTGCATAGAGACAGGTTATGGAAAAAATTAAAGACGCGCTTGCAAAAGCAAAAGTTGAACATGCTGAAACCAAAGTAAGCTCTAAGGCATTACCACCTAATGTTGTGATGCAACAAGAGATAAAAGGTTTTCCTAATACTGAAAATGAATTAGGGTCGATTAGCTATTTGAATACCCCAGTCATAAAATTGGATAGCGCCCACTTAGAAAAAAATAGAATTGTGGCGCAATCTAAAAGTGATATGAATAGTTATAGCTTCGATTCATTGCGTACGCAAATTCTACAAAAAATGGAAGAAAATAATTGGCGTACCATTGCGGTAGTTTCGCCAACGCCACAATCAGGTAAAACGTTAGTGTCAATTAATCTGGCCATTAGTATTGCGCATCAACCGCAAAAAACAGCTATTTTGGTCGATTTTGATTTGCGCAGACCCAAAGTTGCTGCCTACTTGGGTATTCATACAGAAAAATCCATGAATGACTATTTGCAAGATAAAGCGCCACTAAAAGATGTGATGGTTAATCC
>JAZKDM010000162.1:0-11825 GCA_040387535.1 Pseudomonadota bacterium | reverse complement strand
GTAGCTGCTGGTGTTGTCCACATGATAATTTCCTTAAAGTTAAATGATTTAAAAAATCGCTGTTGCTTTTAATTAGTGCCACAACGTGAAACGAATTTTGCGCGCTTTTTAATTTAAGCAATACTGACAACTTACCCAAATACTACTAAGTAAATTCATGATGCGGGCATCAGCAATCTAGTCGCCAATCTCTTCGCTTAATCGTTTGCTCCTGCGTTGGCGAACGGATAAGGCCAAAACCTCAAGCAAATCAACCGATTCTTGCCAACCCAAGCAAGCATCGGTAATCGATTGTCCGTATTTAAGCTCACAGCCTGGCGTGTGGTCTTGGCGGCCTTCATTTAGGTGTGATTCCACCATTAAGCCAATAATGCGTGCATCGCCAGCGGCGACTTGCTTAGCAACATCGCGCGCTACTTCGTTTTGCTTACTGTATTGCTTGCTGCTATTGGCGTGACTGCAATCAATCATCAATCTTGGCGCCAAGCCTGAGTTAGCTAATTGATTACAAGCATCATCAACACTATCTGCATCGTAATTAGGCGTTTTTCCGCCACGCAAAATCACATGGCAATCTTCATTGCCAGTGGTTGAGATAATGGCCGATTGGCCTTCTTTAGTCACCGACAAAAAGTGATGTGGGCTAGCCGCGGTTTTAATCGCATCAATCGCCACGCGTACGCTACCATCTGTGCCATTTTTAAAGCCCACTGGGCAAGATAAGCCAGAGGCTAGCTCTCGATGCACTTGTGATTCAGTGGTACGCGCGCCAATGGCGCCCCAACTGACCAAATCCGCTGTGTATTGTGGCGTAATCGTATCTAAAAACTCAGCACCTGCTGGCACGCCAAGCTCATTTACATCCAGCAAAAATTTACGTGCTATTTCTAGGCCTTCATTAATGGCATAACTACCATCTAAGTGCGGGTCATTAATCAAGCCTTTCCAGCCCACTGTGGTGCGTGGTTTTTCAAAATACACGCGCATCACAATCAATAAATCAGCTGCTAGGTTTTTGCGTACTTCTAATAAGCGTTGCGCGTATTCCATGCCTGCTTTTGTGTCGTGTATAGAACAAGGCCCTACAATAACTAATAATCTATCGTCCGCCTGATGCAATATGCGGTGAATCGCCGCGCGCGTGCGCAGAATATTATGCGTTGAGTCGGCGCTTTCTTTTAAGCGACTTAGTAAATCGGAAGGCGTGTTTAAAGGCTTGATTTCGCGTATGCGAACATCATCCGTAGCCAGTTTTTCATACATTAGTTTTTCTTGATCGGTCATTTTTTACTTTTTTATAATCTGCGCTAAAACTTCTAAAAAGCGAGCATTTTCGCTAAATAAACCAATGCTCACGCGCAAATAATCGGGCATTTCATAATTGGCAATTGGGCGCACAATCACGCCATTTTTTAATAACTGCTGATTCACAAGAGCAGCATGTTCAATTTTAAAACTAATAAAATTGGCAAACGAAGGAATATAACTTAAGCCTAAAGCCGTTAAGCCTTGCGCAATTTGCACCATACCAGCCTGATTTAAGGCATAGCTACGCTCAACAAAATCGTCATCTGCCAAGCTGGCAACTGCTGCCGCCTGTGCCACATTATTCACATTAAATGGCTGGCGCACGCGGTTTAGCATATCGGCAACATTGGCGTGCATTAAGCCAAAACCAATGCGCAAACCTGCCAAGCCATAAGCCTTAGAAAAGGTGCGCGAAATAATCAGGTTATCAAATTCGCTCAACCAGGTAATGGCTTCCGATTTATGATTAGCTGACAAATACTCATCGTAAGCTTCATCTAGCACTACCAATACATTTTTTGGTACTTGCTGTAAAAAAGCTTTTAGTACATCTTTGGCAAGCAAAGTACCAGTTGGATTATTGGGGTTAGCAATAAATATCAAGCGCGTTTTTGGCGTTATCGCTTTTACAAAAGCGTCTAAATCGTGTGCAAAATCTTTTGCAGGCACTACCACACCAGTAGCGCCCACTGCTTGCGTTACTAGTGGATACACAGCAAAGGCATGCTGAGAGTAAATCGCCTCACAGCCTGTATGCAAAAAGGCTCTAGCAGCAAGTTCTAAAATATCATTTGAGCCATTGCCAAATACAATTTGGTTGTGCGCAACATTGAATTTTTGCGCCACCACTTGGCGTAGTGCAAAACTATTGCCATCTGGATATCGTGCAATATCGTAAATAGCATCTTCTATGGCCATTTGCGCTTTTGGGCTAATGCCTAATGGATTTTCATTTGAGGCGAGCTTAACAATATCGGACTCATTCAAACCCATTTCACGCGCAAGCTCACTAATCGGCTTACCACCTTGGTAAGGGGCAATAGCGCGAATGTAATCGGGAGCTAAATCACTGATATTCATACAAAAAACCTATTTACTTAGATAATAATTTTCAAACTACAGCAACTGGATAAGAGCCAAGCACTTTCAGAAAAGAGGCACGTTTTTCACAGTCATGCAAAGCCGCTTTTACCTTTGCATCCAGCTGATGGCCTTCAATATCCACATAAAACACATAATCCCATAAGCCTTGTTTAGAAGGCCTAGATTCAAACTTGGTCATACTGACACCATGCCTTGAAAGCGGTTCTAACAATTCCACCATTGCACCTGGTTTATTTTGCGAAGTCATTACCACTGAAGTCTTATCATGACCAGAAGGTGCCACTTCATGCTTACCCAACACTAAAAAGCGTGTGGTATTTTTTGGGTCGTCTTCAATATTTTCGGCCAGCACATTCAAGTTGAACAACTCTGCCGCACGTTTGCTGGCAATTGCCGCCGCAAACGTATTGTCGGTTGAAACCAAGTTGTGAATCATTTGCGCGGCATAGGCGTTGCTGGTTACTGGTTCACGTTGCGCACGTGGCAAGGTTTTATTCAGCCACTCATGGCATTGCGATAAAGATTGGCTGTGCGAAAACACATGCTGGATTTTAGTAATATCAGTTTGTTTTGAAAGCAAACAATGATGAATCGGCAACGTAATTTCGCCACAGACTTTAAGTGTGCTTTCAAGTAATAAATCCAAGGTTAGGCCAATCGCGCCTTCGGTTGAGTTTTCCACTGGCACCACGCCATAATCCGCCTGTCCTGCTTCTAAAGTGCGAAACACTTCATCAATACTGGCACACACTACTGCGCTGCGACCTAGGCCAAATTGTTTTAGCGCCGCCTCTTCACTATAAGTACCTAGCGGGCCTAAAAAAGCAATTGAAAGCTCTTTTTCCAATGCACGGCAATTCGACATGACACCGCGAAAAATATGGCTAATCGCCTCTGCCGATAGCGGGCCTTGATTATTGGCTTGCAGACGGCGCAACACTTGCGCTTCACGCTCTGGGCGGTAAATCACGCCATCGTCTTTTAAGCTGCCAATGGTGCGCGCCAATGCCGCGCGCTCATTCACCAGCTTTAATATCTGCTCGTCAATGGCGTCTATCTGGTCTCTGTGCTGTTTTAATTGTTCACTCATGTCTTAAAAGTGTCCTCAATTAATGGTTGCTTGCAAATTGCTGCATATAATCAACCAGCGCTTGCACGCCCTCAATCGGCATGGCGTTATACATACTGGCACGCATGCCACCCACAATACGGTGGCCTTTTAATTGCAATAAACCTTGCGCCTCAGCGCCTTTTAAAAAAGCGTCATTTAAAGATTCGTCACGTAATCTAAACGGAATATTCATGCGTGAGCGATTATTTAAGGCAATGTTATTGCTGTAAAAATCGCTATTATCGACATAATCATAAAACAAATTGGCTTTGGCTATATTTTTCTGCTCAATCGCCGCCACGCCACCTTGCGCCAATAACCATTCAAACACCAAGCCCGCAATATAGATGCTGTAAGTTGCTGGCGTATTAATCATGCTTTGATTTTCGGCCTGCGTTTTCCAGTTAAACACCGCAGGTGTCAGCTTAGATGCGCTACCCAATAAATCTTCGCGCACAATCACAATACACAAACCCGCTGGGCCTATATTTTTTTGCGCGCCACCGTAAATCACGCCAAACTTACTCACATCAATTGGGCGCGACAAAATATGCGACGACATATCCGCCACAATTGGTACATCACCCGTATTGGGGATGCCATCAAACTCAACACCGTTAATGGTTTCGTTGGTGCAAATGTGCACGTAAGCGGCCTCTTTATTTAGCTGCCAGCTTTTAAAATCGGGCACATGGGTGAAACCAGATTGCTCGGTATTGCAGGCAATATCAATTTTCCCATAAGCATTCGCATCTTCAACGCTGCGCTTGCTCCAAGCACCAGTCACTGCGTAATCTGCACTTTTTCCGTTGAGTAAATTCAAAGGAATCATTGCATTTTCAGCAATCGCGCCGCCCTGCAAAAACAGCACTTTATAGTTGCTTGGAATCGCCAGCAAAGCGCGTAAATCAGCCTCAGTTTTTTCTAAGATGCTGGTGAATTCTTTGCCACGGTGCGACATTTCCATTACAGACATGCCGCTACCATGCCAATCCAGCATCTCCGCTTGCGCACGCTCTAACACGGCTTTTGGCAGAACCGCAGGGCCTGCTGAAAAGTTAAATATTTTTTTCATGCTAATAATCTTTATTCCGCTGGCAACTCTTCATCCGTTTCAACGATTTTCTCTAAGCCAGATAATTTTTCACCTTCACCTAGATTAATCAAAGTCACGCCTTGTGTAGCACGGCCCAACTCACGGATTTCTTTGACACGAGTGCGAATCAATACGCCACCTGTGGTAATCAGCATGATTTCGTCATCTTCATTAACTAATTTAGCCGCAACTACCAAACCATTGCGCTCACTCACGGCGATGGCTTTTACGCCTTGTGTGCCACGTCCAGAATGACGGAAGTCAGCCAGCACGGTACGTTTACCATAACCGTTTTCAGTAGCAACTAATACTGTTTGCTGGTCGTTATCGGCAATTAACAATGACAATACTTGTTGTTTAGTCGCCAATTTCATGCCGCGCACACCACGTGTAGCGCGACCCATTGGGCGTACATCACCTTCCGTAAACCATACGGCTTTACCACCATTTGAAACCAAGACAATATCGTTGTTGCCATTGGTCACTTCTGCGCCGATTAAGTAATCATCATCGTCTAAATTGATGGCGATAATGCCCGATTTACGCGGATTAGCGAATTCGCTCAATGCGGTTTTCTTCACAGTGCCTTGCGCGGTTGCCATAAAGATAAAGTGATTTTCGTCAAATTCTTTTACCGCTAAAATCGCGTTGATTTTTTCGCCTTCTTCAAGCGGGAATAGGTTCACAATTGGTTTACCGCGGCCAATACGGCTACCTTGAGGCACTTCATACACTTTTAACCAGTACACACGGCCACGGCTTGAGAAGCACAAGATATAGTCATGCGTATTCGCCACAAACATTTTGTCGATGAAATCATCTTCTTTAGTAGGTGCTGCTTGTTTACCACGGCCACCACGACGTTGTGCGCGGTATTCATCCAGCGGCTGTGATTTCACATAGCCAGTGTGCGATAAAGTCACGACTACGTCTTGCGGCGTAATTAAATCTTCTAAGTTTAAGTCCTGCGCATTCACTACAATTTCACTGCGGCGCTTGTCGCCAAATTGTTTGCGAATTTCGGTTAGCTCATCAGTAATCATAGCGGTCACACGTGAGGCATTGGCTAGAATATTCAATAAATCCGCAATCACATCCATCACTTCTTTGTACTCAGAAACGACTTTATCTTGCTCTAAGCCAGTTAAGCGTTGCAGGCGCATTTGCAGAATTTCTTGCGCTTGAATATCGCTTAATTTATAGCCATTTGGCGTTAAACCAAAATCAACCGATAAGCCTTCAGGGCGTGAAGCTTCCATCGCCGCACGTTTAAGCATTTCCTCTACCACTGGCGAACTCCATACTTTCGCCATCAAATCTATTTTGGCTTCTGGTGGCGTTGGTGCGCCCTTAATCAGCGCAATCATTTCATCCACATTGGCTAGCGCTACTGCTAAACCTTCTAAAATATGGCCACGTGCTCGCGCTTTTTTCAGCTCAAATACAGTGCGGCGCGTAATCACTTCACGTCTGTGGCGTAAAAACGCTTCCAGCATTTGTTTTAAGTTTAGCAAGCGCGGCTGACCATCTAACAAGGCCACCATATTCATACCAAACGTATCTTGCAATTGCGTTTGCTTGTACAGATTATTCAGCACAACTTCGGCGATTTCGCCACGCTTAAGCTCAATCACCACGCGCATGCCCGATTTATCAGACTCATCACGCAGGTCAGAAATACCTTCGATTTTCTTTTCGTTGACTAACTCAGCGATTTTTTCAACAAAGGTTTTTTTGTTAACTTGGTAAGGTAATTCGTCAACGATTAAAGCTTGGCGACCGCCACGCTCTAAATCTTCTACATGGGTGCGACCGCGCATCACCACGCGGCCACGGCCTGTGCGGTAACCTTCTTTAACACCAACCGTGCCATAAATAATACCGGCGGTAGGGAAATCAGGCGCTGGCACTAATTCAATCAGTTCTTCAATACCCGTTTCTGGGTCTTTAAGCAGCGCAAAGCAGGCGTCTAAAACTTCATTAATATTGTGTGGCGGAATATTAGTCGCCATACCCACCGCAATACCCGAGCTACCATTAATCAGCAGGTTAGGAATGCGTGCTGGCATAATCAGCGGCTCATGCTCACTGCCATCATAGTTAGGACCAAAATCAACGGTTTCTTTATCAATATCGGCTAACAATTCATGCGCGATTTTTGACATACGGATTTCGGTATAACGCATCGCCGCTGCGTTATCGCCATCCACAGAACCAAAGTTACCTTGCCCATCCACCAACATGTATCTAAGTGAAAAGTCTTGCGCCATACGAACAATCGTGTCGTACACCGCGGTATCGCCATGCGGATGGTATTTACCAATCACATCACCCACGATACGGGCCGATTTTTTGTAAGGCTTGTTGTAATCGTTACTTAATTCGTGCATCGCAAATAAAACGCGTCTGTGCACCGGTTTTAAACCGTCACGTACATCGGGTAGTGCACGTCCCACAATTACGCTCATCGCATAATCAAGATACGAACGTCGCATCTCATCTTCTAAACTGATTGGCAGGGTTTCTTTAGCGAATTGATCCATTAGATTTTCCGTGAAATTTCCGTCGTTTTTTCTGTGAAATTTTAAGCACTGTTTGTGTGCTTTTTTAATTGTTTTACCGCCCAAATATTAGCACAATTACCCCTGTAAAACACGTAAAAATATGCCTTATATTGACTATTCGCCCATCCAAATACTGAAAAAAGCACTAACTTTTACAGAGCTATAAAAAATTATTGAATAGTTATTTTTAATAATTTTTATTTATCAATACAATTAAAATAAACAATTAGACAATTAACATTTAAGGCGTAATGTTTAGTTTATGTTCGGCCTATTATTGGGTTGACCATTAAAAAACTATTTTAAGGAGATCAACATGCAACTGAAAGGATCTAAAACTGAAACCTGCTTAAAAGACGCATTTGCAGGCGAATCGCAAGCTAACCGTCGCTATTTATATTTTGCAAACAAGGCCGATATTGAAGGTCAAAATGATGTTGCCGCCCTATTCCGCTCTACCGCTGAAGGCGAAACAGGCCATGCTCATGGCCACTTAGAGTTTCTAGAAGCTTCAGGCGATCCAGCAACTGGTTTGCCAATTGGTCCTACACGCCAAAATTTAGAATCAGCAGTAGCGGGTGAAACGCATGAGTACACTGATATGTACCCAGGCATGGCTAGAACAGCGCGTGAAGAAGGCTTTGATGAAATTGCCGATTGGTTTGAAACCTTAGCAAAAGCGGAACGAAGCCATGCTAACCGATATGCAAAAGCATTAGCAGAGCTTGTGGACTAGCCAAAATACTGGTGAGCTAACTAAAATAATAGTGAGCTAAAATAATAGTGAGTTGGTGTAAGTACAGCGCCTGTATTTACACCACCCATAAACCATTGTTTGCGAGGTTAATATGAGCCGTGAAGGTAACTTAGAAGCCCCTACCCGCCATGCCCTAGATTGGCAGAATCCTGATTTTTACAATGAAGAAAGCTTGAATCACGAGCTTGAACGAATATTTGATATTTGCCATGGCTGTAGACGCTGTGTGAGCTTGTGCAATAGCTTTCCCACGCTATTCGATTTGGTCGACAACAACCCTACGATGGAAGTGGAAGGTGTAGACAAAAAAGACTTCATGAAAGTAGTCGACCAATGTTACATGTGCGATTTATGTTACATGACCAAATGCCCTTACACGCCACCGCATGAATGGAATTTAGATTTTCCGCACACCATGTTGCGCGCCAAAGCCATTAAATTTAAAAAAGGCGGCGTCGGCTTTAACGAAAAATTATTAGCGTCTACCGATTTACATGGCCAGTTTGCTGGCATACCAATTGTGGTACAGACCATTAACGCGGTTAACAGCACCAAACTTATGCGCAGTGTGATGGAAAAAACCTTGTATGTGGATAAAAACGCTTGGTTACCCAGTTTTGCCAATAAAAAATTTAGAAGCAGTGCAGAAAAAAGCCAAGCTTTTGCAGTGAAAAATGGTATTAAAACCCCTGGCAAAGTCGCTATTTATAGCACTTGCTATGTTAATTATAACGAGCCCGGCATTGGTCACGATTTATTAAAAGTGTTGAATCACAACGAAATACCCTACATATTAGTGCAAAAAGAACAATGCTGCGGCATGCCTAAATTAGAGCTGGGCGATTTAGACGCGGTTGCCAAAGCTAAAGAGGCCAATATTGCGCACTTAGCGCCCTATGCCAAAGAAGGTTACGCAATCTTAAGCGCAATTCCCTCTTGCACCTTAATGTTTAAACAAGAAATACCACTTATGTTTCCCGATTGTGCAGACACCAAATTAGTGCAAGATGCCATGTGGGATCCCTTTGAATATTTGGTCGCACGCAGTAAAGATGGCCTACTAAAAACAGACTTTAAAACCCCGCTGGGTAAGATTAGTTACCACATTCCCTGTCATGGCCGCGTGCAAAATATTGGCAAAAAAACCGAAGAGTTTTTAAAGCTGATTCCTGACACCAGCATCCAAACGACTGAGCGTTGCTCTGGCCATGCAGGCACTTATGGCGTAAAAAAAGCGCATCACGCCATGGCGAAAAAAATCGGCAAACCGGTGGCTAAACTGATGGCAAATAATGGACCAGATTACATTAGCTCTGATTGCCAATTAGCGGGTCATCATTTAGAGCAAATCATCAATGAAAATAATTTAAGTAATGCAGAAAAGCCAGCACAATTAGCACATCCGCTTAGTTTAGCCAGAATGGCTTACGGCATTAAATAGCGAATTAAAGGATACAAAATGAGCATCACCCGCGACAACATCATGACCTTAGAAGCCTACAGCAAATATCGCAAAGAGAATAAGCCCAGCATTATGGCGCATCGCCAGTTGCGCTCTGTGCGTTTGGGTGAGCACTTAAATATGCAGTTTGAAAGTGAATTAACCATCCGCTATCAAATTCAAGAAATTTTGCGCGTGGAAAAGCAGTTTGAGGAGCAAGGGATTCAAGATGAGTTGGATGCCTATGCGCCATTAGTGCCAGATGGCAGCAACTGGAAAGCGACTATGCTGATTGAATATACCGATGTTGAGCAACGCAAAATCGCGCTAAGCCAGCTAATTGGTATTGAAGACATGACTTACATTGAAGTGGAAGGCTTTAAGCGGGTTTATGCGATTTCTGATGAAGACTTAGAGCGCGAAACCGAGACTAAAACCAGTGCTGTGCATTTTTGCCGTTTTGAATTTAACGACGCGGCTAAAAAAGCCATCAAATATGGGGCAAAAGTAACGCTTGGTTGCGATCACCCCAATTACACTGTACGCGTGAGCATTCCGCTTAATCAGCTAGAATCCCTGAGAGAAGATTTAACTTAAAGACCAGACTTAACTTAAATCAACAATCGCTTCGATTTCCACTAAAACATCGCGCGGCAATTTGGCTACTTGCACGGTAGAACGCGCTGGTGCGTGGGTGCCAAATGCTTCGCCGTAGATACGATTCATTTCAAGAAAGTCGTCTAAGTTTTTTAAAAACACAGTGGTTTTAACCACTTTATTTAAATCGGCGCCTGCCGCTTCAATTACCGCTTTTAAATTCGCCAGCACTTGTGTGGTTTGCACCACAATATCGCCATTATTCAAGGTGCCATCAGGGCGTAAGGCGATTTGACCAGAAGTGAATAGTAAATTACCCACAACCATGGCTTGTGAGTAAGGGCCAATAGCGGCTGGGGCGTGGGGGGTTTGAATCACTTGCATGTAAAACACCTTTTTAAAAATTATCTTGTTAAGTCTGCGTCTGACTGGTTTGTATCAGAATAGCTAAATTGTACCCGTTTAACGTTACAAAACAATTCATATGCAATGGTACCTGCTGCATTAGCAACGGCGTTAGCCTGCACTTGGTCGCCCCAAAGCTCTACTGAACTCCCTACATGGGCTGAGCTAATGTGCGTTAAATCGACCATTAACATATCCATCGATACACGGCCGATTACTTGCGTCATTTGTCCGTTTACAGCGACTGGTGCGCCAATTGTAGACCTTGGATAGCCATCGGCATAACCACAAGCCACTACGCCCACCAGCGTATCGTGCGCGGCTGTAAAAATACTGCCATAGCCAATCGAATCGCCTTGATGAATGCTATGTATAGAGATGATTTGAGAGCTTAATTGCATCACAGGGCGCAGGGTTTGATTATGCAAATGTGTGTCGATTGGGTGCGCGCCGTACAGCATAATACCTGGGCGTGACCAATGTTTTTGCGGATGCTGTATGAACACTTGCGGCCAACCAAGCACCGCAGCAGAGTTGGCTAAACTAACATCTTGTGGCACATTTTTTGTTGCCGATTGCGTTGTGTGCTGAAACAAGGCCAACTGTTGCAAAGTATGCGATGAATTTAAATTATCGGCATTGGCAAAGTGGCTCATAGGCACAATTTTTGAAACATTGGCATGCTGATTAAGCCGCTCAAACGCAGTTAAATATAGCTCCGGCGACAAACCTACCCTGTGCATACCAGAATCCAGCTTTAACCAGACTTGTACAGGCTTAGCCAGCTTGCTTGCCAGCAATTGATTGACTTGCCATTGCGCATGCACCACTAACCATAAATCGTTCGCCACAATTTCGGCCAACTCCGCCATTTCAAAAAAACCTTCTAACAACAAAATTGGATTTTGAATGCCGGCTTGACGTAGCTCTAACGCCTCTTCTAAACAGGCAACGGCAAACCCGTCTGCTTCATTAGCAATGGCTTTTGCGCACTGTATTGCGCCATGGCCATAAGCGTTGGCTTTAACAACGGCAAGGGCATAGCCGCCATGCTGCTGTTTGGCAACACGGTAATTGTGCCTAAATGCATCTAAGCGAATATGAGCAATAGCTGGGCGTGACATAGCGCGTATAAATCTGATTAAAAGGTTTGTTTTAATATAAGCAAATTAGCTTTGCATAATAACGTACATTTAATCATAGCTTAAATAATCCAATTAAAAATCAATTAGATTGAATACTAATAATATGCGCAATTTAATATAGATTAAACACACGCATACATCGCTTATAAATAAGCAAATGTACACGGTATTCAAAGGGGATTTAAAACTTATTTGGTGCGAAAGGAGAGACTCGAACTCTCACGCCTTACAGCGCTGGAACCTAAATCCAGTGCGTCTACCAATTCCGCCACTCTCGCAGGTGATTCCTAATTGTTG
>JAZKDM010000161.1:0-9805 GCA_040387535.1 Pseudomonadota bacterium | reverse complement strand
TTATGCAGCAAGCGGATGCGGGAATTTGCTTATGGCAAGATTTGGCTTGGTATCGATTTAATCCGCCAACTAAACTTTTTGAGTATTTAGTGGCGGGCTTGCCAGTGCTTGCCAGCAACATTAGAACGCATACGCAATACGTACAAGATGGCTTTAATGGCATTATTTTTAACTACGACAGCAAAAGTCTGGCGCAGGCAATACAAAAAATGTGGCAAAGACGCGATGAATTACCTCAAATGAAAAGTAGAACGCATCAAGCAAGTGCCGCCTATTTATGGGGCAACATTGAACCTGTTTTTTTAAAGGCGGTTGAGAAGGCGGCTAGCGAATGATGCTTGAGCGCGCCTATACAGCATTGGCTAGTATTAACTACAAGATAGTATTTGCGTTTTTGTTTATAAGCGCAGTGGCCGTGTTTGCAGGCTTAATTGCATCTACAGGCAGCCTATTATTAGTGCAGTTATTAATCGGAATGATTGGCGGCATAGCGTTATTAAAGGCGCCTAATGTCAGCATCTGGATACTATTATCAGTGGCATTGCTTTACGGCGTTTTTGCATCGTATGTGCCAGCATTGAGTAAATTACCTTGGGCGCTAGCCTTAATCAGCATGCTGCTACTATTGCCAGTGCTATTGCAATTAATCACCCAAAAGCAGATTCCAGCTTTTATTTGGCTGGCAATTATTTTTATGCTGTATGCGCTGCTGGTTACCTTTATGCAGTGGGATTCTATGTCTCAATTTTTAGCTGGATTTAAGCGCTATTTTCAAATGTATGGCTTGATGTTTGCTCTTGCTTTACTGGCTTTTAAACCAAAAGAGTATGAGCATTGGTTAAAGCTTTTATTAGTAATTGCACTCATACAACTTCCCTTTGCGTTGTTTCAGCGCTTTATGTTGGGCGATATAAGTACTGCTGCGGCCGAGCTAACCGATAGGGTTGCAGGCACCTTGGGCTCAAGTGCTGAAGGCGGTAGCAGCAATGCACAAATGGTTGCTTTTTTAATTATGGCGGCCACCTTTGTGGTTGCAAGATTCAGAGAAGGACTTATTGAAAAATCAAAAACCATTTGGCTTTGCATATTGTGTTTAATGCCATTGGTGTTGGGTGAAACCAAGATTGTGGTTGTTTTGTTGCCCTTGGTTTGGTTTATTTTAATGCGTGAAGAATTTAAAAAGCATACCAGTAAGTTTTTGCTTCAACTGTTTGCAGTTTTGGCAGTGACTTCAGTACTTGGCCTTGTTTATTTAGGTCTTAACAAAGGTGTCGTTTCAGGTATGACTAACACCGACATCATCAAACAAACATTGGAATACAACATAGGCAGCCAAGGCTACGGAACCTATATTTTAAACCGCACCACTGTAATTGCCTTTTGGTGGCTAAATCATGACTGGCATGATTTGATAGGCATATTGTTTGGTCATGGCTTGGGCAGTTCTTATTTTAATGCGGGTAACGCAGTTGCCGGTAATGTCGCCGTTTCTTATATTGGTTATGGCATCGATTTAACATCGGCATCTTCGCTGTTGTGGGATACAGGTGTATTTGGGTTGCTGCTTTTTATCTCAATTTTTGTTTTTGCTTGGATAGCGGCAGGGCGCTTATATAAAGCAACAAAAAATCCCCGCGTTCGTGCTGATGCAATAGCCATACAAGCGTGTATTGCTGTGTTTGCCGTATTTATTTTTTACGACAACACGCTTGTGAATATCTTATCTTTTGAGCTTATTTTGGCAACAGTATTTGGCTATTTGGGTTATCTAGTACATCAACAAAATATGCTTACTCACGACAACTCGCCGTTCAAATAAGCACAAATAATCTATTTAATTATGCGTCTTTTTTACTTTGTTACCGATTCTTATCCTGCTTGGCGCGTTGATATTGCAGAGCTTTTTTCGTATGAATTAAAAAAGCTTGGCTTGCACACGGATTGGAGCATGCGCCGAGATAACAGCGGCGCTTGGCAAAAGCTTATTGATAATAAGCAGACAATCTATCTGCCGTTAAGTATAGAAGGCCTGAGTGTTATATCTCCTATCATCAGGCGTATGGGTGAATTTTTAGCTGAAATTTGGCTTATGTTAAAACTCATCATTGGGCAGAAATATGATGTGATTCAAGTAAGGGATGATCGCTATACCGCCGCTATCTTTGCCTTTTTGGCAGCGCGATTACGGGGTAGTAAGTTTGTGTATTGGGTGTCATTTCCTTTTCCCGAAAATGATTTGGAGAAAGCTGGCTTAACAACAGGCATTAGAGCGGCATTATTTAAATGCAGAGGGCTAATTAGCAAGTGCTGGCTATACAAAATAGTATTACCATTGGCCGATCATGTGTTTGTGCAATCGGAAGGCATGAAGCAAAACATTATTGGTTACGGTGTGCCGCCAGAAAAAATGACGGCAGTACCAATGGGCGTTTCGACTAAACTCTTTGGCTGGCTTAAAACAGCCAATGTCGCGCCAGAATTAGAGAGTGTGGTTTATTTGGGTACGTTTGCGCTCTCAAGGCACTTAGAAGTTTTAATTGAGGCATTTGCGCTAGTGCTTAAGCAGCGGCCAAACGCCAAGCTTTATATGGTGGGTAGAGGCGATACGCCAGAAGATAGAAAATTTTTAGAAGATTTGGCCAGTCAACTTCAAATCACCCCTAATATTATATTTACTGGTTTTTTGCCGATTGAGCAGGCTTGGGCAATTGCAGCAAAAGCAGCGGTTTGTATTAGTCCAATTTACCCCAGTTTTATTTACTTGCAGGGCTCACCCACTAAGCTATATGAATATATGGCTTTGGGCAGGCCAATTGTCGCTAATGACCACCCTGAACAAACCATTGCGCTACAAAACAACACAGCTGGCTTGTGCGTGCCTTGGGGTGCGCAAGCCTTTGCTGATGCAACTTTGTATATGCTGAACAATCCCAAACAAGCTGAAAAGATGGCAAAAAATGGCCCGCAATGGATTGCCGAAAATAGACGCTACGACAAAATTGCGGCTCGTGTGTTTACGCAATATCAATCCATGTTGAGTGAGTAATGCAAATAATTACTCACACGATGGTGCTGGTGTTGGTATCGCTTGTTTGCGCTTGTAAGCCGCTCGAAGCGGCATCGTTACCAAGTTGCGAAGCGAGTATTGCAGTGGGTGTTGCTAGCAAAAATACGGTTAGCACAAACGCTGAAAATTCAATTATTCGTACCCTTAAGCCCAGTTTTTTTGGCTTTAATGTGGAATGGGTCGATTTTCAGCAAGACCTATGGGATTCAAAAGCCTTACAAGTGAAGCTTGCTGTGCTGGAGTGGCTAAAACCGTTTTCTGGCGCAAGTTATCGTTACCCAGGCGGCACTGGGTCTAATCACTTAAATTGGCGTGATACGGTTGGTGCGCAATCTACACGTCCAGTCACGCAACGAGTAGATTGGCTAGGGCCAATAGCGCCGCAATTTGGATTTGATGAATATTTAAGTTTTATTGAGTCGGTTAATGGTAGCGCATGGTATGTGCTAAACATTAATGGTGATTACAAAGGCCAACGCCCTGTCAATATTATGTCGCAAGAAGCTGCCGATTTAGTGAGTTATGCGGCCAAACGAGCCACCAATGGCAAGCCAGCCATTTTGCGCTGGGAGTTAGGTAACGAGCTTGATCGATACAAGTGGCCACCCAGCAAATATAGCGATATTGCATCACAAACCGTTGCCGCTATTCAAGCGCGTCACCCAAATGCAAAATTTGTAGGAATGCTGCAAGATTGGCCTGCACAAAAAGCATTCACAATGTCTGAATACAATCGTCTTGTGATTAATGATTTAAAACCAACTGTACAAGAATTTGCACACCATTTGTACTACGAGGAGCAAAGCTGGGTTTCAGTGGCTGAACGATTGGCGCAAGTATGCCGTAGCGGCGAAGATGCCAAAGCCGTTGGCCTTAATAACGCGACCTTTTGGATTACGGAGCACGCACGTGGCTTGCCCGCCATCACAACAATGGAGGAATGGAAACGCACATGGCCCAGCTCATCCAGCCTAGAATCCGCCTTAGTTGTAGCAGAATCTTATATTGCGGCAACACAATTGCCACAAGTGCAAGGCATGCATTTGCATTCACTTGGCACTGCTCATGGCCCATGGCCTTTATTTAACGCCAGTAAAAATGATTTACACCCAAGCGCGGTGTATTGGGGTTTACGTGTTTTGCGCGACAGCCTGTTGCCAAATGTGCTGGCCAGTAAAGTACAAAGCCGAAATGATGCAAAAAGCATTGGCGGGCACGATATGCGCGCCGCCATATTGACTGACAACGAAAAGAAAAATTACGCAGTATGGGCGGTTAATCGCTCAGGTGTTGCCAGTAAGCTTAGTTTGATGATTCCTGCCTTAAGCGGTAAGAGTTTGCCTACACGCTTTAGCTTTGTCAGTGATGCAAACAAAAAATCCAATAACTACGCTGTTGCCAACATCGTTACGCCTCAAACAAAGCAAGTAACAGTGTCTTTTGATGCGGTGGGCAATGCAGAGGTTGAATTGCCGCCTTATTCAGTATCTGCTTTTAGCATGTCGCTTAAATAAAAATATTGAAATTTAATTGTGAAAATTCTTTTTTTACCCAATTGGAAAGTGCATCAACTAGAAACAGATGATGCCAATATACAAGCGCCAGATAAGCAAGTAGCCGGACATGCCTATTGGTTTTTTCAATATTTTAAGCAAGCTTGTACGGTTGATGTGATTGATTTCCAACAAAAAAATGCGTTGTCATGGCTGGAAAAAAAAGCCAACACCTATTTTTGGCAGGGCATAAAAGCTTTTTTTACCTCTCATCATTATGATGTGGTTATTTCACATGGTGCACAAAGTGGTCTGATGTATTCGCTTTTGCGCACGCTAGTGGGTAAAAAACAGCCATTGCATATCATCTTTGATATAGGCGCTATGAACGGTGCGCGTTTTAATAAGATTGAAAATGCCGTGATTCGGTTTGCATTAAAAAGCAATCCATCCATTATTTGCCACTCAAAATCCATTATTGAGCATTATAAAAGTACTTATACCAATCTAGTTTCAAGAGCTCGTTACATTCCATTTGGTGTAGATACGCAGTATTTTGATACCCAAACTTCCAGCCGCACAGCGGATTATGTATTGTCTTTTGGCCATGCAAAACGCGATTACGAAACCCTTATTAAAGCTTGGTCTGGTGTTGATACCAAGCATAAATTACGGCTAATTGGGTTTAAGGGTGATGCCGTATTGCCCAATATTGAGATCATTAATAAAGTTTCTATCAGTGAGTTAAAAAACCAAATAGCCAATGCAAAGTTTGTTGTTATTCCTTTGCCAGTATTTAATTATTCCTATGGGCAGATGAGCTTTTTGCAGTCAATGAGTATGGGTAAAACGGTTATCGTCACCAACACGCCAAGCTCGGTGGATTATTTACAAGATGGAAAGGGCTCATTTTTTGTAAAGCCATACGACTTAGAAGACATGCGCGCAAAGATAAAACTACTGCTCAACAATAAGCGCTTATTAGCAGAGTCTGATAAAAAATCTAGGCAGTATGTGCTCGAAAACTTTTCAGAACAGCAAATGGCTGAACAAGTAGAACGCTTTATTTTAACGAAAATCCACGCTTAGATTTTAAAAAATAATATGAAAATTTTACAAGCAAACAAATTTTTTTTTAAAAATGGCGGCTCTGAGACAGTGATGTTTCAAGAGCGAGATTACTTGTTACAAAACGGTCATCATGTGGTCGATTTTTCGATGCATGATGAGCGTAATTTACAAAGTGAGCATGCGGCCCACTTTGTGCAAAACAAACAATATGGCGCAGGCAGTAAACTAGCTAAGTTAAGCAGTTCATTATCTTTAATACACTCACCTGAAGCTAGTCGTAATATCAGTCATTTAATTAAAAACACCGAACCAGATTTGGTTCACTGTCACAATATTTATCACCAACTGACACCATCAATTATCGGCGCAGCTAAAAAACTGGGTGTGCCAGTAGTGCTGACATTGCATGATTACAAGCCTGTTTGTCCTACTTATAATCGACTGCAAAATGGTCAGCCTTGCTCAAAATGTTTAGATGGTGATTTTTCGCAAGTGCTGCGCAATAAGTGCGCAGACGGCTCGTTAGGTAAAAGTGCTTTGTTGTATCTAGAGGCAACCGTACAGAGGCTGCTGGGAAATTACGAAAAGGTAGATGCTTTTATTGCTCCCAGCCAATTTATGCAGCAAGCCATTGCTAAACGCATACCAGAACATCGTATAAAGCAGTTGTATAACGGCATTGATACGAATGCAGTAAGTGCTAACCAAGCGGATGAAGGATACGTACTTTATATTGGCAGGCTTGTGCCTGAAAAGGGCGTAGAAACACTGCTTAAAGCTCATGCAACAAGCGAAAATAAATGGGCATTAAAAGTTGCGGGTACAGGACCAATGCTTGATGTCTTAAAAGCGCAATATAGTTCTAGTATATTTATAGGTCATTTAGGTGGTGATACATTAAAAGCGACCATTGAAAAAGCTTCTGTTGTGGTTGTCCCGTCAGAATGGTATGAAAACTGCCCTATGTCTGTGCTAGAAGCAATGGCATATGGCAAACCAGTCGTTGGTAGTCGAATGGGAGGCATTCCTGAATTGATAGAGGATGGTAAAACAGGTCTGTTGTATGAGGCTGGCAATGTAAATGAATTAGCTGCTGCTATAAATAAGTTAATGGTTTCAGATAAATTGCGGCAAGAAATGGGCGCTGCTGGCAGGCAGCGCGTAATACAGAATTTTTCGCTCGATAAGCATCATAAAGGCTTAATTGAGATATATCAGTTTGCATTAGGAGTTTGAAAATGGCAACAGCATTAGCACCCGCATCAGCAGGCTACCCAACCGATGTTTCCATCATCACCACTTACCGCTGCCAAATGCGCTGCAAAATGTGTGATATTTGGGAAAACCCAACGGATAGCAAAAAAGAGATTCAGGCGAAAGAGCTTGAGATGCTGCCTAATTTTAAATTTGTGAATATTACAGGTGGTGAGCCATTTGTGCGCCGCGATTTAGAAGATATTGTCGAAGTAATGTACAAAAAATCGCCACGTATTGTGATTTCAACATCCGGCTGGCATACCGACCGCATTATTAAAATGGCGGAGCGTTTTCCAAATATTGGTATACGCGTCAGTATTGAAGGCTTATCGCAAAAAAATGATGACTTACGCGGCCGCGAAGGCAGCTTTGACCGTGCCATGCGTTTGCTATTAACGCTAAAAGAAATGGGCATTAAAGACATTGGCTACGGTTGCACCGTTTCTAACAAAAACTCAGAAGATATGTTGTGGTTATACAAATTATCACGCGAGTTGGGCATGGAGTTTGCCACGGCATCGTTTCATAACTCTTACTATTTTCACAAAGACGATAACGCGATTACCAATAAAGATGAGGTAATTAATAATTTTCGTTTACTAATGGAAGAGTTGTTAAAAGATAAAAGCCCAAAAAGCTGGTATCGAGCGTTTTTCAATTTAGGTTTAATCAATTACATTCGCGAACAACCGCGCATGTTGCCTTGCGAAGCTGGTACGGCTAACTTTTTTATTGAGCCATATGGCGATGTTTATCCTTGTAATGGTTTAGAAGACCGTTATTGGAAAGAATCGATGGGCAATATTCGCGATGTAAAAAGCTTTGATGAAATATGGTTTAGTCCGCAAGCTGAAAAAGTGCGCGGCCTAGTGAAAACCTGCCCAAAAAACTGCTGGATGGTGGGTACCGCCGCCCCAGTGATGAAAAAGTACATTAAACATCCGACTGCTTGGGTGGTTAAAAATAAAATTAAATCGATGTTAGGCAAACCCATTTGCATTGATAACGTACCCCATTTTGATGTGGGACAAGATCCGTTGCAGGGTAATTTGCGCGAAACTAAGCCAATTGAAATTGCAACGCCAATTCACTTTAAAAAACGCGAACCAGAAGTGGTGCTATCAGAGGCTGAATTAGAGGATATGTTAAGCACAAGCTAACAAGCTAGGCTAGCTGGTGTTTTTGCTAGCTAGCAACTAATTAAAAGTCCCGATAGGACTATGCCAATTCATTCTATTGCAATCTAGCGTCATTAATCTGCTTACGTAAAAGTGAGATTTGCTCGCTTATTTTTAGTTAACGGATATCAACGATGAAAACTACTAGAATCGCTGCAGTGATTGCAGCGTTGTTTCTACCTGCAATAGCGACAGCCGCTACCCCAATTGGCAGTATCACTAAAGAGTGGACATATAGCCACACTTCGACTGGTGTTACTTCTGAAATCGCCGCTTATGACAGTATTACCAACACGATTTGGGTGGCGGGTATTGTGGGTGTTGATGTGCTGAATGCAACAAACGGTAGTTTGGTGCAACATATTAATACCTCAAGTTTTGGTTCTATCAACAGCGTGGCGATTAGCAACGGTATGGCGGCATTTGCTATTGAATCTAGCGTGCAAACCAATGCAGGTGTCGTAAAACTGTTTGACACTACATCACGTTCATTAGTGAGTGGTGTAAATTCAATTTCAGTGGGTGCGTTGCCAGATATGCTCACTTTTACACCGGATGGCAGCAAGTTGCTAGTGGCTAATGAAGCTTCGCCTTCAACTTACGGCACCAGAATTGGCACGACTATTCCTCGAAGTTATAACCCAGCCGCATTAGACCCAGTTGGTAGCGTGAGTATTATTGATGTCAACACACGTACTGTTACCGCTACACCTGGTTTTGTGGGTGTAACACAAGTAGGCAGCAATATTCGCACCAATACAGGTATGGATTTTGAGCCAGAATATATTGCTGTGAATGCGGCAGGTACTAAAGCTTATGTCACTTTGCAGGAAGCAAATGCGATTGGTATTTTAGATTTAAACACCAATAGCTTTGAAAAAATAGTCGGCTTGGGTACTAAAGATTTTAGCTTGCCAGGCAACACGATTGACACCAGAGATAACGGTACTATTAACTTTGTTTCAGCCAATGTAAAAGGTTTATACATGCCAGACGGCATTACGGCTTATGAAGCTGGTGGTGCCACTTATTTGGTAACCGCTAACGAGGGTGATTTCCGTGCCGATGATGGCGATCGTTCTAATGCCAGCACAGTAGGTGCAACGGGTGATTTGGCTGATTTGCGCATTTCAAATACCGATTCAACACCAGGCAATTTATTTGCAGCAGGTGGCCGTTCTTTCTCAATCTTAGATGCAAACGGCACTTTAGTGTTTGATAGTGGTGATTTTTTAGATAAAAAAGCGGCAGAGTTGGGTATCTATGATGACGAGAGAAGCCGTCAAAAAGGCGTTGAGCCAGAAGGTGTAGAGCTATTTAATTTAAATGGCCGCGTGATTGCTGCCATTGGTTTAGAGCGTACACTCAAAGGTGCTGTAGCCTTATACGATATTACAGACCCAGCAAATGCTACCTTTTTAGACATGATTGTGACCGATGGTGATTTAGCGCCAGAAGGCTTAGAAGCTTTTACCATTAATGGTAAATCCTACCTTGCCATCGCTAATGAGGTATCAAACACTACAACGCTTTACAGCCTAGCGCCAGTGCCAGAGCCAGAAACGTATGCGCTATTAATTGCCGGTTTAGGTTTGGTGGGTTTTAGAGCTAAACGTCGCCAAAAAACTGCTTAGTTAAAAGTAGTTACGCCAGTAAAAAAGCTCGCATAAGCGAGCTTTTTTATTTAGCTAAACTAAATCTTGCCATTAAAAATTATGCGTGACTTGCATACTTAGAAT
>JAZKDM010000160.1:0-25661 GCA_040387535.1 Pseudomonadota bacterium | reverse complement strand
CGCCGCAAAAGGTAATGGATACTTACGGCGCTGATATTTTGCGCTTATGGACGGCATCAACAGACTATTCTGGCGAACTGACAATTTCTGACGAAATTTTAAAGCGTGTCGCAGAAAGCTATCGCCGTATTCGCAATACCATGAAATTTCTATTGGCGAATTTGGCGGATTTTGATGCAAGCAAAGATTTGTTGGCAGTAGACCAATGGTTAGAAATTGATCGTTACGCTTTGCACTTAACCGAAAAACTGCAAGCAGAAATTTTGGCCGACTATGACCGCTATGAATTTCATTTAGCGGTGCAAAAAATCGTGAGTTTCTGCTCAGAAGATTTAGGCGGTTTTTACTTAGATATTCTAAAAGACAGGCTGTATACCGCAGGTGAAAACTCGCATGCGCGCCGCGCCGCGCAAAGCGCTTTGCACCATATCACCCATTCCTTTATACGTTTAATCGCGCCGATTTTAAGCTTTACGGCAGACGAAATTTGGCAGCTTTTAGAAGTTAACAATCAGAAATCCGTGTTTGAAGATGCTTGGTATGAGCTACCTAAACATGCGCTGACTGAAAAAGAAATATTGGCTTGGCAAGATGTAATCAATGTTCGCGGCCTTGTGAATAAGGCGATTGAGGAAAAACGTGCGCAGAGTTTGGTAGGCTCATCTTTGCAATCAGAGATTGATATTTATGCCGATGGCCAATTGTTTGAATCATTAGAAAGTCTAAAAGATGATTTGCGTTTTGTGATGATTACATCGCGTGCCAACGTTTACAGAAAAGTAGATTCTGGCGTGCAAATAGAAGTGACACCAAGTTCGCATGTTAAATGTGACCGCTGCTGGCATTACCGCGCCGATGTTGGTTCGCATGCGGAGCATCCAAGTATTTGCGGACGTTGCGTGAGCAATCTATTTGGTGCGGGCGAGGTGCGCAAATATGCGTAAATGGCTTTCTATTAGCGCAGTTGTGGTTGCGCTAGACTTATACACCAAGCATTTAATTCAGCGCGCTTTTGAATATGGTGAACATTTAACCATCACCAGTTTTTTTGATTTGGTGCGCTATCACAATGAAGGCGCGGCTTTTAGCTTTTTGGCGGATGCGGGCGGCTGGCAAAAGTGGTTTTTTAGCGGTATTTCAGTTGTCGCCGTGCTGGTGATTACTTATTTACTTAAAAAACATCAACATCAAAAACTTTTTTGCTTGGGCTTAGCCTTAGTATTAGGTGGCGCAATTGGCAATTTGTATGACAGGCTGACTTTGGGTTATGTGGTGGATTTTCTGTCATTTCATGTAAATAATTGGTTTTGGCCAGCCTTTAATGTGGCCGATAGCGCGATTTGTGTTGGGGTCGCGCTTTTATTGATAGATAGTTTTAAAAAGCCTGCCGCATAAAAAATTAAAAACGCAGTGCCTTAAGCGCGAGGAGATTGCAGTGCCAGATTGGAAAAAGCTGATTGCAGGCAAGATTGCTCTTGCCAAAAAGGGCAGTGCGCCTGGCAAAGTGAATCAAGATATTCCCGTGCCTGCAGGCCAAACCGAAGTCAAAAATTTTCCGATTTTAGATTTAGGTATTCTGCCTGATATTAATAAAGATAACTGGCAACTGCGCGTGTATGGCTTGGTTGCAAATGAGCTAAATCTGGATTGGGAGGCTTTTCAAGCCTTGCCGCAAACCACAGATGTATCCGATTTTCATTGTGTAACGCGCTGGACGCGTTTAGACATGGATTGGGTAGGTGTCAAAGCACAAGAGTTGTTGATGATGGCGGAGCCACTTGAGAATGCGCGTTATGTGACCTTGCATGGGTATGATGGCTACACCACCAATTTACCACTTGAAGCCTTGCTGGATGACGATGTGATGGTTGCGCATTCGGTGCTAGGTTATCCGCTTACCACCGCGCATGGCGGCCCAGTGCGGATGATTGTGCCAAAACGCTATGCTTGGAAAGGCGCAAAATGGCTAAAAGCGATTGAGCTGCATGAGCATGATAGGCGCGGTTTTTGGGAAGTGCGAGGCTACCATAATGAGGCCGACCCGTTTAAAGAAGAGCGTTTTTCAGACGACGAATAGTGACAGTTTGGCTTTAAAAGCCTAGTCCTAACGGCGCATAGCTTTGCGTTTTATGCTGACATAACATCATGCTAATCATAAAAAGGCACGATATGCGCTCAGCAACTATTAAAACAGCCCTTGCAATAAGTCTTGGAGCTGTTTTATTTCCCCAATTAGCATCAGCAACTAGTCCCAGCTTTAGCTGCAGTTCTGATTTAATGGTGTCACTAGACTCTGGTTACAGTGCGACCTGTAATGGTGATTTCTCGTTTACAGATGGTTTGCTGCAAAACGATTTATCGATTAGTTTAGCGGCAACTGGCTATTTAACTATTGGCGCTAATGCTAGCTTGTTAGCACCAATGATTACGCTAACGGCGGATAGCATCCAGATTTTTGGCAATGTTGCTTCCACTTCGCCATCTACAATGCTGGTAGCCGATTCTAAAGAAATTATTTTGAGTAGAATAATCACACAAAATAACCCTGAGCGTGTTTTGAATTGGGAGCAGTTACAGATACTTCCCGGTAGAGAGGTTGATGTTGGTGGCGATATTGTTACTAGTTTCAATCAGACAGCGCCAAGGCCTATTATTACTAATGATGGCGGCAGTATTTTATTAAGCTCTAATTCGGGCTTAATCAATAATAGTGGCACTAGTGGTAATGCTTTAATTACGCTGGTGCCAGAGCCGTCCGCTTATATGATGATGATATTAGGCTTAATTCCACTTGGCTTTATGAGCAAACGCAAATCAGTTTAACTTGCTTTTGCACCCCAAATAATCACAGCCGCACCCGCCAAGCAAATGCTTGCGCCTAGCCAATCCGTCATGGTGGGTTTAATAGAATCTACTACCCAAAGCCAGATAATCGCAACCCCAATATAAACACCGCCATAAGCGGCATACACGCGGCCTGCAGCTGTGGGGTGCAGTGTAAGCAGCCACGCAAACAAACCTAAACAGAAAGCGGCGGGTAGTAATAACCAAGCTGAACCGTTTTGTTTAAGGTGCAGATAAGGCAGGTAGCAGCCAGCTATTTCTGCCACCGCTGTGATGACAAAAAGTGCTAAAAGTTTGCTGGTTTCCATGTTGGTGCGAGTGGAACTTAATATTTTTTAGGCAACAGCTTTTTAATAAGCTCAAACACCGCAACACAAATAGCGCCCACAATTAAGCCAATTATCGCATCCACTAAAATCGGCGAAATAAAGGCCAACGTGCTGCCAACTGCTGGTAAATTCTGTAAATATGCTGCAACGTTCTCACTGAAGTGATGCAGTGCTGGCACGCCATGGCCAATAATGCTGCCGCCCACCATAAACATGGCAGCGGTGCCCACCACAGACAAAGTACGCATTAATATAGGTGCGAATGCTAATAATTTCTCACCAATTTTTCGCTGTAATTGTTTGAAAAAACTCTGGCCTTTTTTAAGCATTAAATGCAAGCCAAAGTCATCTAGCTTAACAATGCCAGCTACCAAGCCATAAACCCCAACCGTCATAATCAGTGCAATGGCGGAAACAACGGCAATTTGCTTGCTAAAAATTTCGGTTGAAACGGTACCCAGCGCAATTACAATAATTTCGGCTGATAAAATAAAGTCTGTTCTAATCGCGCCCTTAATTTTATCTTTTTCTAAGGCCACCAAATCAACTTTCGGGTCGGCAACGGCTTGTTCCAGCACTTTGTTATGTGATGCATCCTCTTCAGCATGCAAAAATTTATGCGCTATTTTCTCAAAACCTTCAAAACATAGAAACGCGCCGCCAATCATTAATAAGGGGGTAATTGCCCAAGGTGCAAAATAGCTAATGGCTAAAGCAGCCGGCACTAAAATTAGCTTGTTGATAAACGAGCCTTTAGCAACCGCCCATACCACAGGCAATTCACGCTCGGCCGCTACACCAGAAACTTGTTGTGCGTTTAACGCTAAATCATCACCCAATACACCAGCCGTTTTTTTGGCCGCCACTTTAGTCATCACTGAAACATCGTCCAAAATGGTTGCAATGTCGTCTAAAAGTGCAAGTAAGCTGCCAGCGGCCATGGTAATTTTCCTAAAAAGATTAAGGCGAATTTTAACCTAATTTATACCGAGTCTGATTTTTGCATTTAATCTATATATGAAAATGTGATTTGCCTTGTGTAAGTTGCAAAAGTACAATGCGCGAATGTTGTCGAAAAGACTATTCCGTTTTGTGCATTCTATTGCGTTACTCGCAATCGTTTTCGCGTCTGTTGCGCCCAGCATTTCGCATGCGCTAGCGGCGCAAAATAACAGCAATAGCTTTGCGCAAGAAGTTTGTACCAGCACTGGTGAAAAAGTTGTTATTCAAGTGGTGACGACAAAAGGCAAGCAGTTAGCGACTGAGTTTGTTGTCACTAAAACAGCCCCTAAAACCATGAGCATGCATTTAGAGCATTGTCCTTTTTGCGGCAGTGCGGCAACAGCAGCTGCATTACCAGCACCTAATGCGCTCATCATTGCCAAATTGGCAGCTACTGCTCAGCAACTGGCGGAATATAGCAGCCCCATCGTTGTATCTTACTCTTACGTTTCACCCCCTTCGCAAGCCCCACCTAGCACGCTTTAAAAAATACAAGATTTTTGTCGCAATTAAATTGCGATATACCCTTATTTTTTGGAGTTGGACATGATAAAAACAACAAATTTATGTGTATTAAGCGCTTTAGCCATAGGCTTTTCACAAAATGTATTTGCAGAACACAATGAACATATTGAGCTAGATGAGGTGAGCGTAACGGCGCCGATTGATAGCCGTATTCTTAAGCACCCAGCCACCGTTGAAACCTACGATAAAAAGCAAATTGCAGAAACCATTAATGCGACATCAGCGGCGCAAACTTTAAAGTATTTGCCCAGTATTCAAGTGCGTGAACGCTTTATTGGCGACCGCAACGGGATTATTGCAACCCGCACCATTGGCACGCTTTCAAGCGCGCAAAGCATGGTGTATGCCGATGGCGTTTTGCTTTCAAACTTATTGGGCAATTCATTTGCGTTTCCGCCACGTTGGGGCATGGTTAGCCCAGAGGAAATTGAAAGCATTAGCATGATGTACGGGCCTTTTTCTGCCTTGTATGCGGGTAATTCTTTTGGCGGCGTGATGAGCATACATACCCGCATGCCCGAAAAATTTGAAGCACATGCCAGCGCGCAAACTTTTGGGCAAAACTTTGAGCTTTACGGTACCGATGAAACGTACACTGGCAACCATTTAACGGCTTCTGTTGGCAATAAAGTAAACGATTTAAGTTTTTGGTTTGGCGTGGATAGGCTTGAAAACAAAGGCCAGCCCATGAATTTTTCAATCGCCAGTTTATCGACTACTGCACCAGGTGCCAGCCCTGTGGTGACGGGTGCTTATCAAGATAAAGATGAAAAAAATGGCAAGCGTGTGATTTTTGGTGCCACCAGTATTGATGATACAGAGCAGACTAACCTTAAATTTAAAGCGGCCTATGACATCACCCCACAAATTAAAGCCGCTTACACGCTGGGTATTTGGGATTTAAACAGCAGAACAGACATACAAAGTTATATTAAAGATGCCGCTGGCAACAACGTTTATAACGGCCGCGTAAATTTTAATGGCCAGCGTTACGACGTAGCTGGCATGAGCCCAGCACAGGCTGAGGCCTTGCATATTATGCATGCCTTGGATGTGAAATCGAACACCAAAGGTTTTTTTGATTGGCAATTCACCCTATCCGATTACGATTATCAACAAGATAAAAGCAATGGCTCTATTGCACCTGCTAACGGTGCAATAATGGGCGCCAATGGTGGTAATCCTTATGTCAATCGGGTGGGTCGCATCACCGATTTAAAAGGCACAGGTTGGACAGTATTTGACGCACGCAGTACCTTAAGACCTAAAGATCACACCATTGATGTTGGCTACCATATTGATAATTACCAGTTTCGCAGCAAAACCAATAACACAGCCGATTGGTCAAGTGACGTAAAAGGTATCTTAAATGCATCTGCCAAAGGCGAAACGCAGACGCAGGCATTGTATGCACAAGATAAGTGGCAAATTGATCCGCATTGGGCGCTGACATTGGGTGGACGTGCAGAGCATTGGCAAGCAAACGATGGCCAAAATCAAACCACTATATCCAATATTTTAAGAACAGCTCATTACAAAGACCAATCGGAAACCAAGTTTTCGCCAAAGGTTTCGTTGAATTTTGAGCCCTTGCCAGCATGGGGTTTTCGTGCCGCTTTTGGGCAGGCGTTTCGCTTTCCAACCGTGGGCGAGCTTTATCAGCCACTGCAAAATGGTGCCGTTGCCTATTTTGTACAAAGTAATCCCAATTTAAAACCAGAGGAAGTTATCGCCGCCGAGCTAACGGCAGAGCGCCGCTTTGATAATGGCTTAATTCGCGCCAGCTTGTTTCATGAAAACAAATATGATGCACTGACTGCACAAACGGTTACCTTGAATAGCGCGATTCCCTACGATACTGGCACTTGTAGCAGAACGGTTGGCTGTGGCTTTATTCAGAATATTGACCATATACGCACGCGCGGCATTGAGCTTGCCACGCAATGGCAAAATGTATTGGTGCATGGTTTAGATTTACAAGGAAGCGCCACATTTACCGAGGCAGAAGTGTTGCGTAACTCACTTGCGCCCAGCACAGAAGGCAACAAGCCTGCACGTATTCCCCGCACCATGTTTAAGGCGGTTGCAACTTATCATCAAGGAAACAACCTTACTTATAGCCTGGCGGCGCGTTATAGTGGGCGTCAATATAATGCTTTAGATAATAGTGATAGCAATCCAGATACCTTTGGCGGCGCCAGTAAGTTTTTTATAGTTGATTTAAAAACGACCTATAAATTTGCCGACCGATGGACGGCCGCTTTGGGCGTAGATAATTTAAACAATTACAAAGCGTATGTGTTTCACCCGTATCCGCAACGCACAGGTTATTTGCAATTGAAGTTTGACTATTAATTAATCGCTGTACTTTGACCAATACAATGCCCAATACAATCCTTGGGCAAAGCATGATGTTGTAGGTTCTTAAAGGTAAAAAATGAAATTTTTAATATTAATGATGTTTTTAGTGGGTTTGCACGCGCATGCGCACGAAGAACATACCATGCCACAAAAAACGAATTTAGCGATTAGTGTGGCTTTTGACGCGCAAGGAAAAATATGGCGTGCCAGTGTTAAAGAAGGATTTGTACAAGTAGAGGTGAGTACCGATTTAGGTAAAAACTTCTCTAAACCAGTGCAAGTTAACAAAGTGGCGCAAAAAATTGGCGCCGATGGCGAAGCTAGACCTAAAATTGCCATTAGTCCAGAAGGTAATATTTATGTGACTTGGACAGAAGCACTTAAAACACCATTTTCTGGCTATATTTGGTTTGCGCGATCGATTAATGCGGGAAAAAGTTTTGAAAAGCCACAGATAGTACACACAGATCGTGCTGAAATTACCCATCGCTTTGACGCACTGCATATTGCGCCCGATGGCAAAGTCACTGTTACTTGGGTAGATAAACGCGACTTATTGGCTGCGAAAGCGGCTAACAAAAAATACGACGGTGCGGCCATTTATTACGCGGTTTCAACCGATAAAGGGGCAAGTTTTCTGCCTGAGAAAAAGTTGGCAGATAACAGTTGTGAATGTTGCCGTATTGTCACCACCAACAAGCCCGATGGCACGGTAGTAGCCATGTGGCGCCATGTATTTGAGGGCAGCGAGCGCGATCATATGATTGCCGAAATTCCAGCTGACAATAGCAAACCTCAAACGCATCGCGCCACGTTTGGACATTGGAAAATTGATGGTTGCCCACACCACGGCGCTGCGCTGGCAACTGGCGGAGAGGGCAAAGATTGGTGGGGTTACCATATGGCTTATTTTGATGGCAACGACGCTAATCCTGGTTTGTATTACAGCCGCATGGATGGGGTAGCATGGGCATCGTCACCCGCCAAAAAATTTGGTAATAATAACAATCAGGCCGGCCACCCTGCGATTTTAAGTTTGTCTGGCGCAAAAGATGAAGAGCAAGTATGGCTGGTGTGGCGTGAGGTTGAAGCCAAAAGCAACAAAATTATGGGCATGTTTTCAGATAATGGCGGCAGAAATTGGAATGACGCAAAAGTGCTTGCTAGCACCAGTGAAAAAGCTGATTACCCCGCTTTAATCAGCAAAGGAAAGCAAGTCTATTTATCTTGGAATACCCTGAAAGGCTATCAGTTAATCCCATTAAATTAACGACACATCAATTGATGACTAGGTGTCATCACCTATATTGAAAATCACAACATTCGCCCCACCTTAATAGTAATTAAACTTTTAAGGAGGGGAAAATGCGTTTCGACAAATTAACCACTAAATTTCAACAAGCCTTAAGTGATGCGCAAAGCATTGCGGTGGGCGCTGACAACACCGCGATTGAGCCGCAGCACTTGTTGCTGGCTTTACTGCAAGAAGACAATGGCGGCGCATCATCATTACTGTCGCGCGCTGGCGTTAATCTTTCGCCGCTAAAAACACAATTAAATAGCGCGATTGCCAATTTGCCTAAATCCACTGCAAGCAATGGCGAAATTGCCATTTCACGCGATTTGAATAATCTGCTGAACGTGACGGATAAACTCGCTCAAAAGCGTGGCGATGCCTATATTGCCAGTGAGATGTTTTTATTGGCCTTGGCTGAAGATAAAGGCGAAACAGGCAAATTACTTAAACAAAATGGCTTAACTAAAACGGCTTTAGAAGCGGCTGTGTTGGCGGTGCGTGGCAGTGAGCATGTGAACGACCAAGAGGGCGAAAGCAATCGCGAATCATTAAAAAAATACACAGTCGATTTAACCGAACGTGCCAGCTTAGGCAAGCTAGACCCTGTGATTGGCCGTGATGACGAAATTCGCCGTGTGATTCAAGTGCTAATGCGTCGCACCAAAAATAACCCTGTGTTAATTGGTGAGCCGGGCGTGGGTAAAACCGCGATTGTAGAAGGTTTGGCGCAACGCATTATCAATGAAGAGGTACCTGATTCACTAAAAGGTAAGAAAGTACTGTCGCTGGATATGGCGGCACTATTGGCGGGTGCTAAATACCGTGGCGAATTTGAAGAGCGCTTGAAATCGGTGCTAAAAGAGCTTTCACAAGATGAAGGCCAGACCATTGTGTTTATTGATGAGCTGCATACCATGGTGGGCGCGGGTAAGGCCGAAGGCGCGATGGATGCTGGCAATATGCTCAAGCCTGCTCTTGCACGCGGTGAGCTGCACTGCGTGGGCGCGACTACGTTAGATGAATATCGCAAATATATTGAAAAAGATGCGGCTTTAGAACGACGCTTTCAAAAAGTACTGGTGGATGAACCAACGGTTGAAGCGACCATTGCGATTCTGCGTGGCTTGCAAGAAAAGTATGAATTACATCATGGCGTTGAGATTACCGACCCTGCGATTGTGGCGGCGGCTGAGTTAAGCCATCGCTATATTACTGACCGTTTTTTGCCTGATAAAGCCATCGATTTGATTGATGAAGCAGCATCTAGAATCAAAATGGAAATCGATTCAAAACCAGAGGTACTGGACAAGCTTGAGCGCAGAACCATTCAACTAAAAATTGAGCGTGAAGCCGTGCGTCGCGAAAAAGATGAAGGCAGCCGCAAGCGTTTTGGTTTGATAGAGGAAGAGATTGAAAAGTTAGAGAAGGAATATGCCGATTTAGAGGATATTTGGACCTCTGAAAAGGCGCAGGTACAAGGTACCAGCCATATTAAAGAAGCCATTGAAAAGGTGAAATTTGAGATGGAAGAAGCCACGCGTAAAGGCGAATGGCAAAAAGTGTCTGAATTGCAATACGGCAAATTACCTGCTTTAGAAGCACAATTAAAAGAAGCGTCAAATTCGGAAGCGAATGCAACGCCAAGCAAAAATAGAATGCTACGTACCGAAGTGGGGGCAGATGAAATTGCCGAAGTAGTCAGCCGCGCGACTGGTATACCTGTTAGCAAAATGCTCACAGGCGAGCGCGAAAAATTGCTGACCATGGAAACCAAGTTGCATGAAAGAGTGGTTGGTCAGGATGAAGCGGTGCGTTTGGTTTCGGATGCGATTCGCAGGTCACGTAGTGGCTTAAGCGACCCTAATCGTCCTTATGGCAGCTTCTTGTTTTTAGGCCCAACCGGCGTTGGTAAAACTGAGCTGTGCAAAGCCTTGGCAGGATTCTTATTTGATTCGGAAGAGCACCTGATTCGCATCGACATGAGTGAATTTATGGAAAAACACAGTGTCGCACGTATGATAGGTGCGCCACCTGGCTATGTGGGCTATGAAGAAGGCGGCACGCTGACAGAGGCTGTGCGCCGCAAGCCTTACAGCGTGATTCTGCTGGATGAAGTAGAAAAGGCACACCCAGACGTATTTAATGTATTGCTGCAAGTGCTGGACGATGGCCGCTTAACCGATGGCCAAGGCCGCACGGTGGATTTTAAAAACACGGTGATTATCATGACATCTAACCTTGGTAGCCAGATGATACAAAGCATGGCGGACCAAGATTACCAAGTGGTAAAACTGGCGGTAATGGGTGAAGTGAAAACGCACTTTAGGCCAGAGTTCGTCAACCGTATTGATGAAGTAGTCGTTTTTCATAGTCTGGGTGAAGCGCAGGTGAAATCGATTGCGCAGATTCAAATACAGCTGTTGGCTAAGCGTTTAGCGGCTATGGATATGACGTTAAGCATCAGCGATTCAGCCATTGCGGAAATTGCTAATGCGGGTTTTGACCCTGTTTATGGCGCAAGACCGCTGAAACGCTCCATTCAAAGTGAAATTGAAAACCCGCTGGCAAAAGAGATTTTGGCGGGCAGTTTTACGGCAAAAGATATTATTTTGGTGGATAACAAAGGCGGCAAGATGGCGTTTACAAAAGGCTAATTAGCGCGCAAGCTAACATTGATGCAAGCACTGATTACTACTTTTTTAGTGATAACTTTAAACCTAGTGATGGGTGTTGGCATCAGTGTGGCCTACACACCCAGTGAAATAGAAATTTTCGATAATGAGCCGCCAATTATCAAGGATTTGCTAGAGCGTGCCAGCGTGTTGTTGACTGATGCAGACAATACAGATTCGGCTTGGAAAGCGGCTAATTTATATTGTGAAGCCGCGCGTTATGGCAGTGCCGAGGGCGTGTATCGCTTAGGTATGTTGTATGCGTTTGGGCGCGGCGTGCCAGCCAACCGCGATTATGCGGCTAATTTATTTGGCATTGCCTCAACGCATGGGCATTTTGAAGCGCAGAAAATGCTGGAAACGATAGAGATTAAAACCAACGATACGCCTATTTGCGTGTTGGAAGCGGTAGCACCAGCAAGAGGTTTTGAGCAAGATTATGCCAATGGGCAATCACCCAAAATTGATGCTTACATTGCCAGCCTACCCAAAAATAAACGCTGGGTGGTGGATTTAGTGGGCACGATTGCCGATTGGTACAAAGTAGATGAAAAGCTGGTACTGTCTATTATTACGGCTGAATCTAACTTTAAGGTTTCAGCCAAGTCAAACAAAGAAGCACAAGGTTTGATGCAGTTAATACCAGCAACGGCTGACCGCTTTAATGTAAAAAATGCTTATAGCGCCAGCCAAAATATTAAAGGCGGCGTAAAATATTTGCGTTGGTTACTGTCTTATTTTAGAGGCGATGTGACTCTTGCTGTTGCTGCCTACAACGCAGGAGAGGGCTCTGTAGATAGGTACAAAGGCGTACCACCTTACAAAGAAACACGTGCTTATGTGAAAAAAGTGTTGGGTTTGTATGAGGCAAAACGCCACGATTTTGATGCCAGCATTGCGCAGGCATCACCTGCTTTAAAGAAAGTGAGTACTAAATGAAAACGGTATTAATTTTAATCATGAGTGCCATGCTTTTCGCTGGTTGCGCCAGCACGGGCCAGCCGCCAGCGCAGGTTAAGCGTATTACGCCAGAAGAGTTGGCCTTACTATTGCCGCCGCCTGTTGCCACCGTGAGTTTGGATGAAATTATTAATGACTCTAAACAAAGCAAAACGCCAGACGAAATTATTGCCAAAATTAAAGCCAGCAATTCGCGCTATGAGTTAACACCTGCGCAAACATTGGATTTAAGCAGGCAAGGTGTTAATACCAAAGTGTTGGACTACATTCATCAAAGCAATGAATTAGCGAAACAAAATGCGATTGCCGATGAAATAAATAAGCGCGAAAAAGAGCGCGCAGCCGCTGAAAAAATACTGAAACGTGAGCGCGATATGGCGCGCAATAGTTACTACGATCCATTTTGGGGCCCACGTTTTGGCGGTTTTTACGGCCACCCTTTTTACCGCTACAACAGAGGCTTTGGTAGCCGCTTTGGCTTTGGTTTAAATTACGGTTACCCGTTTGGCTGGTAAGTCATTAACGACTTTTAATCAACGCAACTAATTGGTCTAAGCACATTCCCCAGCCCTCTTTAAAGCCCATTTGTTCATGTTTTATGCGCGCCTCTTGATTTGCGTGCATGACTTGAGCCGTGTATTTGGTGCCACCTGTAACGGACTCCAGCAAAATCGCCGCTGTCATCATAAACTCTTCACAGGGATGATCGGGGTTTGGTCGCGCTTGTTTCGCTGGTCTAAAGCCTGGCTCTAGCGCATTAGTCCAAACCAGTTTTTGATTGGGAATAATCTCTAAGTAACAACCTGTATTATCAAACTGCTGGCCTTCTGGCGATTGCATCACGGTACGAAAAATGCCGCCAACGCGTAAATCAATTTCACAATCCACAGTTTTCCAAGGCAGTGGGCAAAACCAAGGTTTTAGCAATTCTGGCGTTGTCCATGCCGCCCAAATCGCTTCTTTTGGCACATCAACAATCCGCTCAAACATTAAATCTAAATCGGGATTATGGTTTTTTGTTGCCAAATTATCATTCATCTCAGCGCCTTTCATTAATCAAAATTAGCATTAATCTGCACTTTATTTTATACCTAATTATGCGCATTCACTACATTAGACCCCACTTGGGGGATTACTTTTGTATCGCTTTTATTGTTGCCTAAATGCAGCTTAAGCGCTTGCTTCCCTTGGCTTTCAAGGCATTTTCAAAACAATGTTAATCCCTAGTTTAGGGGATTTTTTGATTATTTAGCTGATATAGACTGCATTTTCTTAAATAGCCAAAAGCTTGAGGAAAATAAAAATGAATAACAATACGAATAACAATCCACTTACCCCAGCGCTGAATAAATTAATACACGCTTGTCTTTATCTAAAAACCACCGATGCAAAAGTGATTGCGCAACACCTAAACAAATCACCTTCTACCATTCGCACTGAATTTCAACGCACCATGGATTTATTGGATGTGCATTGTCGCTATGCCGCGATTAAAACGGTAGAAGAGCAAGGATGGTTGTTTTCTGAGAACGACTAAAAGCGCCTGAAATGTATGCATGTGCAGACTGTTTAATCCAACATTAGCCGCGTAATCTAAAAATGAAAGAGGCATCGCAATGCCTTTCATTTGAATTGTTTTAAGTTTTAAAACAAGTGCATGACTAACGCTATTTTTTGGAGAAGATCATGATTAAACCACCATTCAGTCGACAGGCTATTGACGCTAATTTAATAAAACATCGCGGCAATTTTACTAAGCTGCTTATTTCAAATCCTAATTACTTCGGCAATTTAGATGCCGATGTTTTCCCTAAAGCGGTGTTCCCCATCAAAGGCAATACGCTGTATGAAAACTTGGGTTGCCTAGGATTAGAGCCGCAATTTGATTTGCTTAAAACGGTGTTGTATATCAACCAAGATAGCGGCTATTCGGGCGAGCTATGTTCAGCTGGCTCGCAAGAGTATGTGCGCTTTTATTTATCTTACGATGATGGCGCCACTTGGCAAGATCAGGGCGTTACTAGCATTACGGTGCACGATGTGAAGCATGAGGGGCGGCTTGAATATGCGCTAGAAATGCCAATCAAACCAGAAAAACTATCCTGCAAAAAAGCCAACCAAATTTTAGCGCGTGCCATTTTATCTTGGAATGTGGCGCCACCAGCTAATACCCCCAATTACGTGCCGGTGTGGGGTAACGCTGTAGATGCTTATGTGCTTGCGCGCCCAGCGGCTCATTTGGTGCTAAAAGATCTGATGATTCCCGCTTTGTTGCAAGAGTTGAACGAAGTGGTGAATTTAGAGCAAACGATTGCGATTAAAAAAGAGAATGTTGCATTATCGGCATTGCTGAGAACGTATGAAAAAGAAGGGGTTGAGCTACATCGCTCGGTTTTCCCCCTAGTGGCTGAATTAATTAGTAATCCAACACAATTAAGCGCGCTGCACGCGCTGCCAAATTTAAGCTTACAAAAATCACCACTATTGAATATTGGCGGTTTTAAGATTGATTGGCCCAAAATTATTGATGTCATTCAAAATACCGATGGCAATGTTGATTATGAAGAGCTTAATTGCATCGGCCTACAGCCACGCGCTTCGCTTGACCACTTAGTGGGTATTTTGAAAGTTAAAAAACCACAAGGCTACTCAGGCAATCTTTGCAGCAAAGGTAGCCAAGAATACGTACGTTTTTACATGGATTTTGGCTCTGGTTGGCAAGATATGGGCCTGTCATCTGTACAGGTCTACGATATGAACCCGCTACCAAAAACGGGTTTGCATTATGCCGTCATGCTGCCAGTTAATTTAGATAAGTACCGCAAACCTTGTCACAGCGGTCCTGTTTTTGCCAAGATGCGCGCTGTAATGTCTTGGAATTCGCCACCGCCAGCCAATACACCGTATTACAAACCAACATGGGGCAATGCAGAAGAAACCACTGTTTTATTAACCCCCAAAAAAACCAACAGCACAGGCTTACCTGCACCAGCCATTACCGCTGTATGTGGCCAAAGTGTTGCAGAAATCAATCAATCAACTGGATTGCTAAGCAATGCTGGGTTTGATAAAGCACCGTTTGCTAATTCGCTATGGATTAGCGGCCATATTGGCAACGCGCCAGATGCCAGCAGCGGCGCTGCTAAGCTTAAATACCGCTTAATGGCTAGTGTGGATGGCGTTAATTTTAACCCTGTTACTAACGCGTTTGATATTAGAACCGAGCAACTAGAAGGCGGAGTATGGAATTTCCCTGCTCCAATCAGCTTAACTCCCCCAGCAGATGGCTTTATCGAGTATCAAGAAGACCTAGTAGCCGAGTTAATCGACCCAATACAAACATTTGTTAATTTGGATATTTTAGGCGTATTGCATACCGCGGGCGATGCTAGCCCTTATCGTTGGTTGCGCGTAGATGTGCAAGATACGGTTAATCCCGCCATTATTTATGCATCCGAAGTGGTTAAAGTGCGCGTTGATAATGCCGCGCCAACCGCCACCATTACTATGGATCAAGGACCATGCTCTGACATTAATGCGGGTGACAGCATTACTGGCACTTATGTGACGGCAGATGCGCATTTCGACAGCGTATCGATTGCGGTGTTAGGTGCAGGTGGCGGCGCAGTCACTAAAACACCAACCTCAGGGCCAAGCTTAACAGGCGAGTCAGGCACCTGGAGTTTTTCTACCACAGGCATGACGCCTTGCGGTTATGTGGTGCAACTCACCAGCCATGACAGAGCCATTATCGGCTACGTATCGGGCACCGCTTACGCGGCAGGTGGCGGCCATTACTACCAGCCATTGGCCATTGGCTTTTGTTTAAGAAAAGGCTAAGCAATTTATCGGCTCAGCAATTTATCGGCTCAGCAATGGGGCTGGAATTAGCCTCATTGCTCACGCCGTATTCTAATTACGATTAAGAAGGAGAACTATCATGGATGGAAAACATTCAACAACAATACCTTGCTGCCCAGAACTGATTGAAGACAATCATTGCGATATCATCAACTTTAGTCGCGTGCTAACGTATCCAACCAATGTAGACAGCCGCAATGGCAAAGTGAATGTAGAAGTGATTTTGCACTTTAAATTTTCGCGTTGCACCTTGGGCTTAACATTGGGCGACCCAGTGTATAGCACCACATTATTACCTGGCGAAAAAGTGCGTTTAAGCACCACCGACAGAAGAAGCCGCTTTAGTTATGATAGCGAAAGCAAAGTGAGCTATCGCAGTGAGCAAATATCAGAAGAGCAATATTTTATGACCGCTACGCAGAAGTATTTAGCCGATGCCTCTGCGGCACAATCGGGCCATGCGGAAAGCTCCTCAGAAGGACACTGGGATTTTCATGGTGATGCTAGTGGTAGCGTTAGCCCATTTAGCTTAAGCGCCAGCGCCAGCACTAATGCGCAAGGCAATCACAATAGTAGCTCAGTGTCAGATTATTTAAATCAGCAAAGTACACATGTGCAAAGTGCTGCATCGCAAGCTGTTGGCGCTACGCGCAAAGCGCATTCTGTTTCTATTGGTGAGGTATCAACCCGCACCCATATAGAAGGCGAATCAGAAGATCATTTTGAGGCGTCATCGCGCGAATTTTCTAATTTAAATAAATGCCATGCGGTCACTTATATGTTTTACCGCCTAAATAAAAAGCAAAAAACCAAGTTTGAATTGGTCGCTATAGAGCGGCGTGTGCTAGATGAAGTAGCGCCTATCGGCGGTGTGTTGCAACCTGCACAAACGCGCGCGCCGATTGCTTTAGTGCCGCAAGATATTCCCGCTACTGCTACCCTAAAACGTAGTACTGTGGCGGCAAATGTTGCGGGTGCCAATTTGTTCAGTACACAGATCGACACCAGCGCTTTGCTGGCTTCTGCACCAGCCTTGGTGCGCCCAAAATTAGCGATTAATACAGATTTTAGGCCGCCAATTGATAACGAAACCAGACAAAAAGCACTGAATGAAGTGACTAAGCAATTGCAAGAAAAAAACCTAATTGATAAAGAAGGTAAAGTGAGCAAAGAAACCAAACAAAGTGTTGAATTCGAATCAGAATTCTCTTTGCCGACGGCGGGTATTATTGTAAAAGGCTGTTTAGATGAGTGCGATGTATGCGAACCTGTACTGTATGAACGATTACAACTAGAGAATGATTTGTTGCGCAAACAAATTGAATTGCTGGATAAATCGCAAGAGTATAGATGCTGCCCATTACCAGCAACTGACTAAGCACCAATTATCAGCTCTTAAGCCTAATGCGTTTGCATTAGGCTTTTTGGTAAGTTGCGCATTTTATCGGCTGTTTTGGCTATCAATAAAAATAATAGATTGTGCTAATCTTAGCAATATCTATATTAAAGGCTTTAAAACGTGCAGCAATTTACACAACAAATTAGCGTTAACGCGCAGGGGCGCAAGCTGTATGACATCACCCCGCAAGTATTAGATTGGGCTAATCAGCTAGGTTTTGATACTGGCTTGCTTACGTTGTATATCCAGCATACGTCGGCTAGTTTATTGATTAATGAGAACTATGATGCCGATGTGCTAGTGGATATGCAGGCATTTTTTAAGCGCTTGGTGCCAGATGGCGATGATTTATTTATTCATACCGTTGAAGGTCCAGATGATATGCCCGCGCATGTCCGTAGCGCCTTAACCCAAACCAGCTTATCGATTCCAATTCTGCAAGGCAAACTGGCGCTTGGGCAGTGGCAAGGTATATTCTTATTTGAGCACAGGCATATGCCTGCTAACCGTCGCATTATTCTGCATGCATTGGGCGATTGAGTTTTAAGTGAGTAATCAATTTAAAAGTAGGCCATTAAGCCAGCAAGAACGCGTGTTTTTTAGCCCTTATTTTGCGCAGATTGTTATAAACGAAGCGCGTATTGTCGATGGCAGTTTTGGTGGTAAGGTACCTTTTTGGCTGCGCCGCACTATGTGCGCGGTTGTGCTGGGGCGCACTATTTATTTTCGTGCAGGGGCTTATTTGCCCAACACCAAGCGCGGAGCAGAGTTATTAGGGCACGAATTGACGCATGTTTCGCAGTTTTTGCATGGCATGAGCTTATTAAAATATGTGTGGTCATGCCGTTATGGTTATTATAAAAGCCCCTATGAAGTAGAGGCATACGCAAAAGGGCGCTTAATCGCTGCTAATTTTGCAACAAACACTTAACATTTAATGCAATAAAACAACACAACTAGGCTTGCAGTATGACATTAGCACGAGTTTTGTTATGATTGCGGATGTAGGTTAAATTTAACCTTTTTTAGAACAACTCAGGGGTATAAGATGAAATTAAATGCATTTTTAGTAGTTCCAGCTTTATTAGGCGCTTTATTGTTAACAGCTTGCGGTGAAAAAGCAGAAGAAGCGGCAGCACCAGCTGAAGCACCAATGGAAGCAGCACCAGCGCCAGCAGCAGAGGCAGCACCAGCGCCAGCAGCTGAATCAGCAGGCGGCTATGAGCCAACAGCTGAAGAGCGTGTACCTGGCATTACAGTTGACGCAGCCGCTGCAGAAGCCGCACCAGCTGAGGCAGCACCAGCAGAAGCTGCTCCTGCAGAAGCCGCAGCACAGTAATGATTTAATTCACCACTGTTCTTTAAGTGGAAAAAAGCGTGCTTTTGCACGCTTTTTTATTGACTATCGTTTTTGAAAAGGGTTGATTTTTGTTCGCTTATTGCAAACTATGGCATAACAATTAGCGAATCACGCTCCAGCTTAAAGGGTCAAACGGTCTGCTAGCGCGTCGCAGTTCATAATATAAGCCACTACTTTCATTGCCGCCTGTATTGCCAACCGCCGCAATGTTGTCGCCAGCATCTACCTCATCGCCCACTTGTTTTAGTACGGCTTGGTTATTGCCATATAAGCTCATATAGCCGCTACCATGATCCACGATAATTAAATTGCCAAAGCCGCGCATCCAATCGGCAAACACCACGCGTCCGCTGGCAACCGATTTAACGTCAGCACCTTCATTGGCGCGAATAAACAAGCCTTTCCAAGTGACACCTGTATCACTTCGGCTACTGCCAAAGCGGTTGGTGACATCGCCGCGCACGGGTAAATTAAGCTTGCCTTTTAAAGCAGCAAAATTGCTGCCAGCGTAAGCGTTGGTAGGCGTTTCTTCATTTTTAGCAAGGGTTTGATTGCTAGTCTGTTCGCTGGGTTTATCAGTCTTACCCATTTTTTTAGCGATTACTTTAGGTTTAAGCACTTTTTTTGGCGGTTTTTTAGCGACAATTTTAGCCAAACGCTGTACCAAGTTTGACAAACTTTGTTCATCGCGCTTCAGCTTTTTAATCTCATTGCGCTGCGCTGCAATTTGGCTGGAAAGCGATTTAACCACTTTGGATTTCTCTTGTTTTTGTTGAACCAGCTCTTTGCGCTCTGCCAATTGTTTGGCTTTTAAATCGGCAACCGCTTGCAAGGTCGCGGCCGTTTCATTATTCAAAGCCTTCACTTTTGCAAGGTTGCCCTGCATTTCATCAATTAATTTTGCATGCGCTTTTGCAATATAAGAATAGTATTGAATATCGCGCGAAATTTGGCTGGGGTTTTTGTTTTGCAATAGCAATTTGGTATAGCTTTGATTGCCCTGCACATATTGCTGCCTGACCAGAATGCTTAATTGCTTTTGTTGCGCCGCTAGTTTTTCATTTAAGGTGAGTGATTCTTTTTTTAACGAAGTCAGCGTGCTTTTGTTTTGTTGCTGTTTTTGATTAATCTCAAACAGCTTTTTATTAGCTTGGCTAATCGCCGTTTCAGAATCTTTTAGCGCATCGGCCGCATCTTTATGCGCTGCTTGTTTGTTATCCAATTCTTGCTTTAAGGCTTGGATTTTCTGTTGCAAATCGCCTAAATCTTCTTTGGCGGCGTCTATTTTTTTTGCCGCAAAAGCGCTGCCAACAAAGGCGCCATTAAGCAGCATGACTGCAACTACAATATAGGAAGCGCGATATAAATTAAGCATTAAATAGTACTAAAATTTTACTTGGCTAAAATTGTTAAGCTTGCTAAAAATTGCTAAGCTTGAAAGTTAAGCAAGCTCTTCCCTGTCATTTCAATCGGCTGTGGTAAGCCCATCATCGTTAATAAAGTGGGCGCTAAGTCAGAAAGTGCGCCTGATTCAGCCAATTTAGCTTTGCGCCCTACATAAATCATGGGCACTAAATTGGTGGTGTGCTGGGTGTGCGCTTGATTATTAATGCCGTCAAACATCATTTCGGCATTGCCATGGTCAGCGGTAATAATCACTTCTGCACCATTTTTTCTAGCGGCTTCTACCACGCGACCTACGCAAAAATCCAAGGTTTCAACGGCTTTAATGGCAGCGGCTAAATTGCCAGTATGGCCAACCATATCGCCATTGGCATAATTGCAAATAATCGCGCTGTATTGCTGGCTATCAATTGCCGCTACTAACTTATCGGTTAATTCTGGCGCGCTCATTTCTGGCTGTAAATCATAAGTGGCGACTTTGGGTGAAGGTACTAATATGCGGTCTTCACCTGTAAATACCGCTTCATCCCCACCATTAAAAAAGAAGGTCACATGCGGATATTTTTCGGTTTCGGCGATGCGCAATTGTTTTAAACCTAAGCTTGATACATATTCACCAAAGGTATTGGGCACAGAGGTTGCGGCAAAAATTGGCGTGGCTTTTTTCTGATTTTGATCGTATTGCGTTAAGGTGAAATAGCCAGATAGTTTTGCTACGCGGTTGCGCGCAAATCCTGCAAAATCATCATTCAATAAAGCATCGGTTAATTGGCGCGCACGGTCGCTTCTAAAATTCATATATACCACGCAATCGCCATCTTCTAGGCGAATCGCTGGGTCATTGGCTTGGCGAATAACGGTACATTTCACAAATTCGTCTTGCTCGCCTCTTGCATAGGCATTGTGCAAAGCCTCACTGGCTGTCGCTTCTGTAAATTCGCCAATGCCATCCACAATCATGTTGTAGGCAGGTGTCACGCGCTCCCAGCGTTTGTCCCTATCCATACTGTAAAAGCGACCAGAAACCGACACGATTTTGCCCACGCCTAGCGTTTGAATTTTATCTTCAAGTAGCGCGATATAAGGCACAGCGCTAATCGGCGGCGTGTCGCGTCCATCTAAAAACGCATGTACATAAACTTTTTGCAGGCATTGTTGCGCGGCCATTTCTAGCATGACAAGAATATGATTGATATGACTATGCACACCGCCATCTGATAATAAGCCAAATATATGTAAGGCTTTATTGCTGGCTTTTAGGTTTTGTAAGGCCTTAACCAGTTCAGCATGCTTGAAAAACTCACCATTGGTGATGCTATTGTTAATGCGCTCAAAATCCTGAAACACAATTCGCCCAGCGCCTATATTGAGGTGGCCCACTTCTGAATTGCCCATTTGCCCATCTGGCAAGCCCACATAATGCTCAGAAGCATTAATCAAGGTATGCGGCACTGTGCGCTTTAATGCATCTAAGTTTGGTGTTTTGGCCTGTGCAATGGCGTTATTGGCAACGTCTTCGCGATGACCAAAGCCATCCAAAATCAATAATATAGCTGGAGTAACGGTGGTGGTGTTTGTCATGGCTTAGTCTTCCAAATCAACTCGGGTTGATTGATTATATTTGGCGTGATTCATTATATAAGTTATCCATTATAATAGTTGGCTGTCTAATACGCATGGAATTGCGCATTTAAATAATTGATTGCATGTAATTATCGTGCCGATATATAAATTTTTGGAAACAATATGACCGAAATATCCCTGTATGAATTTGTAAAAGAAAACGCGCTGCTGATTGGCTTGGCAATTGGTTCTGGTGTGGCTTTGTTATGGCCTATGTTTAATCGCGGGGCAAGCGGCGTCAATAATTTAAGCGCGACAGAAGCCGTATTGATGTTAAACCGTGGCAAGCCTTTGATTTTAGATGTGCGTGATGCGGCAGAATTTGCCAGCGGCCATATTCAGGGCGCTAAACATATCCCAGTGGCTGAGCTAGCAAGCCGCTTAAAAGAAATCGAAAAATTTAAAGATAAGCCAGTGCTAGTGCATTGCCAACGCGGCATGCGCTCTAAAACCGCTTGCACTATTTTAAAAGCACAGCAATTTAGCCAATTAAACAATCTGCAAGGCGGTTTAAATGCTTGGGCTGAGGCCAAATTACCTTTGGTTAAAAGCTAGGCTGTTATCATCATGGATACCAAAAACATGCCCAATGTATTGATGTATGCAACTGGCACTTGCCCTTATTGCATTAATGCAGAACGGCTTTTAACGTCAAAAGGCGTTGTCATCAATAAAATTCGTGTCGATTTAGAGCCAGAGTTAAGGGCTGAAATGACACAAAAAACGGGCCGCCGTACGGTGCCGCAAATTTATATTAATGATAAGCACGTGGGCGGCTATGATGATTTGCGCGCTTTAGATGTAGCTGGTGAGTTAGATCCTCTGCTTAATCTTGCATGATGGCAGCAGATTGTCACAATAATGTAATGAACAAAAATCAATTAAAAGCTAAAATACTTCACAGTTATTTTTAATCCAACTTAATTTAAAAACAATCACCGTTTTAGGAAAATCATATGGCATCAGCAGATAACGCAACAAACCAAGAACCACAAGAAGCACAACCTGGCTTTGCAATTGAAAAGCTTTATGTAAAAGACGCTTCTTTAGAAATCCCAAATGCGCCACAGATTTTTACCGACCGCACCGCACCACAAGTAAACGTAGAGCTGGGCAATTCAGCACAAAAGCTGGATGAAGGCATTTACGAATCAGCGATTAAAGTGACGGTAACGGCAAAAATCGGCGATAAAGTAGCGTTTTTGGTAGAAGTGACACAAGCGGGTATTTTTGCGATTCGCAATATTCCAGAAGAAAATATCGAAATGATTATGGGCGTTACTTGCCCTAACATTCTGTTCCCGTATGCGCGTGAAGTGGTGTCTGATTTAGTAACCCGTGCTGGTTTTGCGCCGGTTTTATTAAACCCAATCAACTTTGAAGCTTTGTTTATGCAACAAAAACAGCAAGCTGAAAATGCCGCAAAAGCAAACTAATTTAATGATCAAGTATTTGCTAGGCCTAACGGTAGGCTTAGCAATTTCTTCATTTGCCTCCGCGCTTGAGTATCGCTCAATTGTGCCCGCAAAAGCTATTTTGTATGATGCGCCATCTGTTGAAGCGACCAAGCTTTATATTCTTGGCCAAGGTTACCCTGTTGAAGTGATTGTGAATTTGGGCGAATGGATCAAAATTCGCGATGCTGCAGGCAGCTTAAGTTGGGTAGAAGGCAAGCAGTTAAGTGCCAAACGCACAGTGCTTGTGTTAACCAAAGCCGACATCAAATCAGAAGAAGATGCGACTTCAAGCTTGGTTGCAACAGTCGATAAAGATGTAGTGCTAGAGTTATTGCCCGCCAGCGCTAAAACAGGCTGGGTTAAAGTTAAACACCGCGATGGCGCCACCGGCTTTGTGCCAAGCAGTGTGTTGTGGGGTTTAAATTGAAGCTTGTTTTGTATATAAGTGGTTTGAGATAAATGGCTAAAATTGCCGTATTGGGCGCAGGAGCTTGGGGCACTGCGCTTGCCATCCAAATTAGCCAGCAACACAAAGTATCTTTGTGGGCGCGTAACAGCGGTCACGTCTCTGGCATGCGCAAAGCGCGCGCTAATCCCATGTATTTGGGCGATTTTAAATTCAACGACAATTTACAAGTTGAAGATGATTTAGGTGTTGCCATCGATGGCGCTGATATTATTTTATCGGTAGTCCCAACGGCTGGTTTTCGCTATATTTTAAAACAAATCAAAGCTTTAAATTCCAATCAGCCCATTGTGTGGGCGCATAAAGGCTTAGAGCCACAATCCGCAAAACTACCGCATGAAGTCGCTTTAGAAGAGTTAAGTCATGGCCAAAAATGGGGGGCATTATCAGGGCCAAGCTTTGCCGCCGAATTAGTACGCGGCTTGCCGACGGCGGTCACTTTAGCGGCAAATGATGCCAATTTTGCCATCATGGCCGCTAATTTAATTCATGGTAGTAATTTACGTGTTTATAACAGCACCGATGTAGTAGGTGTTTCAGTAGGCGGTGCGGTAAAAAACGTAATGGCGATTGCCGCAGGCATTAGTGACGGTATGGGCTTTGGTAACAACGCACGCGCCGCCATGATTACGCGCGGGTTAGCCGAAATCACCCGTTTTGGCGTGGCACTGGGTGCAAAAACCGAAACCTTTATGGGCTTGGCTGGCGCAGGCGATTTAATTTTAACCTGTACAGGCCAATACTCCAGAAATCGCGAAGTAGGCTTGCAACTGGCCAGCGGAAAATCGCTAGAAGATATTCTGCAAGGCTTGGGTCATGTGGCCGAAGGCGTAAACACCGCACGCGAGGTCATGCGCCGCGCAGATACAATGGGCATCGATATGCCAATTACTTATGAAGTTAATCAAGCCTTAACGCATGGTAAATCAGCGCGCGATGCAGTAATGGACTTATTAGGGCGCGGCCAAAAAGCCGAGGGTTTTTAGTAGTGAACTTAGTTAAGTTTTCTGTAATTATTTTAGGAACAATCCTATTTATACTTATTATCAAATTTGTAGACAGTTCAATATGGTTTTTTCCACCTGATTTTAAAAAATTAAAACTTAAAGGTGATGAAATTCGCTTAAAAATCGAAAACTATCGTGACATAAATAATGCTTATCCTAAAAGCCTTGAACAACTTAACATAAATAATTCAATTACTTGGTATGGATATTGGCAATACAATCCATCAGGCGGCGTAATAAAAATTGGTGATTACAGCCGAGATGGATTTACCTTGTTTTGGAATAAAAATAGTCAGAAATGGGAAGTCGACTCCTAAAGTTAAACCCCACCCTCAAACCCAATCTGACGCCAGGCTTCATATAGCAGCACCGCTGCACTATTCGATAAATTCAAACTTCTGCTATCTGGCAACATGGGTAAACGCAATCTGTGCTCTGGCATAAATTCTGCACGAATCTGTTCTGGCAAGCCACGTGTTTCTGGTCCAAACACAAATACATCGCCTGCTTTAAACTCTACCTTTGCGTAATTTTGGCTACCTTTAGTGGTAATCGCAAATAAGCGCCTGCCTGCCATCGCTTGTTTAAAGTCTGCCCAATCTTTATGCACTTTTAAATTGGCGTATTCGTGATAATCCAAGCCAGCGCGCTTTAATTGTTTATCCTCCAATTTAAAACCAAGCGGCTCAATCAAATGCAAATCGGCGCCAGTATTGGCGCATAAGCGGATGATATTGCCTGTGTTGGGAGGAATTTCTGGTTCAAATAATGCGATGGTAAACATGGTTAGGTGTTCTTAAAAGGCAGTTTTCTTAATGTGGAAGTGTACGTGCAATTACCCAGCATTCTACATGCGTTGCGCCTGCTTGTTTTAAGGTTTTAGCTAGCTCATTTAGACTAGCACCTGTAGTCATCACGTCATCCACAATGGCAATGCGTTTGCCACTTAAGTTAGCATTCACTTTAAATGCGCCTTTGATATTTTTAACGCGGTCTTTAAGCGGCAAGCTGGCTTGTGGCGGCGTTAAGGTCTGGCGGTTGACGCTTTTGTAATCCAGTTTTGCTTTAGTATTTTTGTTTAAAACCCGGTCTGT
>JAZKDM010000159.1:0-3435 GCA_040387535.1 Pseudomonadota bacterium | reverse complement strand
TCCCAACCTACTACGCCTGCATTGGGCAATGCGTGGCATTTCATTTGCAACGCATTGTATAAGGCGCTAGATAACGCCACGCAAACTACTCCTGGCCGGCTGCGTGCGTTCGATACGATCATCATAGGTGACAGTTTAGGGGCATTGACAGCAGCAAACTGTTTGTCAACGCTACAACGCATGGTTGCCGTGTTTTGCTATCGGGGTGAGGCTATCGTGTTGCCAGAACATGTGCAAAGCATGTCTTTATAAAGGAGTCAAATCATGACTAATACAACAGCAAAATACAATCGAAACGTTAGACTACTTCATTGGATATCCGCACTAATCATCTTATGGGTTTCCATTACAGGGTTTCTAACCGCAACACCAATCATGGATAGCGCAACCAAACACCACATTGCTAGTTTCAATGTTTCTGTTTCCACACTTTTTATGCCTATATTTTTCATCCGCATACTTTACAGACTAAAGCATGCAACGCCAGCATACCCACAAAGCATTTCAAAATTAGAAATAGTTGCTGCAAAATCCATGCACATCATTCTATATATCACCATTTCAATCGTCTTAATTTCTGGTTTTTTGATGATGAAACAAGACTTTTACTTTTTTAACACATTCAAAATTCCCCATCTAATTAACAGCACAACTGGGCAGGCTTTTTTCAAACACATACATACATTTTCGACTGTAGTCTTGGCTGCTTGTGTAAGTCTTCACATTATTGCACTGCTAAAACATGAGATTATGGGAAAGCGAATTCTTTCCAGAATGATCTAAAAATATAACTAAAAGAGTCAACTTCGATTTAACCAATTAGCTAAAAGGGCCAGCCCATAGGTTTTGGTGAATCGGTCTTACAAACCCCGACATCTCTTATATTGTTGGGGTATGTTTCACCCACCGCCAACTTACATGCTATTACTATAACAAAGCTACTTTAGTGCTTGTAATTCGTAGGTTGGTAGCGAGGCACAGCAAGCCGCAATAACTTTAGTCACGCTGGGGTCCGTTACACTCACAACCAACCACCTGCTCATTCAACATAAGTCTGTGCTAAAATCCCGCGTTGATTCGAAATTTACTCTCTTGAAAGTTACCATTATGTTCAGCAACTTATTTATTAGTAACGCATACGCTGCTCCGGCCGGCCCAAGTGGCGATTTGTTAAGCTTTTTACCGATTTTAATTATTTTTGCGTTGTTTTACTTTATGCTAATTCGCCCGCAAATGAAGCAGGCTAAACAGCAAAAAGCCATGATTGACGCGCTTAAAGCAGGCGATGAAGTAGCAACAACAGGCGGCGTAATTGGCAAAATCACTAAAGTGAATGACAATTTTGTTAGCATTGAAATTGCGGCTAATACTACGGTTAACGTGCAAAAACACGCTGTTCAAACTTTATTACCGCCTGGCACAATCAAAGCCATTTAATCTTTAATTATCTTTTAAACCAATAACCTATTACTAAATCCAATCTGCTAATTTAGTATCTTTGAGCCGCATTTATGAACCGCTACCCTACCTGGAAATACATTCTAATTGCCGTTGTTATTCTGATTGGGCTGCTGTACACCATTCCCAACTTTTTTGGTGAATCGCCTGCCGTACAAGTCAGCCCAGCCAAAACATCGCTTAAAGCAGATGCCGCTTTGTTAAGCAAAGTAGAAGCAACGCTTAAATTAGCTAACATTCCATTTAATGGTATTTATTTAGATGCAAGTGGCGTAAAAGTGCGCTTTGCCGACCCAGAAGCGCAAATCAAAGCTAAAGATAAATTGATTGCCAACTTAGGTAAAGATTACACCGTTGCGCTGAATTTACTTTCTCAAACGCCAAACTGGCTATTAGGCATTGGTGCTAAGCCAATGTATTTAGGTTTAGATTTACGCGGTGGCGTGCACTTTTTGCTACAAGTAGACATGAAAGCGGCATTAGATAAATCGGCTGAAAGCAATGTGGGCGATTTCCGCACCGCGCTGCGCCGCGAAAAAGTGAACTACTTTGGCATTACGCGCGAAGGCCAGAACGTTCAAGTGCGTTTTAGCGATACCAAAGAACTAGAGGCGGCACGTAAAGTATTAAGCAAAGATTATCCCGATTTGACCTTTAACGATTCAACCGACGGCAAAGAATTTGTTTTAACCGCCAGCATTGGTGAAGCCGCTAAAAAGAAAATTCAAGAATTCGCGCTTAAGCAAAACTTGCAAACATTACACAATCGTATCAATGAGTTAGGTGTAGCCGAGCCAATCGTTCAGCAACAAGGTTTTGACCGTATTGTGGTGCAATTGCCTGGTGTGCAAGACACTGCCAAAGCCAAAGAGATTCTAGGCCGTACCGCTACGCTTGAAATCCGCATGGTGGATGAAGACAAAAAAGACTTAGCAACCCTTGAAGCCGCCGAAAAAGGCCAAGTGCCGTTTGGCGATGAGATGTATAGAGATCGCGATGGCAACCCAATTTTGGTGAAGAAAAATGTGGTGTTAACAGGCGACCGCATCACCGATGCTGGTCCAGGTGTGAATAATCAAACTGGCGGCTCAATCGTTAACGTGACTTTAGATGGCCGCGGTGCTGGCATCTTTAAAAATGTAACACGTGATAACGTGGGCAAACGCATGGCGATTTTGCTGATTGAAAAAGGCAATACTGAAGTAATTACCGCGCCAGTGATTAACGAAGAAATTGGCGGCGGCCGTGTGCAGATTTCTGGCATGGATAATACACAAGAAGCAACAGACATCGCCTTGCTATTACGTGCTGGTGCATTAGCAGCGCCAATGGAAATCATTGAAGAGCGTACCGTTGGCCCAAGCATGGGTGAAGAAAACATCAAACGTGGCGTGCACTCAACGCTTTGGGGCTTTGCCGCGATTGCTGTGATGATGATGATTTACTACATGGTATTTGGTGGCGTTTCAGTGCTGGCACTGGGCATTAACCTGTTATTACTAGTCGCGATTCTTTCTATGCTACAAGCCACCCTCACCTTGCCAGGTTTGGCGGCGATTGCGCTGGCGCTTGGTATGGCGATTGATGCAAACGTACTGATTAATGAGCGTATCCGTGAAGAACTGCGCAATGGCAATACGCCACAAGCCAGTATTCATGCGGGTTATGATAGAGCGTTTGATACCATTTTAGACTCTAACGTGACGACATTGATTGCTGGTTTGGCGCTATTTATGTTTGGCACAGGCCCAATCAAAGGCTTTGCCGTGGTGCACGTTTTGGGCATTCTCACCTCAATGTTCAGTGCTGTTTTAGTATCACGCGCCATTGTGAATCTGATTTATGGCTATCGCCGCAAAATCACCAGCCTTTCAATTGGTCAAATTTATAAAGCTTAATAGCTGCTTTTTTTAGATAGAGTAGATTATGGAATTATTCAGAATTAAAAAAGATATCCCGTTTATGAGCTACGGCCGT
>JAZKDM010000158.1:1594-3326 GCA_040387535.1 Pseudomonadota bacterium | reverse complement strand
CCATATCAATCAGCCAATCAGCGGTTTTAATTACATCTAAATTGTGCTCAATAATCACAATGGTATTGCCTGCATCGCGCAAACGATGAATAACATCCAGCAATAATTGAATATCGGCAAAGTGTAAGCCTGTGGTCGGTTCATCCAGAATATACAGCGTGCGGCCTGTGTCACGCTTGCTCAACTCCAATGAAAGCTTTACACGCTGGGCTTCACCGCCGCTTAAGGTGGTAGCCGATTGTCCTAGCGTGATATAGCCTAAGCCTACATCCAGCAAAGTTTTCAGTTTGCGTGAAATCACTGGCTGCGCTTGGAAAAAATCATGCGCTTGTTCCACTGTCATTTCCAGCACTTCACGAATATTTTTGCCTTTAAAATTAATTTCCAGCGTTTCGCGGTTATAGCGTTGGCCTTTGCATACATCGCAGGGCACATAAACGTCTGGTAAAAAGTGCATCTCAACGCGAATTACGCCATCGCCTTGGCAGGCTTCGCAGCGGCCACCTTTAACGTTAAATGAATACCTGCCAGGGCCATAACCGCGCGCGCGACTTTCTGGCACACCTGCAAATAGGTCGCGAATCGGCGTAAATAAGCCTGTGTAAGTAGCGGGGTTTGACCTTGGTGTGCGGCCAATTGGGCTTTGGTCTACGTCCACCACTTTGTCAAAAAATGCCAAACCGTCTATTTCGCTAAAGGGCGCAGGTTCAGTGTTGCTACCATATAAGTGCTGTGCAACCACGCGATACAAGGTATCGTTAATCAGTGTAGATTTGCCAGAGCCAGATACGCCTGTTACGCAGGTGAGTAAGCCAACTGGGATTTCAACTGAAACATCACGCAAATTATTGCCGGTGGCGTTGGATAGTTTTAACCAGCGTGATGGGTCGGGCTTGGTACGCACTTTTTTGTATTCGATTTGCTTTTTGCCGCTTAAATATTGGCCCGTTAACGATTTTGGATTGGCTAAAATTTCGGCTGGCGTTCCTTCTGCCACAATCTGGCCACCATGCTCGCCTGCGCCAGGGCCAATATCCACTACATAATCGGCTTCTAAAATCGCATCATGGTCATGCTCCACCACAATCACGCTATTGCCAATATCGCGCAGGCGTTTTAGGGTTTCCAGCAATCGGTCATTGTCGCGTTGATGCAAGCCAATACTTGGCTCATCCAGCACATACATCACGCCTGTTAAGCCGCTACCAATTTGGCTGGCTAGGCGGATACGTTGAGCCTCACCGCCTGATAATGTTTCAGCAGAACGTGAAAGTGATAGATACTCAAGGCCAACATTGGTTAAGAATTTAAGGCGATTTTCAATCTCTTTAACTATTTTATCGGCAATCGCCAGTTTCGCGCCTTCTAATTGCAAGGTCTCAAAAAAGTGAAGCGCTACTTTAAGCGGCACTTGGCACACTTGATGAATATTTTGTCCGCCCACTTTTACATGGCGCGCTTCGCGACGTAAACGTGTGCCGCTGCATTCTGGGCAGGCTTGGTTGTTTAAATATTTAGATAACTCTTCGCGCACCGCGGTTGAATCGCTTTCGCGGTAACGGCGTTGCAGGTTATTTAAAATACCTTCAAACGTGTGGGTTTTACTAAAAAACGTGCCTCGTTCGTTTAAGTATTTAAACGCAACCACCTCGCGACCAGAACCGTTTAATAAGACGTCTTGAATGGGTAAAGGCAATTCTTCAAATGCCATTTCCAAATCAAAATTGTAATG
>JAZKDM010000158.1:0-1494 GCA_040387535.1 Pseudomonadota bacterium | reverse complement strand
GTTTGCGCTTCTAGCTTGATATTGTGGTCTGGACACTCTGGGTCGCCAGCGCGCGCGTAAAGCAAACGCAAATAATCGTGGATTTCAGTAACGGTACCAACGGTTGAGCGCGGGTTATGCGAAGTGGATTTTTGTTCAATCGAAATCGCTGGCGATAAGCCTTCAATCAAGTCCACATCAGGCTTATCCATGCGTGCCAAAAACTGGCGTGCATACGCTGAAAGGCTTTCTACATAACGGCGCTGGCCTTCTGCATATAAGGTATCAAACGCCAAGCTGGATTTACCAGAGCCTGAAAGCCCCGTGATGACGACCAGTTTATTGCGCGGAATATCCAGCGAAATGTTTTTGAGATTGTGCGTGCGAGCACCACGTATTTTGATATATTCCATCAGCTTTAAACGAAAATTAAGGCAACCTGTTAATATACGCAATTATTGTGTTTTCAGCTAAATTTTTCTGTAATAAAAACCATAACCAAAACCATCACATGCTAATCTCCGACAAAATGACGCCCACTGAGTTGCGTTCCACCATCAGCTTGGCTTCCATTTATGGCTTGCGCATGCTGGGTATGTTTTTAATACTGCCCATTTTTTCTGTGTATGCTGAAACATTAAAAGGCGGTAGCAACCATACTTTAATTGGCTTAGCGCTTGGTGCATACGGTTTAACGCAAGTGTTGTTACAGTTGCCTTTTGGTATCGCATCCGATAAATACGGCCGCAAAAAAGTCATTTATATTGGGCTAGTTTTATTTATCATCGGCAGCGTGGTTGCTGCACTGGCAACTGATATTTATATGGTGATTATTGGCCGCGCGATTCAAGGTGCGGGTGCGGTTTCAGCCGTAGTGACTGCCTTGGTGGCCGATTTAACGCGTGAAGAGCATCGCACCAAGGCCATGGCGATGATTGGCGGGACGATTGGTATCACGTTTGCGCTGTCGCTTGTGGCAGGACCACTTTTGAATCAGCTAATCGGTGTTTCAGGCATTTTTTGGATGACAGCCGTGTTGTCAGCCTTAGCCATTTTAGTTGTTAAGTACTATGTGCCAGACCCTGTGTTAAGCCAGTTTCACTCTGATGCGCAGGCAGCGCCTGAAAAAATGAAAAGCGTATTGCGGGACAAGCAATTATTAAGACTGAATTTTGGTACTTTTTCATTGCACGCCGCACAAATGGCCATGTTTATTGTGGTGCCGTTTGCCTTAACTGAAACCAGCGGCATGAATGTGAACACGCATTGGCAAGTCTACCTGCCCGTTTTAATCGCCTCTTTTGTATTGATGTTGCCTGCCATTATTATTGGCGAAAAACGCGCAAAGCTAAAAACGGTGTTCATTGGCGCGGTGGCTTTGATGCTGGTTGCACAAATTGTATTTGCCAGCACCATTCATCAATTTTGGGGCGTAGTGATTTCACTGCTGATTTACTTTACCGCCTTTAATATTTTAGAGGCATCGTTGCCATCGTTAATCTCAAAAATGGCACC
>JAZKDM010000157.1:0-3857 GCA_040387535.1 Pseudomonadota bacterium | reverse complement strand
CATATGAGCCAGTTGAGTCTAAATACGTTGCTGGTCAACCATGGGTTGGTGCTACATTGACTATGTTTGCTGGTCCTGACGGCGTAATGGGTGGCTTCGGCGCTTATGATCCAATGACCAACAAAAAAGTTTGGTACAACAAAGAGAAATTCTCTGCTTGGGGTGGTGCTTTAACAACTGCTACAGATTTAGTGTTCTACGGCACACTAGACCGTTGGTTAAAAGCGGTTGATGCACAATCAGGTAAAGAACTTTGGAAATTCCAAGTAGGTTCTGGCGTGATTGGTAATGCATTCACATACGGTAACAAAGGTAAACAATACGTTGGTACGCTTTCAGGTATCGGTGGTTGGGCTGGCGTTGCGATGAACCTTGGTTTAACTAACGACACAGACGCACTTGGTGCTGCTGGTGGTTACAAAGAATTAACAAAATACAACGCGGCTCCTGGCGGCGGTGCATTAACAGTATTCTCACTATAATTTAGACGTTTAAATTGTAGTTAGTTACTGGTTAATTTAACCAATGAAACACCTCACAGCAATGTGGGGTGTTTTTATTTGTAGTATTTGTATTAGTAAATTAGATAAACGTTTTTAGATGCAAAATAAATAAAATAGAGTAGGGAGTCTACCCCTTTACAGTCACACAACTTTTAGAAATTGCGTGAGAATAAAGGTCCTAGTGATAGCTCTCCCGTACTAATAGTTACGCAATTAGCGTTCCAAGTAGATTTATTTTTTAAGTAATTGATTATAAATGGATGTTAAATAATCACCTCGGATCAGGTTGCGCCTATACAACCATATACGGTCGTTCACAACCACCAATATTTATACGCTTATACGCTTATGCGCTTAATGCCATTTTAGTTTGATAGAAAAATACGTTTTTAAGCCGATTAATGGCGCTTGTCATTTCGTCTATGTTTAAATGCGCAAAACAAAGTCTTAAGCCAAAAACGGCCGTCTGTTCGCTGTAGTAATTGGCACAATGCAAAATAATTTTTTGTTTTTCGGCATCCTCTGTCAGCAAGTCTGGACGTATATGTGTGGCTAAATCTAACCATAGGCCCAAGCCACTGCTGCTTGGCATAATCGTACAAAACTCACCCAATTCGGATTGAATTAAATCAATCAAATGCGCCTTGCGCTCATTGTAAATTTTGGTGATTTTATTGATATGGCGTTTAATTTCACCTGTGTGCAACAGCTCAGCAATTGCTGTCTCAATCATGGTATTGCCGTGCCTATCCATCATAGTGATGTTGTTAGCATAGTGCGAAATAATCGGTGAAGACGCCACAACATAACCAAGCCTAAAGCCTGGTGCTAGCACTTTTGAAAGTGACCCAATATAAATAACATGGCCGTTGTTATCCATGCTTGCAATAGGCGCTGGCATAGTTTTGCTGTCGTTAAGCTCACAACCACTATCATCTTCAATAATCGTAAACTGATAGCGTTCCGCTAATTTTAGCAAAGCTTTTCTATTTTCTAATGACATCACAACAGCTGTTGGCATTTGGTGGTGCGGCGTTACATAAATAGCTTTTACTGGATGATTAATACAGAGTTTTTCTAGTGCATCTATATTGATGCCATGTTGATCGTGACTAACGGTTAGTAACTTTGCACCACAGTTTTTAAATGTCTCGCGCGCCATGGGGCTATGTAATTGTTCAACCACAAAACAGCTATCGCTATCGGCCAATAAGTGCGCCGCTAAAAACAAACCCATTTGGCTACCGCGCACAATACATATTTGCTCTAAATCGGCATGAAATCCTCTTTCCATATTGAGCATATATAAAATGGCTTTGCGTAAAATGGTGCTACCTTTGGGGTCCGCATAATGCAGTTTATTATTCCGCGTTAATGTAGTGGTAGCATGGCGCATAGCACGTGAAAATAGTGGGTAAGGAATCAGCCTTGCATCAGGTAAATCATCACTTAGATTAATTAAATGTGCGGCCGATTTTTGATGTAACTGTCTATTTTGATGATCAATTGGCACCAAGCTAGCAGGTAAGCGATGCTTAGTGCTAGAGATTGGCATAAACAAAGGTTTATTTACTTTAGATGCTTGATTCACCATTAATACACGCGAAGATACAAACGTGCCGCGCTTGCTTTCGGTGGTTAACCAACCTTTAGAAATAAGCTCATCATAAGCTTGCACAACCGTTTTGCGATTGAGTTGCAGTTTATTGGCGAGTTCGCGCGTGCCTGGTAATACGCTACCAGGTGAAAAGCGACCACGTTGAATTTCGTCTACGATTGTTTCTGCAATTTGCATATGAATTGGCGTAGATGAGCCACGCACGATTTCCATATTGAGATTCCATGGCCTTAGCATTGTATTCCTTCGCATTCAGCAAATTAAATGGGTTTAATTTTTACTAAATGGAAATCTAGGCTAAATCCACGAGGCAATATTAACAAAAATCAATTAACCATGCGCAATTTATAAACTGGACCGCTCAAAATTAAGCAATCAGGCTGGCTTAAGGGCCTGTTGTTTTCGATACAGTAACATTCGCTTAACAAATTGAAACGTAATCTATTTAAAAACAGCTTTTAAATGGTGTTTCAAGATTCTGGCCATCCTAGTACCAGTTTTATATAAGCCAAATGACGTCATGCAGCAGTTAATTGCTTGCATCACTTTCCATTTTTATCTTTGGAGATATAAACAATGTTTACTAATAAACGCGCAATCAGTATCGCTGCCAGCGTTGCAATGGCCTTACCAGCAATGGCCTTTGCCGCAGCAGATCAAGAATTAGCCATGAAAGATTCCAACAACTGGGTGCACCCACGTGGCCAACATGACAACCAAGGCTATAGCAAGTTATCTCAAATTAATAAAGGTAATGTTAAAAATCTTAAAGCCGCTTGGACATTCGCGACCGGTGTAAACCGTGGGCACGAAGGTTCACCAGTTGTTGTTGGAAATATGCTTTACCTGCACACAGCATTCCCTAACAATGTATATGCCTTAGATTTAAACGATAACCAAAAAATCGTATGGTCTTATTTCCCAAAACAAGATCCATCAGTACAAGCTGTTTTATGCTGCGATAACGTTTCACGTGGCTTAGGCTTTGGTGATGGCAAAATTTTCTTACAACAAAATGACGGTATGTTGGTTGCACTAGATGCAAAAACTGGTGCAAAAATTTGGGAAGTAAAAAACACAGACCCTAAAGTGGGCGCCACTAATACCAATGCAGCCCACGTTATTAAAGATAAAGTATTAACCGGTTGTTCAGGTGCTGAGTTCGGCGTACGTTGCTTTTTAGCCGCTTATTACATTAAAGATGGCTCGTTGGCATGGAAAGCGTATTCAACAGGCCCAGATGCTGAAGTGTTGATTGGTGCTGATTTCAACTCTGCAAACCCACAATATAACGCGCTATCTGTTTACCAAGATGTCAACGGTGGCAACAAACAAGGTGGTTCTTTCAAACCCTTGCCAAATGATCAAATTAAAATCGGCGAAAAAGAATTAGGCACACGTACCTGGTTGAAACCACAAGCGGTTAAAGATGGTTGGCAACATGGCGGCGGCTCAACTTGGGGCTGGTGGCCTTATGATGCACGTACAAACTTGGTTTACTACGGAACAGGTAACCCATCTGTTTGGAACCCAGACGTTCGTCCAGGTGACAATAAATGGTCTATGACTGTATTTGCGCGCGATTTAGATACGGGTATTGCAAAATGGGGCATGCAAATGACACCACATGATGAGTGGGATTACGATGGCATAAATGACGTGATTCTATTTGATAAAGGTGGCAAAACATACGCATGGCACCATGACCGTAACGGCTTTGCCTATACTTGGAACGC
>JAZKDM010000156.1:0-5325 GCA_040387535.1 Pseudomonadota bacterium | reverse complement strand
TCAGTTTTATGAAACATTGCATTAACAATGCTGATTCATGATTGCAAAACTTCGTTAGCAAGTCAGATTTTCTAAACAAAATAAGAACATTAGAAAGACGAGTATTCATTAAACAATGGTTTTAAACGTACATTATCTAACTCCAGCTTTATCCTTGCTAGCATTGTTTAGCAACTTGGTTATTACACCTGTTTTTGCAGATGGCAAAGCTGGTTTGGTGGCTGATGATAAAACGCTTTTAGAGCAAATTGACGAAAGCGGTTTAGAAAAAACGCTTGAGCATAATTTTAGCCCAGATGACAGAGCGCGCTTGCGCAAAGCACTGGCCGATTATGCAAAATCCACAGACCCAGAACACGCGCAAATTGAACAAAAGCGCAAAGCAATGAAAGAAAGTGTTCAAATCCGCTTTAACGATTGTAATAAAGATAACGACGATTCGATTGACCGTGAAGAAGCCACTTTGTGTTTACCGCAAATTGCGCGTCATTTTAACTTTGTAGACGTCGATGAAAATAACGTTATTACCTTAGAAGAACTGGAGCTAGCTCAAGCAAAATCCATAGAGCGTCAAAAAGCCGCTGAAGCCAAAATGGAAGCCCAAAAAATTCTAGATGCAGAAGCTGAAATTAAAAGCAAAGGTAAATCTAGAAACAACAAAGAAGCCTCAAATATCCGCAAACGTCCTATTTAAAAGTAATCTCTATCAAAAAAGTAATCAAAATTAAGCCAATTGATTACTCAATATCGTTAAATTAAACCAATTCTCGCAACACCGCTCATACCTAAAACCTTGATAAACCTTTTTGAATAGGTTAAAAGTATTGGTATGACGTCTCCGCAAGAAATAACTAACAATTCAACCGCCTATTCTGTAGAAGTTATCAGCAGCATCAACGATATTGCCGCAGTCGATTGGGATGCTTTAACCGATGGCACGCCCTTAATCAGTCATGCATTTTTAAGCGCACTTGAGAACTCAGCATCGGTTGGGCAGGGCACAGGCTGGATGCCGCATCCAATGATTGTTAAGCAGAATAATCAATTGGTGGGTGCTATGCCGCTGTACTTAAAAAGCCATTCTTATGGTGAATACGTGTTTGATTGGGCGTGGGCAGATGCTTATCAGCGCAGTGGCTTGGATTATTACCCCAAGCTATTGTCGGCCATTCCGTTTTCGCCCATTACCAGCCGTCGCTTATTAAGCCAACAGCCAGAAGTGCAGCTATTAATGATTGAAGCGCTAGAAAACATGCTGCATCAAAATCATTTATCCAGCGCACATATTTTGTTTCCAGATGAAAGCAGCGCAGCACAATTGGCTTTAGCTGGCTGGCTTAAGCGCACTGGCGTGCAATTTAGATGGCAAAATAAAAACTATCAAAGTTTTGAGGATTTTTTAGCGACCTTAAGCCACGATAAACGCAAAAAAATTCATCAGGAACGTAAAAAAATCATCCAAGCGGGTGTGGTTTGTCGCCAAATTAAAGGCATAGACGCGACAACAGATGATTGGGATTTTTTCTATCAGTGTTACAGCAATACTTATCGCGAACACCACTCCACGCCATATTTAACCAGAGCGTTTTTTGACCAAATTGGTAAAAATATGCCGCAAAACATTTTGCTGATTGTGGCTGAGATAAATGGCATGCCAGTCGCCAGTACGCTCAATATTTACAATCAACACACCTTATACGGTCGTTACTGGGGCGCTGTGCAATTCGTGTCTGGCCTGCATTTTGAGTTGTGTTATTACCAAGCACAACAATTTTGTATTGCTGAAAATATCACCTATTTTGAAGGCGGCGCACAGGGCGAGCATAAACTAGCGCGCGGGTTCGAGCCGCGACCAACCTGCTCTTATCATAAAATCGCTCATCCAGATTTTGAAGCGGCTATTCAGCAGTTTTTAGATAGAGAAGGTGAGGGTATTGCCGCTTACACCACTGAACTAGAAGACCGCGCGCCCTTTAAGGCTATCTAACTGTTACCAAGCAATACATTTTCCATCAAACGCAATAAACTGGCCTGTATTTTCCAAGTTTAAATTTTCAATCACAGCACGCATGCCTGTTACGCTGGTTTGCGCGTTAATTAAGCCGTTAGGTCCACCCATGTCAGTTTGTACCCAGCCAGGGTGCAAGGTTACAAAGCTAATGCCATAAGGCTTTAAATCAATCGATAAACTTTTCATCACCATATTGACCGCTGTTTTACTGCTGCGATAAATGTAGCTTTCGCCGCTGCCATTGTCATCAATGCTGCCCATTTTGCTAGAAAGTGTGGCGATTTTTTTAAGCTGGCTTTTAGCAACATGCTGTACAAAGGCCTCTGCCATTTTGAGTGAGGCCATGGCATTAATTTTAAACGCCTGTGCCCACTCATCGTAATTAGTGTCACCAAAAGCGCTCTCTGGGTAAACACCTGCATTATTAATCAACACATCAATTGGCTGATTTTTTAACTGTAAAGCCAGTGCATCAATTTGCTTAAAATCTCCCACATCTAAAGCTAATATTTGCAAGTTATTATGCTTTTTGGCCAGCAACTGTAATTCATGTGCACTTTCAGGGTTGCGACAGCAAGCTAGTACACTCCAACCATCCGCCGCATATTGTTTGGCAAACTCAAACCCTAAGCCGCGGTTTGTACCAGTGATTAGTACTTGATAAGACATTGTTTATTTGCTTTCTATGAATTAACACCATATTACGCATTTTATCGGCATAAAGTCATCATTAGTTTGTGAGCAACATTTTAGATACTTGCTTTATTTAATTTAAATCAAGTGCCTACAAAGGCAATTTAGTTTTACGTAAAATCATTAGGCCTATTTACGCTAAGCACATAGGGTAACTTTTAAGGGTGCGCGCATAATGCAACACATGAAGCGAATCACTGTGAATCGCCAAACTTTAAAGGAAATTATCATGTGGACAACACCAGCAGCTACAGAAATGCGTTTTGGCTTTGAAGTAACAATGTACGTAATGAACAAATAATTAGTTAATTCTAATTTTAAAAGCCCAGTGAAAAATTACTGGGCTTTTTTGTTGGCTGCTGTAATTGAACACTTTTTCATTTTAAGTATCTATAAAGCAAAATTAATAGACTAAATCACGTATGAAAAATTTAAAAATAGCCTTATTAGCATTGAGCTTACTCACTGTAAACATTAGCAGCCAAGCGCAAACTTTTTTTGAAAAAACCTTTACAGGAAAATACACTGAACAATTTGTTAACGGTGGCCCAAAATATGAAGTCAATATACTCAACGGCAAAAAACAAGGCCTAGAGATATTTTGGTACGAAAGTGGCCGCATTAAAATTCAAACTAACTATGTGGATGACAAAGAAGATGGCGTTTGGAATCAATGGTACGAAAACGGCCAAATGAAGCTAGAAGCGCATTACAAAGGCGGCCGCGAGCATGGTAGCTTTAAGCAATGGTATGAAAACGGTCAGCAGCGCGCCCAATCAAACTTTGTGGATGGCAAAAAAGAGGGGCCAGAATATACATGGCACAAAGACGGAAAATTGAAATCTGAAGTGCATTACAAAGATGGTAATGTGGTTAATCAGTAAATGTAATTCAGAAAATTAACCATCCCTAAACTGTTGATTAATTAACCTATTTTTTGATTATAAGTACTAGCAAATCTGACTTAAACATCGCTTCTGGCGAAATGACCAGCTCTTGCATAGAGATGTTTTGTCCATAACGTTCTATTAATTTTGCTTTCACGGCTGGTGACGCTATAGCTGACAAAAGTTAATTTTTTCTGTTATTTTCTAAAATTCCGGTTCATAGAGCGTTTACTGGCTACTGCGTAGCTACTAATCGAGAGAGTCACTATAAAAAAAACGCCCCAATCTTTCGAAAGGGGCGTTGTAAGTGGTGGTGAAAGAGGGACTTGAACCCTCGACCCCAGGATTATGAATCCTGTGCTCTAACCAACTGAGCTACATCACCAAAAAAACTGGTGTTAATGCTGTTTTGTTTAAATTTTTATGCAGGGCGCAATTCTAGTGTTTTAGCGGCCTGTTGTCAAAACTAACTTTGATTTTTAACTAAACTTAATGGTTACCATTAGGCAGTAAATTATACATAGATATTTATTTGACCTTGGCTGGGCTAAACATTGAATCTAAAGTGCATCACATCGCCGTCTTGCACGATATATTCTTTGCCTTCCAAGCGCATTTTGCCCGCTTCTTTGCTGCCTTGTTCGCCTTTGTTTTTAACGTATTCATCGTATTGAATCACTTCTGCACGTATAAATCCGCGTTCAAAGTCGGTGTGGATGACGCCAGCGGCTTGTGGGGCGGTGGCGCCTTTTTTGACGGTCCAAGCACGTACTTCTTGCACACCAGCTGTGAAGTAGGTTTGCAGGCCTAGCAAGTCGTAAGCGGCGCGAATCACACGGTTTAGGCCTGGTTCATCTTGGCCTAGCTCTGATAAGAATAATAATTTGTCTTCTTCTTCTAGTTCTGAGATTTCGCCTTCAATTTTGGCGCAAATACACACCACAGGGGCGTTTTCCGCTTTGCCTAGAGCGACTACTTTGTCTAACAGTGGATTATTCTCAAAGCCTTTTTCATCCACATTGGCTAGATACATGACAGGCTTAACCGTAATTAAACACAGCGGTTTTAACAATTGCAGATCGTCTGCATCTAAGCCTAGTGTACGCACAGCTTTGGCTTTGTTTAAGCAGGGTAAAACTTTGTCTAGCACAGCAAGTAATGCAATGGCATCTTTGTCGCCGCTTTTGGCTTTTTTGCTTTCGCGCTGCATGGTTTTTTCAACCGTTTCCATGTCGGCCAATGCTAATTCTGTATCAATTACTTCAATATCTGAAAGCGGGTCGATTTTATTGGCTACGTGAATCACATTACCATCTTCAAAGCAGCGTACTACGTGGCAAATAGCATCGGTTTCGCGAATATTGGCTAAGAATTTGTTGCCCAAGCCTTCACCTTTAGATGCGCCTGCAACAAGGCCTGCAATATCCACAAACTCAACAATAGCTGGCTGTACTTTTTGCGGTTTTACAATGTCAATCAAAGGTTGTAAGCGCGGGTCGGGCACTTCTACAATGCCCACGTTAGGCTCAATGGTGCAAAACGGATAGTTTTCTGCTGCAATACCTGCTTTGGTAATGGCATTGAATAAGGTTGATTTGCCTACATTGGGTAGGCCAACAATTCCGCACTTCATATTTTTTCCAGTCTGTCTTTTCGTTGATTACTGCGTTGGCCGCAATTTCGCAGCTTCGCCGTACTTAATGTACTGTCTTCAGCTACTCAATCTTTGCCGCC
>JAZKDM010000155.1:0-2792 GCA_040387535.1 Pseudomonadota bacterium | reverse complement strand
CGCCCCAAATCGTTTGATACTTTAGTTGGTCAGCCGCATGTGGTGCGCGCATTGACTAACGCCCTTACTCAGCAGCGCTTGCATCACGCCTACTTGTTTACGGGTACGCGCGGCGTTGGTAAAACGACAATCGCACGCATTTTGGCCAAATCACTCAATTGCGAAACAGGTATTACGGCCAGACCCTGTGGCGTTTGCAACGCTTGTACAGAAATCGACCGTGGCCGTTTTGTAGATTTGCTAGAAGTCGATGCAGCATCAAACACGCAAGTAGATGCCATGCGCGAATTGTTGGATAACGCACAATACGCACCAACTGTTGGCCGCTTTAAAGTGTATATCATCGATGAAGTGCACATGCTGTCTAAAAGTGCGTTCAATGCCATGCTTAAAACGCTGGAAGAGCCACCAGCGCATGTTAAATTTATTCTAGCCACCACTGACCCTCAAAAAGTGCCTGTCACGGTGTTAAGCCGTTGTTTGCAGTTTAATTTGCGCCAAATGGCTAGCACCACTATCTCTGAGCATTTGCAAAATGTTCTAGGCCAAGAAAATATCAGCTTTGAATCTGCCGCTATTTCTCTTATTTCACGCGCCGCTGCAGGCAGCATGCGCGATGCACTATCGCTGACTGATCAAGCGATTGCTTACGGTAACCAAACCGTAAATGAAATTGAAGTGCGCAGCATGCTTGGTGCAGTTGATCAAACCTATTTATATGATATTTTGCAGGCATTAATCAACCAAGATGGCGCGGCTTTGATTGATAAAGCGCAAGCCATGCAAATGCGCAACATTGCCTTTGAAGCGGCGCTAAATGATTTAGCCAATATCTTGCATCAAATCGCCATGATACAAACCGTGCCCAGCAGCATTGCCGATGACAGCCCAGAACGTGCATTGTTAATGGATTTAGCGCAAAAACTGAATCCAGTAACCCTGCAACTGTATTATCAAATTGCGTTATTAGGCCGCCGCGATATTGGCTTGGCGCCTGATGAATACGCAGGTTTTACCATGAGCCTGTTGCGCATGTTGGCTTTTGCGCCTAATGAAAAAGTAACTGAAAAACTCAGCGTACCCGCCCCTGTTGTCAATAAACCATTAGCCGCGCCAGCAATGCATGCGCAGGCGAATGTAAAGATAGAAGTTGCACCAACTGAGCCTACGGCTGTGCAGCAAAGTATTACAACGCCAGTAGTGGCTATTTCTGCGCCTGCTGAAATCGAATCTGATGCTGAAAGCGTTGCACAAAGTTTTGATGGCAACTGGCGTGCTTTGGTTGAAAAAAGCCTGAAACTTGGCCTTGCGCGCGCCTTGGCACAAAACTGTGAAATGGTTAGTTATGATGAAAATAGCATCAACCTAAGAGTAGCCGCCAATAATAAACACCTAGTCAGCCCAAATTATCAAGAAAAATTGTCTAGCGCCATCAATCAGCATTTTGGAAAACGCATTCGCTTGCATATTGAAGTAAGCGGTGAAGCGCATATTGAAATCAATACGCCAGCCAAACAAAACGCGGTCGAAAAAGCCACTATTCAATCATCTGCCGAAGAAGCGATTATGCAAGATAGCTTTGTGAAAGATCTGCTCAGTCAATTTGACGCAACGATTATCCCCAACAGCATTAAACCAATTAACTAAATCAATATAGGAGAAAAATATGATGAAAGGTGGCATGGGCAATATGATGAAGCAAGCCCAGCAAATGCAAGCCAATATGCAAAAAGCGCAGGCGGAATTGGCCGAAACGCTGGTAGAAGGCGTTGCTAGCAGTGGCTTAGTTAAAATCAGCATGACTTGTAATAACGTCGTTAAGCGCGTCAGCATTGATGATGCGGCAATGGATGACCGCGAAACCTTGGAAGATTTATTGCTGATAGCATTAAATGACGCCAGAGCCAAAGCAGAGGCAACTTCAACTGCACGCATGTCTGGCATGATGCCAGCAGGCTTTAAATTACCGTTTTAACTTTTTGAATATCTTATTTGAAAAATCCTCCCGCGCTTGAGCAGTTAATCGATTCGCTACGCTGCCTGCCTGGCGTAGGGCCAAAATCTGCCTTGCGTATGGCGTATTATCTATTGCAACGCGATAGAAAAGGTGCGGCTAAACTAGGCAGCAGCTTAGAAAATGCTCTGCAAGTGCTGGGGCATTGCACCTTGTGCAATAACTTTTCAGAAAGCCCTATCTGCCCTTTATGTACGTCTGAAAAGCGCGACACATCACAGCTGTGCGTAGTAGAAATGCCAACAGACTTAATGATGATGGAACAAACGCAATCGTACAACGGCATGTATTTTGTGCTGATGGGTCGCTTATCACCTTTAGATGGCGTTGGCCCAAAAGAAATTAATTTAGACAAATTGATTAAACGCGCCCAAGATGGGGTGACTCAAGAAGTAATTCTTGCAACCAATTACACGGTTGAAGGTGAAGCTACGGCGCACTACATCAGCGAATTGCTGAAAACACGTGGCTTATCTGTAAGCCGCATTGCGCGTGGCCTGCCAATGGGTGGCGAAATTGAATATGTGGATAGCGGCACGCTATCGATGGCTTTGCTAGGACGAAAAAAGCTTTAGTGAATTAGATTTAAAGTTACTTTAAGTCTTAATCAAGCATCAATTAAATTCAATAAATCCATTGGCTTCTCAATCAACGCATCGGCGCCCCACTCATAAGGTTTATCTGTCACATCAATATAGCCAAACAAAGCCACCACAGTTTTCATACCTGCCGCTTTTCCCGCTTGAATATCACGCTCTGCGTCACCTAAATAGATACA
>JAZKDM010000154.1:0-12438 GCA_040387535.1 Pseudomonadota bacterium | reverse complement strand
TAACCACTCGGCCACCCCTCCTAACCGAACCCGCGATTATGCTGATTTTTTGACATAGTGTCAAATAAAATGAGCAAATATTTAATGACTAAGACTTAGCGGTTGTTGCCTAAGTTTTAAATCATTAATAGGATTATGAGTGAGAATTTGGTGCCGGGTATCGGAATCGAACTGATGACCTTCGCATTACAAGTGCGCTGCTCTACCAACTGAGCTAACCCGGCATTTCTTGAAGGCGTGACTATAACAATTTTATTTATTAAAGCCTAGCCCCTTTGAGAAAATATTTGTATTTTTATGACATTTATTTTCAGGATGCTTATTTCTGAACAATTACTTCTAGATTACTTACTTAAAAACAGCTTATTTAACGATAGTTAAGGTTGGTTTCTTTTTCGCTGGCAAATCGGCAGGCTTATCTGAGCCTGCTTTAGGTGTGTTGTCAGCACTTGTGTAATTTGCAGTGTCGTTTGCGCTAACCTCAAAAAACATGCCTTGACCGTTTTCGCGTGCAAAAATACCTTTAACCGCATTCATTGGCACATAAAGATTTTGCGACACGCCACTAAAACGGGCTGAAAATACAATCGCCTCGTTATCGATATGCAAGTCTTTAGTTGCTGAATAATTAAGATTAAGCACAATTTCACCCTCTTTGACGAACGCCACAGGCACCCGCGTTTGTGGGTTAACAGCCACCAACAAATGCGGGGTTAAATGGTTATCAACGCACCACTCGTGAATGGCGCGAATCATATAAGGCTTTGTAGAAATTAACTCACTCATAGATATTTAATATTACTAAATAATTGAAATGTTTAAGTCAGACTAGGCGTGCGATAAAATTAATGAGGAGGTATATTATAGAATATATAACGAATTAATTTTATCGCGCAACAACGTATGACGACAACATTTCTATTATTTGCGCATCGCTTTTTCTGATGGCGTCATTGCATCCGCATACAGTGGGCGTGAGAACAAACGCTCTGCATATTTAAGCAACGGTGACGCCTGATTTGGTAACTCAATGCCGTAATGGCCTAAGCGCCAAAGTAAAGGCGTTACAGCCACATCCAACATTGAGTAATCATCACCCAGCAAATAGTTTTGTTTACTGAAAATTGGCACAATTTGCGTTAAATTATCGCGAATCGTTTTGCGCGCTTTGTCGGCTACTTCTTGATTATCCGATTCCACATCTTTAATGTGATCAAACAAATCTTTTTCGAAATTATATAAAAACAACCTGGCACGTGCGCGCATTACTGGATCAGCAGGCATTAATTGTGGATGCGGAAAGCGTTCATCAATATACTCATTAATAATATTAGCTTCTGACAACACTAAATCACGCTCAACCAATACTGGCACGGCGTTGTATGGATTCAATATGGCCAAATCTTCTGGCTTATTGGCCAAATCCACGTCAATCACTTCAAAATCCATGCCTTTTTCAAACAGCACGATACGGCAGCGATGACTAAAAGGGTCAACTGTGCCTGAATATAGTTTCATCATAATGGTTATTCTTTCTTAATTAGAAATGCGTTTTAATTAGTATGTTTGTATTTCTATTAATGTATTGCTTACTTAATATCTTTCCAGTATTCCGCTTTAATTTTCTTAGCCAGCACCAATAGTACGCCTAAAAATAGCAGCACCCACCAGCCAATATGCTGACGACTCTGCTTGCCCGGCTCTGACATATAAGCCATGTAATTGGTTAAATCTGCCGCAAACTTATTGTATTCAGAAGGCGTTAATTTGCCTGGCTTAACCAACTCTAGCTTGTGTGTTTCGTGGTTTAAAGCTTGCTCACCTTGCAACTCATACAACACATGTGGCATGGCAACTTTTGGATATACTGTATTGTTCCAACCAGTAGGTGTTGTGCTATCACGATAAAAGCCGCGCATATAGGCATATACCCAATCTGCACCTCGTGCGCGCACTTCTACTGATAAATCTGGTGGCGTTACGCCAAACCATTTTTTAGCTTCAACTGGATCAATAGCTACTTGCATGGTGTCACCCACTTTTTCACCTGCAAACAACAAGTTGTCTTTGATTTGTTTTTCAGTGAAACCAATATCCACCAAACGGTTGTAGCGCATGTATTTAGCACTATGACAATTTAGGCAGTAATTAATAAAAGTGTGCGCACCACGTTGTAGTGAATCTTTATCTGATGCGTCAATCGGCGCTTTAATTGTGATTTCAGACTCATTAGCCAGCGCAACCAGTGGCAAAAATGCCAATAAAGTTAATAGTTTTTTCATATTAGACTTTTTCATATTAGTAAGCCACTCTCTCTGGCACAGGCTTGGTTTTATCTTTTGCGGTATACCAAGGCATTAAGATAAAGAACAAGAAGTAGACAGCAGTAAAGAAACGGGCAACCACTGTTGCGCGATCGGCACCACCTAACCAGCTACCAAATTGTCCCCAAATGTTTGAAGGCACAGTACCTAAATAACCCAAAATTAAGAAACTCACTACAAAGGCTGCCAGCCACTTTTTATAAAGCCCACCGCGATAGCGAATGGATTTCACTGGGCTCTTATCCAACCAAGGTAGCAATGCAAATATCATCACTGATAAACCCATTGCTGCCACACCAGGGAACTGCGAGTTCATAATTGGCGGAACCGCGCGCAAGATTGAGTAGTAAGGCGTGAAATACCATACTGGCGCAATGTGTGCAGGCGTTTTTAGCGGGTCAGCAGGTACGAAGTTATTAGCCTCAATAAAATAGCCACCCATTTCTGGCGCAAAGAATAAGATGCTGGCAAACACGATTAAAAACACCACCACACCGACTAAATCTTTCACCGTGTAATAAGGGTGAAAAGGAATGCCATCTAGTGGGATGCCTGTTTTTTTATCTTTTTTGGCTTTGATTTCAATGCCATCAGGGTTATTAGAGCCTACTTCATGCAAGGCAACCAAATGCACAGCCACCAAGCCAGCCAACACAAACGGCAAGGCAATCACATGAAACGCAAAAAAGCGATTAAGCGTTGCATCTGAAATCAGATAGTCGCCACGTAGCCATTCTGATAAATCTGGGCCGATAAAGGGAATGGTTGCAAACAAGTTAACAATTACTTGTGCGCCCCAATAGGACATTTGACCCCAAGGTAATAGGTAGCCAAAAAACGCCTCACCCATTAATACCAAGAAAATACCAACGCCAAACAGCCAAATTAATTCACGCGGATTACGATATGAACCGTAAATTAGGCCGCGGAACATATGCAGATAAATCACCACAAAAAACATAGAGGCGCCAGTAGAGTGCATATAGCGAATGATATTGCCGCCAAATACGTCACGCATAATGTATTCAACAGAGGCAAACGCTTGTTGCGCATCTGGTTTGTAATGCATGGTTAAGAAAATACCAGTCACAATTTGCAACACTAGTATCAATAAGGCTAATGAGCCAAAGAAGTACCAAAAGTTAAAGTTTTTTGGTGCGTAATATTCGGTTAAATGCGCTTTTACAAAGCTGGTAACGGGTAAACGTGCATCCACCCAACCCATTAAACCTTTAGTTTCAACAGCTGCTTTATCTTGCGCCATGATTTAAGCCTCCGCTTTCGTATCATCACCAATCAATACGGTGGTTTCGGTTAAATATTGATAAGGCGGCACCACTAAATTGATTGGCGCAGGAGAGCCTTTGAACACGCGACCTGCTAAATCAAACTTGGAACCATGACAAGGGCAGAAAAAGCCACCTGTCCAGTTTTCGCCCATATCACCACCTGGTTGTAATTTCTCAGTTGGTGAACAGCCAAGGTGCGTGCAAATTCCAACCACTACAGCAATATTGGGCTTAATTGAACGACCCGCATTTTTGCAATACTCCGGTTGCTGCGCAACCTCACAGTTTGGATCAGACAATTGGTCGTCATGCTTGGCAAGATTTGCTGTCATTTCATCGGTACGATTAATAATCCACACCGGCTGACCACGCCACTCCGCCGTAATCATACTACCTGGTTGAATTTTACTGATATCCACCTCAACCGGTGCGCCCGCCGCTTTTGCGCGCTCGCTTGGCAACATGCTGCCCACAAACGGCACTGCAACAGCTGCTGCGCCCAAAGCGCCTACACCTGCGGTTGCTGCAATTAAAAAGTTACGTTTTTGTTGGTTAACGGCAGTAGGTGCTGAAAATGATAGTTCCGAAGATGAGAGCGAATCTTTACTTGTGTGCTCTTTGTCAATTTTGTTGTCTGACATTTTTTTCCTTTAACTTACCCTTTTGAGGTAATTTTGTTAATTTGGGGTATTTTTGTTACTAGTTAAGCGTGAATCTATTGTGGTTAATTGCAAAGCGCATGATTATACAATTTTTTAGCAAAAAAACCAAATTTAATTGTATAAGTAATTGAAATAAAACAATTAATATCGTTCATTTGCTAAAACTCAAACAGGGTTATCACAATCAATAAATGTATGTATCAAGCCAAATTTTGCAGCCAAATGTTCACCTAAAGCTTGTACGCCGTAACGTTCTGTTGCGTGATGCCCTGCTGCAATATAAGACACGCCAGTTTCACGCGCGATATGTACAGTTGGCTCAGAGATCTCGCCACTAACATAAACATCTACACCCGCAGCCACTGCTTGCTCAATGTAGCCTTGGGCGGCGCCTGTGCATATAGCCACTTTTTGTACTGTTTTAGTTAAATCACCAATCACTTGCGAAGTGCGATTTAGCTTTACATCAATCATTTGTACGAATTCTTTGAGCGATAGCGGCTGACTTAATTCCGTTAATAGCAACATATTCTTGTCGCCTGCCCATCCAGTGACGGCAAGCCCTAACTGTTTGGCCAACATCACATTATTACCAAACTCGGTATGCGCGTCCAAGGGCAAATGATAGGCAATAAGGTTTAAATCGTGCTTCAATAAAAATTGAATACGGCGCTTTTTTATTCCCGTAATAGCTACCGACTCACCCCGCCAAAAGTATCCATGATGTACCAGTATGGCATCGGCTTTAGCAGCTAATGCTGCCTCTAATAGCTCGAAGCTAGCCGTTACTCCAGTGACGATATGATGAATCTCTTGCCTGCCTTCAACCTGCAAACCATTTGGGCAATAATCACTAAATTGTTCAGGCCTTAATAATTGGTTTAAATAATTGTTTAAGTCATTCAATTTCATACGTTTTTCACCTTTATTTCCAATATACTTATATACATATCATTTTAACGTTAAAAACATGCAAAGAATTTGGCTTATTTTTGCGCAATCGGTCACTGCCTGCTTAGGCCTGCTGTTTGTATTGCGTTTATTTTATCCGCAGCTTTTAAATCCAACGCCTGAGCCGATTGTTATTCAGCAAGTGCAACCCGCTCCAGCTGATACTACAAATCCAATTGGCAGCTACAGCACGGCTGCCAAAAAAGCCATGCCAGCGGTGGTGAATATTTTTACTACTAGTCAAAAAACCACTGTCAATCCGCATCAACAATATAAGGATGACCCCTTATTTAGACATTTCTTTGGCGATCAATTGGAAGATGAAGAAGATCAGCCAGAAAACAGCTTGGGCAGTGGCGTAATAGTCAGTGAGCAAGGCTTGATTTTAACCAATGACCATGTAGTGGCGAGTGCTGATGAAATTGAAATTTTGCTATCTGACGGACGTAAATTACCAGCACAAGTGGTGGGCACAGACCCTGAAACGGATTTAGCGGTCATTAAAGTAGATGCTGAAAAGCTTCCCTTTATTACCTTTGCCGCGCCTGATACCTTAGACGTTGGAGATATAGTATTGGCTATCGGTAATCCTTTTGGAGTTGGCCAAACCGTTACTCAAGGCATTGTCAGCGCGCTGGGCCGCAACCATTTAGGCATTAATACCTTTGAAAATTTCATTCAAACCGATGCATCGATTAACCCAGGCAACTCTGGCGGCGCATTAATAGACGCTGAAGGAAATTTGGTTGGCATTAATAGCGCCATTTACTCACGTAGCGGCGGCTCAATGGGTATTGGTTTTGCGATTCCGGCCAGTTTAGCCAAACAAGTCATGGAACAAATTGCCACTAATGGCTCTGTAACCCGCGGTTGGATTGGTATTGAAGCGCAAGATGTAACGCCTGAATTAGCTGAATCATTTAAGCTTAGCAAGGTTCAAGGCTCACTGATTGCTGGCGTTTTGCGTGAGAGCCCTGCTGATATTGCAGGTATTAAATCGGGCGACATATTGTTGGCGATTAATAACCGCGAAGTGGCCGATAGCAGTAGCATGCTTAATATTATTGCCGTACTAAAACCGAACGAAAAAGCTGTGTTAACGATTGTGCGCCAAGGTCAAGAGATGAAAGTAAATGTTTTGATTGGCAAACGACCCAAACCAGTCGTTGCAAAAAGATAAGCGGTTTTAAACTTAAGCTTTTATTGAATTAGATGTAGAAGGGGTTTTGGGGTTTGTATACTGCGCGACTAAAATGCCTAGTTCATACAGCAACCATAAGGGCACTGCCAACATAAATTGCGAAATAATATCGGGCGGCGTAAAAATTGCGCCTAAGATAAAAGCGCCCACAATCACATAACTGCGCGCTTCTTTAAGCTGCGCAACACTCACCCAGCCAAATCTTGCAATCAGCACTACGGCGATTGGCACTTCAAATGCCAAGCCAAACGCCATAAACAGCGTCATCACAAAATCTAAATACTCGCCAATATCCGTCATCACCGCTACACCGACTGGCGCGCTGCCGACAATAAATCCAAATACGGTTGGAAACACCGCAAAGTAGGCAAACGCCATGCCAGTGATAAACAGTAATGTGCTGGCTGCAATGACTGGCACCATCAGTTTTTTCTCATGGTTATATAAGCCAGGCGCCACAAATGCCCAAATTTGATACAGCGTATGCGGCAAGGAAATTATGAATGCAGTCATCATGGCTACTTTCATCGGCACGAAAAACGGCGTGGTCACCGCGGTTGCAATCATTTGTCCGCCCTCTGGCAATTTAGCCAGCATGGGGGCAGCAAGTAACGCGTAAATTTTATTGGCAAACGGGAATAAACCTATAAACACCAGCACAAAGCCAAGTACTATTTTGAGCAGGCGATTACGCAGCTCTATTAGGTGTGAAATAAAATGTTCGGTTGGGGTGCCCATCACATCTCAACTTTTTTAGTTGAGTTTTTATCGGATGCGACTTTTTTTGCTGTGGCTACGCTAGATTTAACAACTCGCGGTTTACGTGCTGGCTTTTGTGCAGGGGCTAGTTCGGGCTTTTCTACAGGCTCATCTTGTACAATTATGGCACTTTGAATTTCTGCTGCCTGATGCTTAATATTGGCTTGCGCTGATTCTACAGATTGTTTAATTTCTTGCTGTAACTTCTGCAATTCCTCAAAACGTAATTCGCGATTCACTTCTTCTTTTACCTGTCCCACATAACGTTGAACACGACCAGTAAGCGCGCCAATTGTACGCGCTACCTTTGGTAATTTTTCTGGGCCAATAACCAGCAACGCCACCACAGCAATCACCATTAACTCAGAAAATGAAACATCAAACACGTTTAAAACCCGTCATGCGGTTTATTGTTTAGTCTTATTACTAACTTCGTTTTCAATAGTCGTGCCTGTTTCACTATTGCTTTTGTCTGTCACTTGCTCGTCTTTCATGGCTTTTTTAAATTCATTTACCGCGCCACCCACATCACTACCCATATTGCGTAATTTTTTGGTGCCAAATATCAACACAACAATTAGCAATACAATTAACCAATGCCATAAACTAAATGAACCCATGATGCTCTCCTAAACTATTTAGCAATCTAGTTGCCGCCAAATATATGCACGTGAATATGAAATACTTCCTGCCCACCTTCGCGGCCTGTATTAATTAATGTTTTAAAACCAACCAAGCCTTGGCTTTCTGCCAATTTAGGTGCCAGCAATAAAGCTTTGCCCAATAAAACTTGATGCGCTTCAGTACAATCTTTAAGCGTTTCTATGTGCAACTTTGGCACAATTAAAAAGTGCACTTTTGCCATGGGCTTAATATCGTGAAAGGCAATGAAATCATCATCTTCATGAATTTTTTTGGCAGGAATATCGCCATTGATAATCTTACAAAAAATGCAATCTACGCTCATTTTTCGCTACGACTTTCTTTTTCGGTAATGCCAGACAATCCTTCACGGCGCGCCAATTCATCCAGCACATCTTGTGGCTTTAAATCGGCTTTGGCCAGCATAATCAGCGTATGAAACCATAAATCAGCGGTTTCATAAATAATCTCTTCTTTATTACCGCCTTTAGCGGCAATCACTGTTTCTGTGGCTTCTTCGCCAATTTTTTTGAGGATGCTATCCATGCCTTTAGCATACAGCTTAGCCACATAGGACGAAGTTGGGTCAGCGCTTTTGCGTTGCTCCAATAACTCACTAAGCCTATTTAAAACATCATTCATGTTTGTATATTTCGTCTGGATTCTTAATCACGGCTTGGTCGATTAGCCACTGATTATTGTCTAATTTTTTGAAAAAGCAATTGTGCCTGCCTGTATGACAAGCAATGCCGCCAATTTGCTCAACATTAATCAAAATCACATCTTCGTCGCAATCTAGGCGAATATCATGCACTTTTTGAATATGGCCAGACTCTTCACCCTTACGCCACAACTTGTTGCGCGAACGCGACCAATAAACGGCTTGTTTAGATTCACTAGTTAACTGCAATGCTTCACGGTTCATCCAAGCAAACATCAGCACTTTACCTGTATCGTATTCTTGCGCTATGACTGGTACCAAGCCATTGGCATCCCAGTTCACCTCATCTAGCCAGCTCACAACCTAACCTCAATATGATGACTGCGCATATACTCTTTTGCTTGTTGTACCGTGTATTCGCCATAGTGAAAAATACTGGCCGCCAGCACTGCATCTGCGCCACCAATGGTTACGCCATCTACCAAGTGCTGCAAATTACCAACACCGCCAGAGGCAATCAGCGGCACATCCACTGCGTCAGATATTGCACGATTTAATGGATTATTAAAGCCAATTTTGGTGCCATCTCTATCCATGCTCGTAACCAGCAATTCACCCGCGCCAAGACTCACCATATGCTGCGCCCATTTAACAGCATCTAAGCCTGTGGCTTTGCGGCCGCCATGCGTAAACACTTCCCATTCGAATGGTTGATTGTCTACCTTTTTAGCATCAATGGCTACCACAATGCATTGCGAACCAAAGCGGGCAGCGGCGTCTTGAACAACTTGTGGGTTTAATACAGCGGTGGTGTTAATGCTGACTTTATCGGCGCCAGCATTCAATAAGCGGCGCACATCTTCAACCTCGCGCACACCGCCACCCACTGTTAGCGGAATAAATACCTGACTGGCAACTTGTTCAATAATATGCAAAATCAAGCCACGATTATCTGAGCTAGCAGTAATGTCTAAAAAGGTAAGCTCATCCGCACCTTGATCGTCATAACGCTTGGCAATTTCGACAGGGTCGCCCGCATCACGCAGTTCTAAAAAATTGATGCCTTTTACCACGCGACCATCGGTCACATCCAAGCAAGGGATAATGCGCTTAGCTAGTGCCATAAAAATATTCTAAGCACTTAACTCATCTGCCAATTTTTGCGCGGCAGCAAAGTCTATCGTTCCTTCATAGATTGCGCGGCCAGTAATAGCACCAATAATGCCTTCACTTGCTACCGCACATAGATTGCGCACATCATCTAAATTAGTAACACCGCCAGAGGCAATTACTGGAATAGTCAGCGCTTGCGCCAACGCAACAGTCGCCTCAATATTCACGCCAGTTAACATACCATCGCGGCCGATATCGGTATACACAATGGCATTTACACCGTAATCTTCAAATTTTTTCGCCAAATCAATCACATCGTGACCGGTGAGTTTTGACCAGCCATCAATCGCTACTTTTCCGTCTTTAGCATCTAAACCCACCATAATTTGACCAGGGAAAGCATAACAAGCTTCATGCAAGAAACCAGGCGTTTTAACCGCAGCCGTGCCGATAATAATGTAATCGATACCATTATCTAAATAACGTTCTATGGTTTCTAAATCGCGAATACCGCCACCAAGCTGAATGGGAATTTCACCCTTGCAGGCTGCCACGATAGACTTAATGGCCGCTTCATTCACTGGTTTTCCCGCAAACGCGCCATTTAAATCCACCAAATGTAAACGCTTGCCGCCTTGATCAACCCAATGCCGCGCCATGGCGCCTGGGTCTTCTGAAAACACGGTGGATTCTTCCATAAGGCCCTGTTTTAAACGTACGCAGTGGCCATCTTTGAGATCAATTGCAGGGATAATAAGCATGATTTTTATTGATTTAAATTACAAAAATAATGAAGGGTTTTAATCTATTAAAGTGTTTAAACGCGTTAAGGCTTCCAATATACAAAATTGCGCAGTAATTGCAAGCCAGCTTGCGCACTTTTTTCTACGTGAAATTGCGTGGCAAATATATTATCTTGCGCGACTACGCTACAAAAGCGATTAGGATATTCAGTCTCACCCGCAACCAAAGCGGCATCGAATGGTGCCGCATAATAACTATGCACATGATAAAACCGTGTCGCATCGGCAATATCTTGCCACAGCGCATGCGCTTGATTTTGCGTATTTTTAACCTGATACACTTGATTCCAGCCCATATGCGGGATTTTTAGTTTTTCGTTGTTCACTATCTGGTGCGCGGCAAAACGTTTTACGTCACCTCTAAACAAGCCTAACCCTGCTGTATCACCCTCTTCAGAGTGATCAAACAGCAATTGCATACCAATGCAAATACCCAAAAAAGGCTTATTAGCCGCCGCATGCAAAATAGCACCGCGCAAGTTTCTACTATCTAGCTCGCGCATACAATCTGGCATGGCGCCTTGACCTGGAAAAATCACACGCTCTGCTTGCTGAATCAAGGCTGCATCACTGGTGACTACAACGGATTTACCATCAGCGACATGCTCCACCGCTTTTGAAACGGACCGCAAATTACCCATGCCGTAATCAACAACGGCGATATCTATTTTACTCATTGTATGTGAACCGTATGCAAACCGCCGTATTTATAAGCTACCTTTGGTAGAAGGCATAATGCCAGCCATACGCGCGTCTGGTGTAACCGCCATGCGTAAGGCGCGCCCAAATGCTTTAAATATAGTTTCACATTGATGATGCGAATTATGGCCTTTTAGATTATCAATATGCAGTGTGACATTGGCGTGATTGACAAAACCTTGAAAGAATTCATGCACTAAATCGACATCAAAATCACCAATGGCAGCGCGCGTGAATTCACAATCAAACTCTAAACCTGGGCGACCAGACAAATCGAGCACAACACGGCTCAATGCTTCATCAAGCGGCACATAGGCGTGACCATAACGGTTGATACCTTTTTTATCACCAACCGCTTTTGCAAACGCTTGGCCTAGCGTAATGCCGATGTCTTCAACGGTATGATGCGCATCAATATGCAAATCACCTTTGGCTTGCACATTTAAATCAAACAGGCCATGACGCGCAATTTGATCTAGCATATGATCTAAAAAGCCTATGCCTGTATTAAATTGTGCCGTACCGTTGCCATCAATATTAATAGAGACAGTGATTTGGGTTTCTAAGGTGTTGCGTGTCACTTCAGCTTGGCGCATAAATATCTATATATATTCAATCAAATAGTTAACGCATTTTAACTCAAACTCGATGTTAGGCGCAAAATTGCGCCAAAATAAAATTCAAGCCAAAACTAAAATTTAGCCTTATAAATAAAAAAGCCGACTAATCAGTCGGCTTTTTAACATACTAGACTAATCTAGCGCGTCTAACTATTACTGTGCAGCTGCTTCAGGTGCTGCTTCTGCAGCTGGAGCTGCTTCCGCTGGCGCCATTTCTGCTGGTGCCGCCTCAACTGGTGCAACTTCTGCTGGTGCCGCTTCTACTGGTGTTTCAGCTGCTGGCATTGCTTCTTCTACCACTGGTGTTTCAGCTGGCATTTCTTCAGCTGGTTTGTTACCAGTTAATAAGTATAAACCTAATAAAACAGCACCTGCGATTAGTGCCCATGGTAAGTATTTACCCATGCCACCAGCTGATGCTGAATTGCCACGTGCTAAACCTGTGATTTCAGCTGCTGAAGCGGCTGGATCGGCTGCGCCGTAAATCGCTGCACCTGCAACTACAATGTCTGCACCTGCATCTACTACTTGACGCACTGTTGCCGCTTTAACACCACCAGCTACAGAAACTTTAGCGCCAGTGTTTAAACCTGTAATTAAAGCTAAGTCAGCAAATGGTGTTTGACCAGCAGCTTGTTGATCTAAACCAGTGTGAACGCCAATGATGTGCGCGCCTAATTTAGCTACTTCTAATGTACGTGCTTTTTTGTCAGC
>JAZKDM010000153.1:0-3282 GCA_040387535.1 Pseudomonadota bacterium | reverse complement strand
ACGCCGTCGCGGTCTGCCATTCCGCCAGAAGTTGCTGCTGGGTTTGCCATACTTTTCCTTAAAGCTATCAATTTTTGCAAAAGCATTATTGTAAACTAAAAGGGCGGACTTCTTGATGCATGTTAAAATCAAAATGTTGAATAAATACAGTGTTTAATAGGAGTTTTAGAGATGAAAAAATTATTGTTAGGCAGTTTGTTGGTAAGTTTGGTATTGTTTTTAAGCGCATGCAACCCACCTGCGCAATCTGGCACAGACAGTAAAGGAGCAAGTTTTGTTGGCACCGATATTACGGGTGCTGATTTTCCTAAGCCCTTATCGTTAACCGACCACACTGGCAAAAAACGTACTATGAGCGATTTTAAAGGCAAAGTGGTGGCGCTATTTTTCGGCTATACGCATTGCCCAGATGTGTGCCCAACAACCATGGTGGATTTAAAACAAACCATGAAACTGATGGGCGATAAAGCCGATGATGTACAAGTGATTTTTGTCACAGTAGATCCAGCGCGCGATACGCAAGAAGTGTTAGCGCAATTTGTACCGTCGTTTGATTCACGTTTTATTGGCTTGTGGGGTAGCTTGCAAGAGACTGCGGAAACTTTAGGTAACTTTAAAATTTACTATTCAAAAGTAGAAAGCAAAACCAAAGGCGATTACACCATTGACCACAGTGCTGGCATGTATGTGTTTGATAAAGAAGGAAAAATAAGACTGTATTTGGATTATGGCCAAAAGCCAGCCGATATTGCGAGTGATCTTAAAAAGCTGATGTAAAAAATTGATGCTATTAAATTGGTAAGACTTAAAAGGGGCGTTAAGCCCCTTTTTTATTAATTGGCCAGTTAATTAGCCGGTGGCGCACCATGTTGATTGTCTGCTGCATCGCCTGGCTGTGCCAGCACGTAAATCAGATAAATCCAACCAAATACTGGAATTAGCCACAGCAATTGCATCCAGCCGCTTTTGTTCATATCGTGCAATCGGCGTGCGCCAACAGCCAGTGAGGGTAACAAAGTAGCCAGTGAGAATGCCCAAGAAACAGGGCTGCTAACAAATTCGAGCACCACTGCAATGGCCATACAAAACAGCGCAAACCACCAGTATTCTGGGCGTTTAGCGCGACCTGCAAAATCCGCATATTTAGCAAAACATAACTTTATTGAATCGGTAAAAGACATTGTTTCCCCCTTTTTTATGTTGAACAACGATGACTGCGTTATCAAGCTAACATAAAAATCTGAATGGGTGAAACAAGCAACGTAAATTTACATGCGGTGCAATTGTGGCGATAACGCTTTCAACGCTTTTTCGGCTTGTTTGTAATCGGGGAATAAGCTTTCTACCACCGCCCAAAACTTGGCGGAATGATTCATCTGTTTTAAATGCGCTAACTCGTGGCAAATCACATAATTAATAATAGATGGCGGCGCTTGTAATAATCGCCAATTCAGCCGCACTTCACCACGGCTGTTGCAGCTACCCCAGCGTGATTTTGCGTTAGACAGTGTTAATGGCGGCGTTGGCACACCTAATTTAGCCGCTAAAATGGTTAATCGGCGGCCAAAATCTGCCATTGCTTGCTTTTGATACCAATGCACCACTTTGCGGTGAACCAGCGTGTGATTATCTGGCGTTGGTGTTGCCATTAATAATGTGTTGGCATCTAAAACTAATGCTTTGTTGTTGGAGTTTTTTACAATAGTTAGTTGAATATCTTGGCCTAAATACAGCAAATGTTCACCATCTATCCATTCAATCGTATCTACCTGACTGGCAGCACGTGCTTGCAGTTTGCTTAGTATCCAGCCCGATTTTTCTTGCAAAATTTGATTAAGCTGAAAAGCAAAAATACGCTTTGGTGCATGCACCACCAAGCCATCAGCAGTAATTTTCAGCCCAACAGTGCGGCGCGGCCGATGTTCTAGCAGGTAAGAAATCGTTTCGCCATTGGCAAGGGTTAGTACTTGATTCGCCATTACCTGATTTGCCATTATTGGTTCAGCACCAGCATTTCTGCTTCAATCCAAGCTTCAGTTAGCTGATTTGCCGCATCCGCTTTTAAACCTGCCACTTGAATTGGCGGCCCAATGTGTATCTGAATCACACCAGGCTTTTTAATAAAACTATTCTTGGCCCAAAATTCGCCAGCATTATGCGCCACTGGCACGATTTGCGTATTGGTATGCGTGGCAAGCCATGCGCCGCCAATATGATATTTGCCGCGCTCACCTGGCGCTTTGCGCGTACCCTCTGGAAAAATGACTATCCATAAACCCTTACTGAGCCTATCTTTGCCTTTTGAAACTAGTTTTTTCAATGCCTCGCGGCCAGCGCTGCGGTCAATGGCAATAGGCGAACTCATCGCTAAGCCCCAGCCAAATATAGGAATCCACAACAATTCACGTTTCATCACATACGATTGTTCAGGAAAAATGGCCTGAAAAGCCAATGTTTCCCAAGCGGACTGGTGTTTAGACAAGATGATGCTGGGCGTGCTTGGTAGATGCTCTAAGCCACTGATTTTATGCGTGATATTGCAAGTGATGCGCAACCACCAAATCATACTGCGTGCCCAGCCAGAGATTAAAAAATTGCGCGTAACTGGGTTAAGCGGCAGTGCTAGAAAAGCGATTAAAGTAAAAATAGGCGCAGCAATCACTTGGCCCATAAAGAATAGAACAGAACGTAAAAATAATAAAATTTGCATCGTGCTTTTGGCGTTCTTACTTAGGCTTCTTCAGCAATAATATGTTGTACGGCTTCGTTTAAATCAGCAAAAACTAAGGTGTTTTTTGGTAGTGGTTTATCAGAGTTTTTTGCTTGCGCCAATGTTTCTTCGCCTTTGCCAGTACGCACTAATATTGGCTTGCAGCCCGCATCGGCAAAGGCTTGCAAATCGCGGTAGGCATCACCAATGCCATACACTTTGTTTAGCTCAATTGAAAATCGGCGGCCAATATCTTCTATCATGCCTGTTTTGGGTTTGCGGCAATTGCAATGGTCGTCTGCCGCGTGTGGGCAATAGAACAAGGCATCTATACGCCCACCCAGTAAGCCCAATGCGCGATGCATTTTGTCGTGAATGGCATTGAGCGTCACCATATCAAACAAACCACGCGCAATGCCGCTTTGATTAGTTGCCAAGGCGACGCGAAAACCCGATTGATTTAGCAAGGCAATCGCCTCAAGGCTGCCAGCAATCGGAATCCACTCATTTGGATTTTTGATGAAATTGGCCGAATCTTGATTGATAACGCCGTCTCTATCTAAAATGACCAG
>JAZKDM010000152.1:8653-15943 GCA_040387535.1 Pseudomonadota bacterium | reverse complement strand
ATCAATGATGGTTTGTCTGTTACTTTTTTAGCGGCTTCAATCGCTTTACCGATTGCAGCAACGTCATGGCCGTCAACTGACTGAACGTGCCAGCCATATGATTCAAAACGTTTAGCTGTGTCGTCTGTATACCAACCTTCAATGTGACCATCGATAGAAATACCGTTGTCATCCCAGAATGCTGTTAATTTGCCCAAGCCCCAAGTACCAGCTAAAGCACAAGCTTCGTGAGAAACGCCTTCCATCATACAGCCGTCACCTAAGAACACGTATGTGCTGTGGTCAACGATGTCGTGGCCTGGCTTGTTGAATTGGTTAGCCATTAATTTTTCAGCCATTGCAAAACCAACACCGTTGGCAATACCTTGACCTAATGGGCCTGTTGTTGTTTCAACGCCTGGTGCATAGCCATATTCTGGGTGACCAGCACATTTAGAATGCAATTGACGGAATGATTGTAATTCGCTCATTGGTAATGCATAACCTGTTAGGTGTAGCAGTGAGTAGATCAACATTGAACCGTGACCATTAGAAAGCACAAAGCGATCGCGATTTGCCCATGATGGATTTTTTGGGTTGTGAACTAGATGGTTATTCCAAAGCTCTTCAGCAATTTCTGCCATGCCCATAGGCGCGCCTGGGTGGCCAGAATTGGCTTTTTGCACTGCATCCATTGATAACGCACGAATTGCGTTGGCTAAATCTTTACGCGTTGCCATTATTTTCTCCCTAATTTTAGCTAAACTGAACAGGCTCTTATTAATATTGAAACTAACTTAAAACCTAATAGAAATTGCAAAAAAGCTTGTTTTAAAGCTTGGTTTAATACACTTCTTGTAAAAGGGTAATTATTGCCTAATTAGCCATTTTCGGCAAGTTTCAAGCAGGCTTAATTTGGGATTAATACAGGGCATTTGTAAATAGTTATGTAGCAGAACAGCATTTGAACGCTGTGTTTTGGCTTTATTTATGCAACAAAGCTAATGTTAGGCCAAATACTGATTAGCACTTGGCCTTAAATTGCATAAAGCAAAAGTAAATATTAAACAACGCGCCGGCTTGAACGCATTACAAAGCAAAATAAAGCCGTTAGTATCAACCACGCCTGTGCTGGAATATTAGATGGCTCTGCAACCGAATCATCCCTATTATTTGTTTTGGTAGCTGATTTTCGGCTGTCCGACTGAGCAGTCAAAACATCATTTGAGGCTAGCCTAATCACAGGTGCAGAACCACCTACTTTTGCAGTGACACCTATTTGAGACGCCCCATTAAGTGCCGCCAAACTAATCGTTGGCGCCATTGCAATAGCGCCCAGCAAAACCAATACCGCTAATTTTTTTACCATATTGTGTATCCAATTCAAACAGTGAACTTAAAGTGATTTAAGTTATTGCAAATTAAATGCCAAACAATATGTATATATAAATCAATACCCTACGATTAGATTTTATTTTCTAAATGTCATGATTCTGACACTAGTGTCAATAAAGCTTGTTTTAAAACATACAACACGCCGCCTTTGCCACTTATAAAAAAACACAGCATCACACTTGTAGGAACTCGCAAGAAAATTCCTACAGTAATATCAGCCATTGCCTTATTCGATATTTTTCTGAGATGCCTAGAATTGCATTTGTGTTCTGCACAACTTAAATTTTAATTACTTAAGAAGGAAACAATCATGAAAACAAACCTTAAAACGCTATTAATTATTGGTGCTTTAACTATGCCTATGGCTTCATTTGCTGCAGATGGCGATCCTGTTTCGACCAAATTGGGTGACGCGGTTATTACCACTAAAGTTAAGGCAGAATTTGCTAAAGATAAAACTGTTAGTGCTACTGACATTAAAGTCGAAACAGACAGCAGTGGTTTAGTGCAATTATCAGGAACAGCAAAATCACAAGCTGAAGTCGATAAAGCCATTGTTTTAGCCAAAAATGTAAAAGGTGTAACTTCTGTTAAAAACGATATTGTTGTAGCACCATAAGCAACAAATAGTTTGTAATTTTAGTTTATCTAAATGAATAACGGGGCCATGAGCCCCGTTTTTTAATGCTGTGCTCTATATTTATATGGCCTGCAAAACCATCTCAATCGCCCTGCAATTCGCCTTGGCATCTTCAAAGGTTAGCAAAGGCGTCTTATCATTCAACACACAATCACTAAAATGCTCAATCTCTAAATTAAAGTGATTGCTTGGGGCAAAGCGTTCTTCCGCGTATTTGCCATCTTCCGTTGCCCAACTAATTACTGGTACATCGTTTTGAAAAACCCAGGTAGCGTTGCATTTAACCCAGCCTTTAGTGCCGATGATTTCATATTCGGATTTTCGGCTGCGCTCAAAACTGATATCGAAATTGCCAAAAAGTGCGCGGCCTTCTGCATCTAGACCAAAATCCAAGACGCCGCTGGTGACAATATCCGCGCCATGTTCATTGAGTTTGGCATGCGCGACTACTTTAATCGGCTCTGCTGGTTTGCCATTTTTCTGGAAGCACCAGCGCAAGGAATGTATCGCGTATGGCCCAATATCCCACATCGCGCCGCCGCCATCTGCCATGCTGCGGTTGATGCGATACATACGGGCTTGCTTCATTAAAAAAGAAAAGCTGGCGCGGGCAGATAACACATCGCCTATCAAGCCACTTTCAACAATCTCTTGCAGGCGTGCGTGTTGCGGGTGAAAGCGGTACATAAAGCCTTCCATCACTTTAACCTTATTCTTAATCGCTGCCGCTTCAATTGCCTCAATATCGCCTAGCTGAGTTGCCATCGGCTTTTCAATCAGAATATGCTTACCTGCGTTAATGGCTTTAATCGCCCATTCCGCATGCTCTTCATTGGCCATTGGGCAGTAAATCGCCTCTACGTTAGGGTCATCTATCAGGCTTTGTAAATCGTCATAACAAGTTACGTTTTGATGGCAAGGCGCATATTTATCTAATGTCGCTTTAGCCGCACCAGCGCGGCGGCTGGCAATGGCAACCAACTCAGAATTGGGCGCTTCGATAATGGCTGGCAGTAAGCGCTCATTCACACGTGCGGCACCTAAAATGCCCCATTTTAATTTCTTCAACTTAAGTTCTTGTAATTGGCTCACTAATTATTCCTCTTCAAACCATTTAATACTGCAACCAATGCTGGCAATTTGCTCACGCGGCCCTTGGCCTGTTTCGGCAACCATTTTCATGGCATTAAACAAATCGCGCGTATTGTTTTCTGGGGTTTCTGGGTTGCGACCAGCGGCGTCAAAACGGCCACGATATTGCAGCTCACCCTTGGCATTAAAGCCAAAAAAATCGGGCGTACAAACCGCACCATAAGCCTTAGCCACTTCTTGCGTGCTATCCCACACATACGGAAAGCTAAAACGATTAAGCGTTGCTTCTTCGCGCATGTGCTCAAAACTATCTTTTGGGTAGCGTACGGTATCGTTACTTTGAATGGCGATGCTATTAATCCCATACTGCTCTAGCTCTAAGCAAGTCACCACCAAACGCGTTTTGATGCTGATAACATAAGGGCAATGATTACAAATAAACATCACCAATAAACCATTTTTGCCCATCACCATATCGCGCGAAATCATGGTGCCATCCACATTTTGCAGATTAAAATCTGGCGCTTTCCAACCAAAATCACATACGGGGGGCTGTAAACTTGCCATGCTTTACTCCTTAATTAAACTATAATTTAATTCTTAGTAATTTAATCTTAACACTTTCATTTCACGTCATCATGTCTAATACTCGATTTTATAGCGCCGATAAACTTGCCATTGGCGCAACAGTGTCTTTATCAGACAGCGCCGCCGCCCATGCCACACGCGCTTTGCGGTTAAATATTGGTGATGAGTTGAAATTGTTTAACGGCAATGGCCATGACTACACTTGCGAGCTAATCAGTATTAAAAAAAATGAAGTGCTGGCCAAAGTACTTTCCAGTCAGGCAGTCAGTAACGAATCCACACTTAACATCACCTTGCTACAAGGCATATCCAGCGGCGACCGCATGGATTACACCATTCAAAAAGCAGTTGAGCTAGGCGTGAATTGCATACAGCCTATATCAACAGAGCGCAGCGTGGTTAAGCTTAGCCAAGAACGCGCGCAAAAGCGGCTTGAACATTGGCAAAATATAGCCAACTCTGCATGCGAACAGTCTGGCCGCGCATGCGTACCAGAAGTTTTGGTACCTCTAAACTTATCGCAGTGGTTAGCGGGCAACCCTGCCAATCATGACACACGCATTTTGCTTAACCCTGTTGGCGCAGTCAAATTGGCTAATTTAGCTAAGCCAAACGGCAAAATTACGCTATTAATTGGCGCAGAAGGCGGCTTAAGCCAGCATGAAATTGATGCCGCCACTTCACAAGGCTTTCAATCCATTATTTTAGGGCCACGTATTTTGCGCACAGAAACAGCAGCTCTTACTGCCATCGCCAGCATGCAAACACTGTGGGGTGACTTTTAAAGCTATTAGTTAATAATATTGTCATTTAACAAATATTAATTTGTAATAAATACAAATTAATATTACCATAGTGTAAATATTACACATTAAAAGATTCCCCATATGTCACTTGGTCATTGCATTCGTCAAAAGCGCAAATCGCTCAACCTTACACTGCAGCAGTTAGCAGCTAAAGTAGAGGCTGATGCAGGCAACCTGTCGCGCATAGAGCGCGGTGAGCTGGGTGTTTCTGAAACCTTGCTGCGCAAAATTGCTGGCGCGCTAGATACCACGCCTGCACAAATTTATGCTTTAAGCGAATCAAATAACATGTCATTAAAAGTTGAAGAGCCGCACCAGCCCTATTTGGCCAACCCAATCAGCATACAAGCATCCGCCATTGATTTTGTTCAATGGTTTCGCTCCGCAACACCTTACATTCATGCATTTGGTGGGCGTACTTTTGTGATTGCTTTTGGTGGCGAGGTCGTCAGTGAACAGCAATTTATCGCGCTTTCACACGATTTAAATTTGCTGGCCAGCTTAGAAGTAAGACTGGTATTAGTGCACGGGGCGAGGCCTCAAATTGAGCAACGTTTAAAGCGCGATAAGCTGACACCCGCTTTTCATAACGGCTTACGCGTAACTGATGATGCGGCGATGGAAGCGGTGAAAGAAGCCAATGGCGCCGTGCGGGTAGAGATTGAAGCGCTGCTTTCAATGGGTATCGCCAATTCTCCAATGGCTGGCGCCGACATTCGCGTGGCCAGTGGTAATTTTGTTACCGCAAAACCACTTGGCGTGCGCGATGGCGTTGATTTGCAGCACACTGGCGAGGTGCGTAAAGTGGATGCGATCGGTATTCAAAAACGCTTGGATGATAATGAATTAGTCTTGCTATCACCGCTTGGCTACTCACCTACAGGGGAAGCGTTCAACTTAAGTTTGGAAGATGTCGCTGTCAGTGCAGCCATTGCGCTGGATGCTGACAAGCTGATTTTTTTAATGGATTCAGAAGGGGTGCGTAATTTGCGTGGCGATTTATTGCGCGAAATGACCGCCGAAAAAGCGAAAAATTTACTGCGGAATGTGCAGAAAAACGAAACACCCATTCACTTTTCTGAGGACGTTGATTACTATCTGCCTGCCGCCGTTCGCGCTTGCGAGCAAGGCGTGGCACGCACACATTTGATTTCGCGGCATATTGACGGCGCCATTATTCAAGAGTTATTTACGCATAACGGTATTGGCACTATGGTCACAGAGCAAGGACTGGAAACCATGCGCCAAGCGAATATTGACGACGTTGGTGGCATATTGAAACTGATTGAGCCACTTGAGAATGAAGGCGTTTTAGTCCGCCGTGGACGCGAACGAATTGAAATGGAAATTGATCACTTTTATGTGATGGAACACGACAACCGCACTATTGGCTGCGCGGCGCTATACCCATTTTCAAACGACAAAATGGCTGAATTTGCCTGCCTTGCGATTGACCCAGCCTACCGCGGCGGCGGTCGCGGCGACAGATTATTTAATTATTGCCAAGTGCAAGCCAAAGAAAATGGATTTAAACAATTATTTTGCTTAACCACGCGAACTGAGCACTGGTTTTTAGAGCGTGGCTTTGTTGAGCAAGCCATTGAAAAGCTACCACAAGAAAAACAAAAACTTTACAATTTTCAACGTAAATCCAAGGTATTTGTCAAATCACTTTAGTGATTTTTAGATACAATGAAACAAAATTTAAACTCTGAGAAATAGCATGCAAAACGATAATCAAAATAATGCGCAAAACCCGATTGCGCCTGCGCAAAAAGCTAAAATCCTAGCTGAAGCGCTACCTTACATTAAACGTTTTTTTGATAAAACCATTGTAATTAAATACGGCGGCAACGCCATGACAGACGCGCACCTAAAAGAATGCTTCGCTCAAGATGTTGTATTGCTCAAGCTAGTTGGTATGAACCCTGTGGTAGTGCATGGTGGCGGCCCACAAATCAACGAAATGCTAGATAAATTAGGCAAAAAAGGTGAGTTTATTCAAGGCATGCGCGTGACCGATGCAGAAACCATGGATGTAGTTGAAATGGTGCTAGGCGGGCAAGTGAATAAAGAGATTGTGAACCTGATTAATCGCCACGGCGGCAAAGCGGTTGGCTTAACGGGGCAAGATGGCAACTTTATTCATGCGCACAAGCTAATGATGGAAGACATGAATGACCCGACTAAGATGATTGATGTGGGGCAAGTGGGCGAGATTACCGCTATAGACCCCAGCATTATCAACTTTTTAGACTCTGGCGATTTTATCCCAGTAGTCGCGCCAATCGGCGTGGGTGAGGATGGCGATACCTTTAATATTAATGCCGATGTGGTTGCCGGCAAGTTGGCTGAAATCTTGGGCGCAGAAAAGCTGATTCTATTAACAAATACTCCAGGTGTGCTAGATAAATCGGGCAACTTATTAACAGGCTTAACCCCAAAACAGATTGATGACTTGGTGGCAGATGGCACATTATCTGGCGGCATGTTACCTAAAATTAGCTCAGCATTAGATGCCGCCAGAAGCGGTGTAAAAGCGGTGCATATTATTGATGGACGTGTTGAGCACGCTTTGCTATTAGAAGTGCTGACCGATGAAGGCGTAGGTACGCTGATTAAAGCCAAATAATCTTTTTCCCGTCATTCCCGCGTAATGGTTTAAGCAGGCAACTCGCCTAGCCAATGCTCAAAAAACGGGAATGACTATTCCTCATAATCCAGACTTTTTAAACGATTAACAATGACACAAAAAATCTGGATTTTCGATTTAGACGATACCTTACACAA
>JAZKDM010000152.1:0-8553 GCA_040387535.1 Pseudomonadota bacterium | reverse complement strand
GATTAACAATGACACAAAAAATCTGGATTTTCGATTTAGACGATACCTTACACAACGCCTCTGCGCATATCTTTCCTGTGATGAATCGCGCCATGACACAATACATCATGGATGAGCTAGAGCTAGATGAAGTTGCTGCACATCAATTGCGGCAGCACTATTGGCGTATTTACGGCGCAACGCTTAAAGGTTTAATGCGTCATCATGGCATTGACGCTTTCCACTTTTTAAAACAAACCCATGCTTTTATGGACCTACCGAACATGGTGATTCAGGTCAAGCAACTGCGGCATGCATTACAAAGCCTGCAAGGGCGAAAGTGTGTGTTCACTAACGCGCCACGCGAATACGCCATGCGGGTATTAACGATTATGGGTATTACCGATTGTTTTGAGCTGGTATTTAGCGTGGAATCCACTAAATTTCATGCCAAACCATCGGTTCGCGGCTTTCAAATGTTGCTTAAAACCTTAAATGCGCATCCTAAAAATTGCATTATGCTAGAAGATAATTTGCCCGCCTTGATGACAGCCAAGCGATTAGGCATGAAAACGATTTGGGTGACTAAACAACTACAAAAACCCAATTTTGTGGATTATCGAATTAACTCCGTGTTAGCACTCACTCACATTAAGCTATAATCATTTAAAACTTCGTCACGATACGTTGTTGTAAATTTAAGGGAAACAATATGGCATCAGACCGTAAACAACAGATTTTAGAAGCGCTTGCCAAAATGCTAGAAAACCCCAAGCGCGAAAAAATCACCACGGCCAGTTTGGCTTCGAAATTAGATGTGAGTGAAGCCGCGCTTTACCGCCATTTTGCCAATAAAGCGCAAATGTTTGAGGGTTTAATTGAGTTTATTGAAGCCAGTATTTTTGGCGTAATCAATAAAATTACCACTGACGAAACCGATGGCGCAAAACAGGTGCAATTGATTATTACCATGTTGCTAAAATTCGCCGAAAAGAATCCAGGCATGACGCGCGTGCTGATTGGGGATGCTTTAGTCAACGAAGAAGAGTGGCTGCAAACGCGCATCAACCAACTTTATGACAGGATAGAAGCCAGCTTAAAACAAAGCATCCGCATTGCAGAAACCACCACAGGCGTTAAAAGCGAGCCCGAAATTCAAGCTAATTTGATAATGTGTTATGTAATTGGGCGCTGGCACCAGTTTGCTAAAAGTGGCTTTAAACGTAAACCGACTGAATTCGTTCAGCAACATTTGGGTTTGCTGTATTAATGCTATAACTAATTTACAACACGTTTTATAATTGCAAAAAATTAAAGGAAAGGCTTATTAAGCCTTTCCTTTTTTTATTACTACTTTTGTTTTAAAACAACTTTAAACAACCACTGTTAATTTAAATCCACTTAGCCGCGGCCACTACCTCTGCCGTTTCCGCCTTTGTCTTTACCACCTCTGTCATTACCGCCGCGGTCATATCCGCCTTTGCTAGGGCCATGACCTTGATGTCTGTCTGGTCCATTACCTGGGTGGTTCCAATTACCTCGGTCATCGTCTGAACGGTCATCATGTCCATCATAATGTTCGTTTCTGCCATCGTTTCTACTCCAGTAATCGCGATCGTAGCGTCGTCCATCATCACCGCGCTGGCGATACTCTTGATATCTGGGGGCATAAACGTTTTGGTACCAAGTATCTTGTACAAAATAAACGGGTCTGCCACAAGCATTATATCGTCCGCAATAATTTGACCAGCGTTTTGCATGGCCAGGCGGTACTCTTAAGTAAATAGGTTGCGCATAGCGATAAGCTGGCTCTACATAAATCACTCTAGGATCAGCATATAGCACTTGAGGTCTTGGATAATAATCACCAATATCAAGCTGCCCATAAAAGCCTGGCTGGCCAATACTCACTGACACACCCACCCCTGCCTGAGCTGTAGATATACCAATTGTAGAAATAGCGACAAAGGCGCCTAATGCAAAAAAATGTTTTTTCATCATAAACCTCATTGAATTCAAAATTTGTATTGCTAAAAAGCAATACAATTAAGCTTCTAATTAAAGTTGCTAGCAGCTAACACATTGTGTAGTTATAACGGCTGAGGTGAAATCAGGATGACTCTGAAAGGCTTGTAGGAACTATCTGACTAGGTAAATAGATGTAAAGATTTAATCGTGGTATGAAATTAAAAAATTTGTTGAATGGCTTTAAACCTTGCCTCAAATACTGCCGCCTTTATTTTCTGAGGGGCATCAATACCTTGCGCAATAGCGCCCGCATCCACACTCAATGCGGCTTGCAAAACCTTCTTAAGCAATTCAGCTTCTGGCAAATCGCAATTTTCTAAACCTGTTCTGCCACGCGAATCAGCTTCACAGGCTTTCAGAAAATCGGAAAATCGTGCGGGTTGGCGAATCGCATCTAATTCCATTAAAAATTCCAGCAAAGTATCGGCGCGCATTTTGCTGGCTTGGTGCAATTTGCCATGAAATTTAGCGACGATATGCGCCAGCTCTTTGCAATCATTTGGCACACGTAAGCGTTTGCTCACGTCTTTCAGCAAATCAACACTGCGAATCTCATGCCCAATATGACGCGGCAATACATCTTTTGGGGTGGTGCCTTTGCCAAGATCGTGCATTAGAGCGGCAAAGCGAATGGGGAGATTGAAGTTTTGTTTGGCTGCGTAATCAATCACCATCATCACATGCACGCCAGTATCAATCTCTGGATGATGTTGCGGTGGTTGCGGCACACCCCATAATCTATCTAGCTCTGGCAGAATTTTCTGTAAGGCGCCGCAGCTACGCAACACCTCAAACATGCGGCTGGGCTGGGCTTCCATCAAGCCTTTGCTTAACTCTTGCCAGACGCGCTCTGGCAATAGCGCATCCACTTCGCCTGCTTGCACCATTTGCTGCATCAGCTTGTTGGTTTCAGGCGCTACAGTGAAATCAGTAAAGCGCGCGGCAAAGCGGGCAGCGCGTAAAATACGCACTGGGTCTTCTGCAAAGGCATCACTTACATGGCGTAGGGTTTTGGTTTGGATGTCCGCTAAGCCGTTAAATGGGTCTATTAATTGTCCATCTGTGCTTTTAGCAATCGCATTAATGGTTAAATCTCGGCGCGCTAAATCTTCTTCTAAAGTGACATCAGGTGAGGCATGTACAGCAAAGCCTTTATAGCCTGCCGCGGTTTTACGCTCTGTGCGTGCTAGCGCATATTCTTCATGCGTTTTGGGGTGCAAAAAAACAGGGAAATCTTTACCAACTGGTCTGTAGCCATCATCTAGCATCGCTTGTGGTGTACTGCCAACCACCACATAATCTTTATCCTTTACGCTCAAGCCTAATAGCTCATCGCGCACGGCGCCACCCACACAATACACTTGCATGTTAGCAGTCACTTACAATTTACCTTCTGGCATTAATGGCACGGCCAGCGGCGCTGCGAAAACCATCGTATGCACCACGTGGCGTGGCGTTCATTAAATATTCTGGGACTACCGCCTCTAATGGTGTTGCAATGACGTTTAGCTCATTGGCAATCGGCTGCTGCGTTACGCTATCTAATGCCATCGATTTCACATTATCGCGTGTCATTAATTTAATTGGTAACAGTTCAAAAGCAAATGCCTGCGCCATTGATAAGCTATCGTTTAAGCCAATAATGGGGCGCTGTTTGTCCAAAATATCCATCACGTTTTGCACTAGCTCACGCAAGGTGTAAACAGTTGGGCCGCCAAGCTCATAGCTTTTATCGTAAGTATCTGTATTTTCTAGCGCGTTTACAAAACAACTGGCCACATCTTCCACCCAAATCGGTTGAAATTTAGCATCTGGTTTTGCCAAAGCAATGACTGGCAAATATCGCACTAAATTGGCAAAGAGATTTAAAAAACTATCGTTGCGACCAAAAATAACCGATGGTTTAAAAGTGGTGATATTGAGCTTTTTGTTAAAGTCGCTCAACGCAGCTTCACCTTTAGCTTTACTAATTAAGTATTGGCTAGGTGCATGGCTGCTGGCCTGCAAAGCGCTCATATGCAATAAACGTTCAATACCTAAACTTTCGCAGATTTGCGCCACGCGACGTGGTAATTGGTGATGCATTTCTTCAAATGTTGCTTTGCCACTTTCGTGCAAAATACCAATTAAGTTAATCACCGCATCAGCACCTTTTAGCGCATCTTTTAAGGCATGATTATTCATCACATCGCATTCCAGCACTTGCACATTGGGTAACAAAAACAAATGCTTACCAGCCTCACGGCGGCGCGATAATACTTTAACTTGGTAGCCTGCAGCATCTAATTTGGCGACAATACTGCTGCCAACAAAGCCTGCTCCGCCTAATACACATACTGTTTTTACTGTCATTACTTTTGCCCTTTTTTGGCTAATTGCTTATTAGTCATCTATTGCTCATTTATGGTGAGATTAGCACTATTTAGTTCTGTATTTTCGGTATCAATTGCAGGAACAATAGCAACTGTTTTACCTGGAATAGTGCCCAAACGTTGTTTTAAAGTAGTCGATTTTAAACCCAGTTGATGCGCGTAAATATGGGCGTTGGCCATCACTTTTTGCACATAACTACGAGTTTCAGAAAACGGAATAGTTTCTGCATAAATCGCACCCTCTAATGGCTCATCTGCCATCCATTTTTTAGCGCGGCTTGGCCCTGCATTATAAGCCGCAGTTGCCATTACGGCCTGCCCATTCATTAATTCAAGTGTGTAACGTAAATAATACGTACCTAAGGCAATATTGGTATCAAGCTCATGAATCATGCCGTTATGGTAGTCCTCAATGCCAGCCTTACCCGCAATCCACTTAGCGGTAGCTGGCATTAATTGCATTAAGCCAGATGCGCCCACGCCCGATTTAGCATAATGCATAAAACGGCTTTCTTGCCGCGTAATACCGTATACCCAAGCCTCATCAATGGCTTGCTCGCTTGCCGCTGGCTTCATTAAATTTCGATATGGTGTTGGATAACGCAGTGCAAAATCGTGCATTTCTGTGGTTTTATCAGCGGTAACAATCGCTAAATCGTGCCAATTTTTGCGATGCGCAAACTCTGCTGCGGCCAGTAATTGGCTATCATCAAACGCTTTAGAGGCTAATGCCCATTCGGCTTTTGCTTCCCATTTAAAATCCAATTGTTGTAGTGCAACGGCACGCTGAATAGCGGGAATATCGGCAAAGGCTTGTACGGCTTCTTCTGTGGTTTTATGCGTGACAAGGGGGGCGGTAATAAAACCATCTAGCTCATCTTGCGCTAGCCAGCCATAAAAATGCCGCTCTGTAGATAACTTAGCAAATAAAGTATTGGCTTCTAAAGTTTGCTTTTGTGCTTTTAAAGCGCGCGCTTTCCAATAGCGCCAAGCGCCTTCTTCGGCTTGGCTTGTGTCCATTTTTGAAATCACGGTAGCCAGTAAAGGCCAATTTTCATCACGTAACGCGGCACGTGCATACCAAGCAAGTTGGTCTTTATCTAAAACCGTGTTACTTGGCGCACTGTATTTTATCGCATTAGAATTAACCGTATTAAAATCGACAGTATCCGTTGCTAATTTAAACCAATCCAAGGCCTGCGGCTCATGTCGCTGCGCTGCATACAATGCCAACCTGCCATAAAAAACTTTTTTATCACTAGCTAGCATGGTGTCTTCTATGCGATTAAATAAACTAAGTGCTTGTAAAGAGCTGGTTTTTGCCACGCGATTTAAGGCCATCAGGTTTAGTTCGCGGCCTAAGCGCGTATTGAGTGAAACAGTTTTTTTTGCTAATGCTTCACTGGGGTTTGCTGCAACCTTATCAATTAATTTTAATTGGCTTGGCTCAAACGATTTACTGCGTTTAAGTATTCCTTTGGCTAAAGTCATACGATTATCAGCAACAGCCAGCCTAAAGCGAGCCCAAATATCTTCCTCGCTTAGAACATTGGCCGCTTGCATGCGGTCATATAGATTATTGCAATTACTAGGCTGCTCTTTGGCTTGCAGCCATAAGGGTTTAGCTGCTTCTAGCGTGGTGGCATCGCCAAACACGGCGTTGGCTTCTGCGGCGTAACACGCAACCGCCGCATCTTCTTGAGCGTAGTTTGGAAATTCAGCCGAAAATGCTGACCAATCCTGTTCTTTTGCCAATTTTTTTAAATATTCACCGCGTAATTTATCGGCAAAAGGGTATTCACTGTAAGCATTAATAAAATCAACAACCGTTTGATTATCGGCCTCATTTAAGCTCAATAGCATCAACCAATACTCGGCATAAGGCGCCAAAATATATTCTTGATGCTGCAATTGCTGGGTATATTCAGAAAGCGCAATCGCATTTTTTTGATTGTATGCGGCGCGCGCCAGTAAAAACTCCTCATCGCCACTGGCTGCAAAGCTTGAGTTTGCAAATGTTGCGAATAACAAAACAGCACATTTTAGAAAGGATAAGTGGCGCATATAAATTCGCTATAAGCGAATGACTCTCGTGATTAAATACAGCAGCAATACAAGCACAAACATCCAGCCTGTGTACTTAAGCATTTGTTTTAGTAGGGTTAAATATTTTTGTTGGCGGCTGACCAAATACATAGCCAGTAAAACTAAGCTAGCGATAAAAACCAGAATAATCGTTAAACGGATGATTGGCATGGCTTTAATTAAGCTGAATGAATTTAGCTTAGATAACTTTAACTAAAATGCGGCATAAGATTAGGGGTGAAAAAAGCGGTTTGCTCCTGAAAGCCTTTTGGCGCTTCTTCAATATTATCAAAGGTCGCAAATTCCCAAGCATCGGCATCGGCCAGCAAGGCGATTAACAAAGCATTATTGAGTGCATGTCCTGATTTGTAGGCGGTAAAAGCACCCAATAAAGGATGTCCCAGCATATACAAATCGCCAATAGCGTCTAACACTTTATGCTTAGCAAATTCATCTTCGTAACGCAATCCATCGCGATTTAATATGCGATACTCATCCAACACAATCGCATTATCTAAACTGCCGCCGCGCGCTAATCCATTGGCGCGCAGGTATTCTACTTCGTGCATAAAGCCAAAAGTCCGGGCACGGCTGATTTCTTTAATATAACTATTATCTTTAAAATCTATTTTAACGTTGCTACCAGAATTTTCAAAAACTGGGTGTGCAAAGTCTATGGTGAAATCCATTTTAAAACCATGATAGGGCTCAAACTTCACCCATTTATCACCTTCTTTTACTTCAACTAGCTTTTTGATTCGAATGAATTTTTTAGGGGCCAACTGCTCTACAACGCCAGCTTGCTGCAATAAATAGATAAAGGGGCCAGCGCTGCCGTCCATAATGGGAATCTCAGAAGCGGTCACTTCAATCATCACATTATCAACGCCCAGCCCTGCCAGCGCAGACATTAAGTGCTCTACAGTGCTAACGCGCGCACCATTGTGTTCTAGGGCAGAACACATGCGCGTATCACGCACTGCATCAGGTTGTGCTTGTATCGTTGGCGCTCCGGGCAAATCGGCGCGTTTAAATACAATGCCTGTGTCGATTGCGGCTGGCTTCAAAGTCAGCGTGACTTTTTCACCATTATGCAAACCAACGCCAGTAGCACTAATCTGTTTTTTTAATGTTCTTTGTTTAAGCACTTAATTGTTTGCTAGCGTAAGCTAGCTGGTTCCCTTTTCTTATCTATCCTGTTTCTTATCTATCTGGCATTTTAACAAAGCGCTAGCTGATAACAAAGCTCAAGCTAATTAATCGGCTTGTTTGCGTAAAAATGCTGGAATGTCATATTCTTCTACACCCGACATTTTCATCGCCTCAACCTGCGCGCGACGATTGTTTTGACTAAACACCGCTGGCGCTTCATCTTCCACTTCACCACCCACAAATACTGGCTGACTATTAGTGCCTGTCATCAATGTGGTCATCACACGTAATTCTGGTTTGGCTTGGCGACGGGCAACAGCGCCGTTTAAGCCTGTAGCTACCATTGTTACGCGCAAACGATCGCCCATATTTTCATCAACCACGTTACCCACAATCACGGTTGCATCTTCGGCTGTGAACGCTTTAATAGTGTTCATCACGTCATAGTACTCTTTCATTTTAAAGCTAGCACTAGCGGTAATGTTTACTAAAACGCCACGCGCGTTAGCTAAGTTGACGTCTTCTAACAATGGGCTGGCAACGGCTTGCTCTGCTGCGATATTGGCGCGATTTGGGCCGCTTGCTTCAGCAGAACCCATCATCGCCATACCCATTTCACTCATTACCGTGCGCACATCGGCAAAGTCAACGTTAACCAAACCTGGGCAATTAATAATCTCTGCAATACCTGAGACAGCATTATGTAGCACGTCGTTCGCCGCGCTGAACGCTTCTGTAAAAGGCACATCTTCGCCCAACACTTCCATCAATTTTTCGTTTGGAATCACAATTAAGGAATCCACATGCTGTGAAAGCTCTTCTAAACCTTCTGCCGCTACTTTGGTACGTTTGCCTTCAAACGCAAATGGCTTAGTGACTACAGCTACTGTCAGAATACCCATTTCTTTGGCTACTTCAGCAATAATTGGCGCAGCGC
>JAZKDM010000151.1:0-1677 GCA_040387535.1 Pseudomonadota bacterium | reverse complement strand
GTATCTGGTCCATCGGCATTACGTGGCACGTGCAACATTTTTTCATAATTGCCATCCGCATGTAAATGCGTTGAAATAACGCCCACCTCAGAGGAGGCCTGCAAAATGATAGCGCCTGCGCCATCACCCCACAAAATGCAGTTGCCTCTATCGGTGTAATCGGTAATGCGTGAAAAAGTTTCAGCGCCGATGACCAATACACATTTTGCACTGCCGGCTTTAATAAAGTTATCAGCGGTAGAAAGCGCATACACAAAACCACTACACACCGCTTGAATATCAAACGCTGGGCAGCCAGAAATACCTAATTTACGCTGCACCATGGTGGCAACGCTAGGGAAAACTTTATCTGGCGTAGTGGTTGCAACAATAATTAAATCAATGTCACTGGCCTGAATGCCTGCGCTAGCAATTGCATTTTGCGCGGCATTAAAGGCCAAGTCACTGGTAAACTCATCGGCTGCAGCAATATGCCTTTCGCGTATGCCAGTACGACTGAATATCCACTCATCGGTGGTATCGACCATTTTCTCTAAATCCGCATTGGTTAAGATTTTTTGCGGCAAATAGCTACCTGTTCCTGCTATTTTTGCATGGATTTTTGTAGGGCTAGAATTTAATTCGGTCATGCGTTAATGCCTTCTTCTGCCAAATTATCTGCACTTGATTTTTGTGGCTGCAAATGTTCAATTTCTAATTGTTCGGTAATACGACGTAATACACCGCTACGCGCCTCTTCAATGGCAACATGCAAGGCATAATAAAACGCTAACTCATCTGCACCGCCATGGCTTTTAACCACAATGCCGCGTAGACCTAAAAAGCTAGCGCCATTGTAACGACGCGGATCTAAGCGTTTTTTAAACGCTTTTAGCACAGGCATCGCGCCCAAAGCCATCAACTTGGTCAGCCAGTTTCGTTTAAATTCCATGGTTAAAAACTTGCCCATCATATGCGCCAAGCCTTCAGTGGTTTTAAGTGACACATTGCCCACAAAGCCATCGCACACCACTAAATCGGTGGTGCCTTTAAAGATATCATCGCCTTCAATATTGCCATAAAAATTCAGATGACTCGCGCGCAATAACTCTGCCGCCTGTTTGACAACTTCGTTACCTTTTATATCTTCAGAACCAATATTTAGCAAACCTACCGTGGGATTTGGTTTATGCTCAACACAGCTCACCAACATGGCACCCATCACGGCAAATTGCAATAAATGTAGAGGCGTGCAATCGGCGTTTGCACCTAAGTCCAGCATATAGGTTCTACCCTTTTCTGAAGGTAGAGATGAAGCAATCGCAGGCCTATCAATGCCAGGCAAAGTCTTTAGAACAAAGCGTGCAGTAGCCATTAGTGCACCTGTATTGCCAGCGCTCACGCAGGCATTCGCCTCGCCCGATTTAACCAGGTTAATGGCGACGCGCATGGACGAATCTTTTTTATTTTTTAAGGCACTTTGAGGTGATTCATCCATTAATACTACTTGTGTAGTTGGATGTATACGTAAACGTGGGCTAACAGCCGACTTATGCGCTTTTAGCTCAGCCTGAATGGCATCTTCTAAACCAACCAATACAATATTGAGTTGATCATCTTCCTTAAGCGCTTTTAAGGCGGCGGGAACAGTAACGTGAGGGCCATGATCGCCACCCATCGCATCAATTGCAATTGTAA
>JAZKDM010000150.1:0-2204 GCA_040387535.1 Pseudomonadota bacterium | reverse complement strand
TTTTTTGGGGGAAGAGGCGAGCCAAACCCCCGGCACTTGCTTAATAGTTGTGGCTGCTTGCTTCCGCATCTGACCAGGTTGGCTACTTTACAATGCGGGGAGGCCCGCCAAATAAGATTTTACCTTAAATCGGCCTAGTTTTATAGCCGAATCGTAGTCAATTCTGATTGTGAATGAAATTCTTGATTAGTAACCCACGCGTTCAACAGGTGGTAATTGTTGCAACTCTTCATCCGAATATAGTCGCCCGCGGGTAATAAACGCAAAGCCAGTACCGCAATCCAATGAAAATGAGCCGCTGGAGCCAGGCATGGCATCTAAAATGGTGTGCATGTTTTCGGCAAAGGTAAAGTGACTATCGCCCATATAAAAAGTGGCATTATTAAATTTACCCAAAACCACATCAGAGGCGCTGGGGTTAAATTCTTTTTCTGGCATGCACATAGGGCCGCTACCTTCACAGCATCCGCCAGATTGTAAAAAAATAATCGGACCATGCTCAGCGGTTAGCCTATCAATCAGCGCCAGCGCAGAGGGTGTTGCAGAAACGCGTTCAGCCATGTTTATTCCTTTTTAAACAAAAAGAGGCGATTAAAACCGCCCCTTTTTTTACTTAATTACTGCTTACTAAAGCCTTAAAATTAGAAGAAGCCTAATTTGTTAGGGCTGTAGCTGACCAGCAAGCATTTAGTTTGTTGGTAATGGTCTAGCATCATTTTGTGATTTTCGCGACCGATACCAGACTCTTTGTAGCCACCGAATGCCGCGTGGGCAGGGTAGGCATGGTAGCAATTTGTCCATACACGGCCAGCCTTGATGCCACGACCCATGCGGTAAGCCACAGAACCATCACGGCTCCAAACGCCAGCACCCAAACCAAAGATAGTGTCATTGGCAATCGCTAAAGCATCGGCTTCGTCTTTAAAGGTTGTCACAGCTAGCACTGGGCCAAAAATTTCTTCTTGGAACACGCGCATTTTGTTGTGGCCTTTTAGTAAAGTTGGCTGCACATAGTAACCGTCCGCAATATCACCAGTCAGCATATTACGCTCACCGCCAATTAACACTTCGGCGCCTTCTTGCTTACCGATTTCAATGTAGTTCATAATTTTGTTCAATTGGTCTTGAGAAGCTTGTGCGCCCAGCATGGTATTTGGATCTAGCGGGCTGCCTTGTTTAATGGCTTTTACGCGCTCTAAAACGCGGGCGATAAATTTATCGTAGATCGATTCTTGAATAATCGCGCGTGATGGGCAAGTACAAACTTCGCCTTGGTTGAACGCGAATAATACCAAGCCTTCAATCGCTTTATCAAAGAACGCATCATCGGCATCCATAATATCGGCAAAGAAGATATTAGGTGATTTGCCACCCAATTCTAATGTTGCTGGAATTAAGTTGCTGGCAGCAGCCGTTGCAATAGCGCGGCCTGTGGCGGTTGAGCCAGTAAAGCCAATTTTGGCGATACGCTTGCTGTTGGCTAATGGTGCGCCCACTTCACGGCCGTAACCGTTCACAATATTAATCACGCCAGGTGGCACTAAATCACCAATCACTTCCATCAGGATTAAAATACTAATCGGTGTGAACTCAGCTGGTTTTAATACCACACAGTTACCAGCAGCTAACGCAGGCGCTAACTTCCAAGCCGCCATTAAAATTGGGAAGTTCCAAGGAATGATTTGACCCACAACGCCTAGAGGTTCATGAAAGTGGTAAGCCACTGTGTCATGGTCGATTTCACTGATGCCGCCTTCTTGCGCGCGAATTGCACCAGCAAAATAGCGGAAATGATCTACCGTTAATGGAATATCCGCGTTCATGGTTTCGCGGATTGGTTTGCCGTTATCAATGGTGTCTGCAGTGGCGATTAACTCTAAATTCGCTTCAATACGATCAGCAATTTTTAGTAGGATGTTAGCGCGTTCAGTTGTTGAAGTTTTCGCCCATTTGTCGGTAATCGCATGCGCCGCATCTAAAGCCAATTCAACGTCTTCTGCACTTGAGCGTGCAGCTTTCGTGTAGTTTTTACCTGTAATTGGTGAAATAACATCAAAATATTCGCCTTTTACTGGTGCAACCCATTTGCCACCAATGAAATTATCATACTTGGCTTTGTAAGGTATTTTCACGCCAAGGCCTTTTAGTAAATCTAAACTCATGCTAACTCCTCTAGTTTTGCTATTAATAATGTAGTGTTTCTA
>JAZKDM010000149.1:0-3108 GCA_040387535.1 Pseudomonadota bacterium | reverse complement strand
GCATCCACATGGAATATCACATTGTTTTCGCGGCAAATATTGCCAATCGCTTCAATATCTTGAATCACGCCGATTTCATTATTCACCATCATCACGCTGGCTAAAACAGTATCTGGCTGAATCGCCGCTTTAAATTTAGCTAAATCTACCAAGCCATTTGCTTCTGGCTGTAAATAAGTAGCCGTAAAGCCGACACGTTCTAACTCGCGAACTGCATCAATTACCGCTTTATGCTCTGTCGCAATGGTAATGATATGTTTGCCTTTAGTCGCCGCATAAAAATTAGCTGCACCTTTAATGGCTAAGTTGTTTGATTCTGTTGCACCAGATGTCCATACGATTTCACGCGGATCTGCGCCTACTAATTTCGCCACTTCTTCACGCGCATTTTCTACCGCTTTTTCAGCTGTCCAGCCAAATGGATGGCTACGTGACGCAGGGTTGCCATAATGTTCCGTTAAATATGGAATCATCATGGCGGCCACACGCGGATCCACTGGCGTGGTGGCTGAATAATCTAAATAAATCGGGTCTCTATCCATTTTAATAATACTTACTTTCTCAATGCTATTAAATTTGTTAGGCTAAAATTGCCGTTAAGTTTCTTAATCTTGCTAATTCCTGCTCAAGTACTTTTAAAAACTGTTGTACCTGCTCAATTGTGTTGCTTAAACCAAAGCTCACTCTAATCGCGCCGCGCGCTACGTCTGGCTCAATGCCCATGGCCAGCAATACATGGCTAGGCTCTGAACTATCAGACGAACAAGCCGAACCGCTAGCAACCGCGAATCCTTTACGATCTAGTGCCATCACCAAAGTTTCGCCTTCTATATTCTCAAACGCAAAAAAACTGGTATTGGGAATACGTTTTGCCTGCTGACCAAAAAAAATAGCGCCTAATTTAGTCAAACCTGCTTCACATAAATCGCGCAACTGTTGTGTGTGCGTAGCAAATGCGGCTAAATTTTTAACAGCCAATTCGCACGCCAAACCAAACCCCACAATCGCAGCCACATTTTCGGTGCCGCTACGTAAACCTTTTTCTTGTCCGCCGCCATGCAGCAAGGGTTGAATATCCAAGCGCTTGTCAAATACCAAAGCGCCTGCACCCAATGGGCCGCCAATTTTGTGGCTAGATAGCGTCATCGCATTGACATTTAAATCGACAAAATCTACCGCGATTTTACCTAAGCCTTGTACTGCATCAGTATGCACAAATGCCTTGTATTGCTTGGCCAAGCCTGCAATCTCAGCTAGATCTTGTATTGCTCCTGTCTCGTTGTTCGCCAACATCACCGATACTAAGTTGGTGGGGGCTGCTAACAGATTAAGCAAGTGGTACCTATCTAAATTGCAATTCATATCTACGTTAATGCTGCGCGCTTGCCAGCCACGCGATTGCATAGCAAGGGCAGGGCGCGATACACAGGGGTGCTCTACCGCGCTGGTTAAAATTTGCCCGTGACTCAAACTGCTGGCAATACCATATATGGCAAAATTGTTGGCCTCAGTGCCACTTGCCGTAAAAACAACTTGTGTTGGGTGCGCATTAATAGCATCGGCCACTTGTTCACGTGCACGCTCAACCGCCGCGCGCGCGGTGCGACCAAAAGCGTGGCGGCTGGTAGCATTGCCGTGCTGTTCAACCATAAACGGCAACATCGCCTCTAACACTTCTGGCCTGAGCGCAGTGGTGCTGTTATGGTCAAAAAATACATGGCTCATTTAAGCCGTCGCCTCTTCACATGTGCTTTGTGCGCAGGTTTTAGATTGTAAGCCGCGTGGCGAAAAATGCACTTTGCTGCCAGCTAAGCCATTAGCTGCTCCAGCAATGTTCTGGCGCTGATTCTCAACCATATCTGCCAAAGTCACACCTGATAAATAATCTAAAATCTTATTATTCAGCGATGCCCATAAGTCATGCGTCATGCATCGGCCCGTATCGTGGCAATTTTCTTGTCCGCCGCACTGGGTAGCATCAATTAACTCATCCACCGCGGTAATGATATTGGATACTGAAATTTCCGCATGTGCTTTTGCTACGCGATAACCACCGCCAGGACCGCGCACGCTTGTTACCAAACCTTGTCGGCGTAGGCGACTAAACAATTGTTCTAAATAAGAAAGCGAAATCGCTTGGCGTTCACTAATGCCAGCCAAAGTAACAGGGCGGCTTTCGCCTAGCTCACTTACTTCGTTTAAAGCAAGGTCTAGCATTGCGGTAACTGCAAAACGGCCTTTAGTGGTTAGTCTCATAAATAATAGTTTGTTGGCTCAATAATTGACACAATTGTATAATAACCTAGTAATTTAGTCAATTATTAAGCGCTTAAGTTCAGCCATTTATAGCGGTGAATAGTTAATGCTTTTTAGAGGCAAATGCTTCCGCCAAATCAGCGTCCGCTTTTGTGTCATCAATTTTAGCTAATTGAGCTTTTAATAAGGTCAGTTCAGCATCTTGCTTGCTAGCATGATCTAACAAGCTATGAATTGCTTTGGTGATGGGGTCATTATTCTCATCCCCAATGGCATAGGCACTAAAGCCAATTTTTTGAGCTGTTTCGTCGCGTTTTTTGGCTTTTTCTTCTTCTAAAATACGCGCAGGAATACCTACCGCAGTGGCGTTTTCAGGCACATCTTTTACTACCACGGCATTGCTACCAATTTTGGCGTTTTTACCAATCGTAATCGGGCCAAGCACTTTTGCGCCCGCACCAATCACCACGCCTTGCTCTAAGGTTGGATGACGTTTGCCCTTATTCCATGATGTGCCGCCCAATGTTACGCCATGATACAAAGTACAGTCATCGCCAATTACAGCCGTTTCGCCAATCACAACACCCATGCCGTGGTCAATAAACACGCGGTTGCCAATGGTGGCACCTGGATGAATCTCAATGCCCGTTAAAAAGCGACCAATATGCGAAAAAAATCGCCCAAGCCAATAAAAACGCGCCTGCCATAACCAATGACTAAAGCGATGCATAATCAGTGCGTGCACACCTGGGTAAGTAGTCAGAATCTCAAAGTGTGTACGCGCAGCTGGGTCGCGGTCAAAAACGATTGAAATGTCTTCTTTAATATGGTTAAACATGCCTAATTTTTAGC
>JAZKDM010000148.1:7095-18974 GCA_040387535.1 Pseudomonadota bacterium | reverse complement strand
CGTGGCGAATGCCATGCTCCATCTCTAACCATTGGTGCGCAATAAAGTTTAAATTAGTTGTATAAAACTCAAAGTCGTTACGCCCATTTTGCTTGGCGCGATACATGGCCAAATCGGCATATACCAGCAAAGTTTGTGTGTCTATTGTGTCATCAGGGTAAACACTGACGCCAATACTCACTGTGCAATACACGCGTTGTTTATCAATTTCAAACGGCACCGCAAAAGCCGCAATAATATCGCGTACCAATCGATGACCGTCTTGCGGAGATGCGCCTTCCATAATCATGACAAACTCATCGCCACCCAGCCTGCACAATACATCGGTAGAACGCACACGCTCAGTAATGCGCTTGGTTGCCATCACCAGCAGTTGGTCGCCAGATTCATGGCCAAGCGTATCGTTAACCATTTTAAAATGATCTAAATCGAAAAATAATAATAAAACCTGATTACCTTCGCGCGCCGCTTTTGCAACGGAATGTTCTAAACGCTGCCTAAACATACTGCGATTGGGCAAGCCAGTTAATTCGTCGTGCGAAGCTAAAAATTCTACTTTACGATTTAAGGCAATGGTTTCAGTCACATCACGGCCAACGCCACGGTAGCCAATAAAATTGCCGTTATTGGCAAATACAGGCTTGCCAGAAACACGTAAATAAACCAACTTGCCAGTTTCATCGGTAAAGTGCACCACATAATCCGCAAAGCGTTTGTGTGTCTGCAAAGTTTTAAGCATTTCGTTTGAGGTATGGCTATGACAAGCTTCAGCCAAATCGGTCAGGCTGTAAAAACTTAAGCCTGTGGGCCCGCCTGTTACTGCGTTTATCTTTAGCTGATCGTCTGACTCCCAAAACCAATCTGCCGACGCTTCGGCAAAATCTCTAAAGCGCGCTTCACTTTCAATAAGCTTTTCTTTTTCTTCACTCAATTCAATGATTTTTTTATCTAACTTAGAGCGCACTCGGTCTGCATGCTGCTTATCCAACTTGAGCGGGCTACCGCGATATAAGCCGCGACTTTTAGGCAAATCGGCTGGCTGATTCGATTTTAAAACAGCGGCCACAATATCCAACAAGTCTGGCATTAACATCGGCTTGATTAAAAACTTAGTAGCGCCAAGCGATAAGGCAAAGCGTTTATCTTGATCGGAAGTGTAAGTGGCGGTGTAAAAAAGAATCGGAATATGTTGCAGATTTTGATTTTGCTTTACCGCACGGCACAAACCGTAACCATCCATTTCTGGCATTAAAATGTCAGAAATAATCAAATCCACAGGTTCAAGGTGTAAATAAGATAACGCTTTTAAACCGTTATCAAAGCAGGCAACTGTATAACCTTGTGCTGTCAGCACTGTCTCTAGCAGTTGCCTAGAGTTTTCGTCATCTTCTGCGACTAAAATATTCACGCATCACCTCGCCTTATTATCTTTTTTATTTATTGATTGCTTGTTCTATTTGTTGAATCACCAGCATGGGATCTATTGGTTTTTCAATATAACTGGTACATCCCGCCGCCAACAGTCTTTCGCGGTCACCAGACATCGCATAGGATGTCATGGCGATAATGGGTATATCTCGCCCTACTGGATGCGCCCTAATGCGTTTTAATACTTCTAGTCCATTAATATCTGGTAATTGTATATCTAAAATAATAAAGTCTGGCGGAATTGTCAGCGCCTGCCGTACACCTTCTAGCCCAGTCATGGCATAACGTATCTTGTAATGTGCCTGCTCTAAAATAAATCGAATCAATTCCAAGTTATTTTCGTTATCTTCTATGATCAAAGCAACAGTCATGGCAGTATTTTTCCTGAATTATTCAATGATAGATTTGACTCTTCCGATTTAATACTTGATGCTGGCGGCTCATCTAAAATAGAAACGCTTGATTCCACAGCTATATTGGAAGCTTTAACGGGTAATTTAATTGTAAATATACTGCCTTTGCCTGGTTCACTTTGTACTTCGATACGCCCACCCAGCAGCTGGAATAAAATTTTTCGCGTTAGGTACAAGCCCAAGCCTGTTCCCAGTGTTTTAATTTTTAGCGGCGAATCTATCCGCTCAAACGGTTGAAATAGCTTAACTAAATCGGCTTCGTTAATACCAATGCCTGTATCGCTAACCGACACGCTTAACCATTTTTTATCTACGCTGGCATGAATCTTAACTTTGCCTTGCGGCGTATATTTAACAGCATTACTTACTACATTTAAAATCACCTGATACAGGCGCTTTCGATCCGTTTCTAACTTAATGTGTGCGGCACAATCAATACTAATTTCTAAATATTTCTCTTCTACAATATGCGCAACCGCATGCTCCACCTCAGCTAATAGCGGTGCTAATTCAAATTTCTCAATATGTATTTCTAAAAACCCTGCTTCAATTTTCGAAATATCAATCACATCAGAAATCAAGGATAACAAATGTTTGGCAGAGTGGTAGGCACGGCCTAATTGATCTTTTTGTTTCACATTAAGCTCGCCAGACATGCCTTGCAGCACAACACCTAAAAATCCGATGATGGAATTTAGCGGTGTGCGTAGCTCATGCGACATGGATGCAACAAACATCGATTTGATTCGGTCAGCCGATTCAGCGGCTTCGCGTGCCGTAATCAGCGATTCTTGTAACGCTTTCTGACGCGAAATATCGAGCGCAATGGCAACAATTTGCCCTTCGTTGCTGGTGCTTTGCACAACAGCACCCATTGAGCATTGATAGACGTATTTTTCACCAGCGGCATTCTGCAATAGCAATTCAATCGCGCGAAAATCTTTACCTTTCATGGCGCGTCCAGCAGCGGCAAGCGCTTTCTTACGCGATTCTTTGGCCACTATTAACTGAATAAAACTTTTACCAACCATTTGCTCTCGGCTATAACCGGCAGCCGATAAAGCCTCTGGGTTAACATCAACCACATTGCCCACTTTATCAATAATTAATATTGGTATAGGCGCATGCTCTACCACATAGCTGTAACGCTTTTCACTTTCGAGTAATTTTTTGGTATTAGCTTCTAAGGCCTTTTGTTTACTCATATCTTGGCCAATAGAAATAATCACCGGATTATTGTCATCGTCTAATTCCATGCTGCGTGACACAACCAAATCGATTGTCCTGCCATCGGCGCAACGCGTGGTGATCTCTTCGCCTTGAATTTTTTGCCCATACGCAACTTGCTGATTAAGCTGTGCGAGTTGCTGCTTGTTTTGTTCTGTACCAAACAATTCGTTATAGGTTTTTCCAATAGCGAACTCACGGCTATACCCAGAAAGACGCTCTGCTTCTGGATTCATCTCAATAATTTCATTGGCGATATTCATGTATAAGATGGTCACTGGCGCCCGCTCAACCAAAAACCGAAACAGCTTAGCGTTATTTTCAATGGATGCAGTACGCTTTTGCACCATGGTTTCAAGATGTTTTTGTTGGTGAGATAAGCTGTCTTCTACCTGCTGCCGTTTGTGAGCTTCAATCGTTAGTCTAGCTAAATCCGTAATTGAACCAACAAAATTTTGCTCATCCAGCGTCCATTCGCGCGGCCCGCCAATATGCTCATGACAAATCACACCAATCACCTGATTATTCAGCCAAATAGTGCCATCCAGCATGGCGCCTATGTCACTACCCTTTAAATACTCCTTTGTAAACTCAGCGGTGGCGGGATGTTGATAGACATCATTAATTGATATGACACGACTTTGCTTAAGATACTGAAAATACACGGGTAAATCGGCAGCAGCCAAAGGTTTTGATACTGTGTGCAAATCCTTTGATTTGATATACAAGCCTATACATTGCAGCTGTTTAAAGTCATCATCAAAGCGCCACACGCTTACCCTCTCCACATCTAAAGCGGCGGCCGATACTTGTGCAATTTCTTTAAATAAAGCTTCTGGATCTTGCTTGCCGCCCAGTTGCATGGTGGCTAAATGCGCCAAGCTGGCATTTTGCTTTTGCAAGCGTAGCTCACTTTGCTGTAGCTTTTCTTGTGCAATTTTTTTATCAATATTTTGCAGATGCAATTTATTGATTAGCTTTTCTAACTGCTTGCTGCGTTTTAGGTTGCCAAATAAATAGCCGCCATACAACACAAAAACAAAAAAACCGGCACTCAACCATTGCACATAGCGCTGGTCTGCATAAAATTGATAAGTAAACAGCATGTGTGCATAAAACAGGGTCAGGCAGATAATAAACAGCAGGCCTGTTACGAATATTTTTTTTGTGGGGAATTGAATGCGCTCAGTGCTGGTGGCAGTCAATACAGTGGGAGTTAGAAAGCGTTGTGTCACCTTTTTTCTGATTTGCCAATCAACATACAGCAAATTAATCAAAATGATGGACAGCACCACAAAAATAGCTAATGCAAACTCAAACTTGTATTCAATTACCCAGCGTAGGCTAAATTCGATGTGCGGGTGCAGAATGGAATAGATAAGGGGGTGCTGTACAAGAAAATCTTTGCCATAAAAATCGATGGGCATTGCTTGTGCCGATAGTACAAAAAGCATCACAAATGGGATGCAAATTAGGCATGCAATTTTTCGTAACAATCTGCTTTTTAACAAGCAAAAACTCCTTACGATACGCGTTATTCTTTTTAGTACTATAGCATTGTGTGGTCAGAATAAGTTTGTAGTACGTGTTTTTGCAGTTTCTTTACTACTATTTGGTAGTTATTTGGGCAGATATGTTGCTACTGATTACGCATAAAATCCGCTACGCCGTACAGTTGTTCGGCTAACGCTTGCATCAATTTTTCATCCATTTTCAATTGTTGCATAGCACTTATCATGCAATACATCCATTGATCACGCGCACTTTCATCAATGCTAAAGGGCATATGCCTGCGGCGTAAAAACGGATGCCCATAGCGCTCAATATACAGCTGGGGGCCGCCAGTCCAGCCAGTTAAAAACATAAAGAGCTTTTCGCGTGAAGCCGTTAAATCGGCAGGATGCATGGCGCGGATTGGTGCCGCTTTTTTATCCGAATCCATAATGTCGTAGAAAGTTTCTACTAACTCACGAATAGCAGCAGTGCCGCCTTGCTCGCCACCTAACAAGTCGTAAAACGTAGCTTTGCTACTGCCTACTTCATTAATTTTATCTAGCATCACTAAAACCAGCTAAAAATTAACGCTCAGCGGGCTTAACTAAGCTAGCCGCCAGTTTTGCGCGGTTTCTGGCTTCATCGCTATCTTTACCAGTTGCCAAGGCAACGCCCATACGACGGCGCGCAAAGGACTCTGGTTTGCCAAATAGGCGAATATCACTATTAGGAACGCTTAAAGCGGCTTCTAGTCCCTCATAGCTTAAATTTTGGCTATCTACGCCACCATAAATAACAGCGCTTGCACCCGTTTGCGTCATGGTTACATCCACTGGCAAACCTAAAATGGCGCGGGCATGTAGTTCAAATTCACTTAAACGCTGGCTACACATCGTGACCATGCCTGTATCATGCGGACGCGGGCTTACTTCGCTGAACCATACTTGGTCATTTTTAACAAACAGCTCTACGCCAAACAAACCAAAACCACCAAGACTATCGGTAATGGTTTTAGCAATATGCTGTGAGGCTTTTAGCGCATTAGTTGTCATGGCTTGTGGTTGCCAACTTTCGACATAATCACCATTTTTTTGCACATGGCCTATGGGTTCGCAGAAGTAGGTTTGTGTTTCACCCTGTGCGTTTTTTGCGCGCACCGTAAGCAGCGTAATTTCATAATCAAAATCAATCTGACCTTCTACAATCACCACGCCCTGATTCACGCGTCCGCCTGTAGCGGCGTAATCCCAGGCTGTTTTTACCTCACTGGCTTGGGTGATACGTGATTGGCCTTTGCCAGAAGAAGACATGGTAGGTTTGATAAAACAGGGGTAGCCAATATGGCTATCAATCGCGGCTTGTAACTCAGCCTCGCTACGTGCAAAAGCATAAGGTGAAACAGGCAATTTAAGCTCTTCAGCAGCCAAGCGACGGATGCCTTCGCGATTCATGGTTAGCTGTACCGCTCTTACCGTTGGAATCACAGTAGCTGTGCCACTATTTTCAATATCGGCTAAGGCATCGGTATTAAGCGCTTCGATTTCGGGCACAATAAAATGTGGCTTTTCATTCTCGACCAATGCCTTCAAGGCCGCTGCATCTGTCATATCAATGGTGTAGGCACGGTGTGCAACTTGATGACCTGGCGCATTGGCATAACGATCCACTGCGATGACTTCTACGCCAAAGCGTTGTAGCGCAATAATGACTTCTTTGCCAAGCTCGCCACTGCCAAGTAGCATGACTTTTGTTGCAGATGCGGTTAAAGGGGTGCCTAATTTCATAAGATAATGCCCACGTAAATATTCAACGAATTTTATATTTTATAAGTGGGCATAATACCATGAGGCGAATCAGCTAAGCCTTCAAAAATGAGATTTGCTGTGTTAAACGCATTGCTTGCACATGCAATTTGGCAGAAAACTTAGCTAAAAACTAATACCGTGTTTATCCATGCGATAGCGCATCGTCATGCGGGTAATACCCAGCTTGCGTGCAGCTTCTGATACGTTGTTATGCGTTGATTCCAGTGCGCTGAGTAGCATACTTTTTTCAGCGGCATCCAAGGTTATTTGCGTTTGCTGATTGTTTTCATTAGCGGCTTTATTTTTATGGTCTAAGTTTTTGCTATCAACCAAATTTAAGTCCGTTGCGGTGATTTGCGACTGGCTGCTTAAAAGCACGGCGCGGCTAATTTGATGGCGCAATTCGCGCACATTGCCTGGCCAATTGTAATGTTGCATGGCCTCAATTGCCGATTGACTGAACACGTGCTTGCTTAAACCATAGCGCTTTTCTGTAAGCTGCATAAAATGTTTAGCTAATTGCAATATATCGTGGCCGCGTTCACGCAATGGCGCTAACGAAATGGTCATCACATTCAAGCGGTAATATAAATCTGAGCGGAATCGTCCTTGTTGCGACATTTCATGCAAATCGCGATTGGTTGCCGCAATAATGCGCGCAGGCACAATACGCTCTTTGGTTGAGCCCAAGCGTCGCACACGTCTGCGCTCTAACACACTAAGCAACTTTGCTTGCAGGGTTAATGGCAACTCACCAATTTCATCCAAGAATAAAGTACCGTCTTCAGCCGCTTCAATCAAACCTGGGCGAGAGGTAATTGCATTGGTAAATGCACCTTTTTCATGACCAAATAATTCGCTTTCAATCAGCTCGTTTGGAAGAGAAGCGCAATCCACATGCACAAAAGGCTTATCGGCATTGGCGCCTGAAGCGTGCAACAAACGTGCGGCCACATCTTTGCCTGTGCCCGTTTCGCCGGTAATTAATACAGTGGGTGCAATTGCATCGGTAATATGGCCCAACTGCGCAATACGCGCAATTTGCATATGAATACTTTGTGTCGCAGGGCTATCGCCAATTAGGGTAACGCCATCACTTGAATGCACATTACGTTGCCGCGAATAATCCACACTAGCCTGCAAGGTGGCAGTTTTTTCGTTTTTTTCAACGATTAACAATAACTCTTCTAAATCGATGGGTTTTTTTAAATAATCGTTTGCGCCCATTTTCATGGCGGTAACGGCATCGCTCACTTCGCCGTAAGCCGTCATTACAATGGTCACAATATTTTTTGCCACAAATTCTGCAATTAAATCTAAGCCATTGCCATCTGGCAGGCGCATATCCAGCAACACTAAATCAGGGCTAAACTGTTTGTGGATAGCGCGTGCGTCGGCTAAATTTTCAACATGCTCACACTCAAAACCAGCTTTTTGCAAACGCTTTTGAACCGCGCGTGCAAACAGCACTTCATCTTCCACAATCAACACTTTTTTGGGTTGAGTGAAATGCTGTTTAGATTTTAGCTCTAAATTTTTTGAATTTAAGCCTTCTAAATGGGTTTGTTGTGCGAGCAATGTTGTCCTTAATTACGCATTAATCGTTGTCTAAAGTGGCAACCGTTTTTTTGCCGCCAAACTCATAGCGGAAGCCAAACCAGCCTGCACGTGGCGCGCCAGGTGCGTAAAATGCTGGCGTTACTTCGTTGCCAGTAAATGCGCCTGTGCTGGCATCAAAACGATGCTCGCCCAGTAAGCCGCCATTATTGTATTCACGATCAAACACGTTATTTACTTTAGCAAAAAACTGCCAGCCACTATTGCCAAAGCGGTAACGGGTATCTAAGTTCATCACCAAATAGCCGCTAATTTTGGCACCGTCGCCATCGTACTGATTGTTTTCGTTACCACGTGCATATTGATCAGAGAATGCAAAAATGTTGGTACCAACATTCCATGAAGGCGTTACGTCGTAAGCCGCACGTAACTTCAATTGGTGTTGTGGAATACCAGGAATATTATCGCCTTTGCCTACTTGTTGCACTTCACTACCTGGTACGGTTTCGTTAAGCTCACTAACAATCTCAAACTCAGATTGATAAGTCGCTTTTACATAGCTATAGCCTAGTGCCCATGTGAAATTATCTAGACGACCATTCAATGCCGCATCAATACCTTGACGTCTGGTTTTTCCAACGTTATCAAAGAAGCCAGCACCTGTGGTTGATGATGAGATAAATTGAATATCATCATAATTTTGCGCGCGATAAGCTGCTAGCGACCAACCTACATTTTCGTTAATTTTGCCTCTTAAACCCGCTTCAAACGTTTTAGCAACTACTTGATCTAAAGGTGGATCACCCGCAAATGCATTTGGCAAGCGGCATGGTTGCGCTGGGTTTGCACAACCCAACTCAATCGCTGTTGGCGCACGGCTACCTTCGTTATAGCTGGCATAAGCGGTTAAATTTTTGCTTGGCGTGTAATTAATACCCACTGCTGGGTTAATACGGTTATAGCTTTGATCACTGGTTAATGAAGTATTAAGCGCTTCAATCGGGTTTGGAATTGGATTGAGCCTGTCATCGTTTTCTACCTTAGTGTGGTTGTAACGTGCAGACATTGTTAAGTGCCATAATGGGTTTAATGACAAGGTATCTGTAGCAAATAAACTCCAAGTTTTGCTTACACCTTTTAGGTCAACAGGCGCTTCGTCGCTAAAGAAACCTAAAGCATCCACACCGCGCGTAGCATTAATTAAACCGTATTCGGTGCTTTGTTTAAAGTTGGTTCTACCGTAATCGTAACCAAAACCCGTGATAAATTGGTTTTTCATGCCATCTAAATCTTGGCCAAATGTTACTTGTGCGTTAAAGCCATAGCCAGTACGTTTTGAGCTGGTACGATTTAATGCGCCAGAACAGTTTTCGTCAGCATCGCTATCAGCCGCACATTCACTTAATTGGAACGCCAACTCTGCTGGATCTAAAATGCCATCACCATTGCCGCCATTACCTGGATCATCGCCAATTTCTTCATCAAAGTCATCATTACCATCACCGTTTAAAGTTCTGGTTTTAGCTTTACGATAATAAGCATTACCACTTAATTGTGTTTCATCATTAAAAAAGTGGCTCCAATTTAAGTTAAAAAAGGAGAGTTTGTTTTCTGTTAAATCGGGTCTGGTTAAAATCGAATCGCGACCTTGTTGACGCAAAAAGTCGTCTGGCGCCAAACCATTACCAATCAATTTATTATCAGCACCGGTGTAGCTTAAATTAAGCGAAGTGGTCTCATTTTGCCAACCTACTTTACCAAACACTTGCCCAACATCTGTCGGTGAAAAATCGCGCCAGCCGTCTTCTGAGAACACATTGGCCGAGATAAAGTAATCAATCGCGCCGTCATCGGTTACGCCACCAAATTCGGCAGAACCCGCTTTACGGCCCCAAGAGCCCATATAAGCCTCAACCGCGCCACCTGGATTGGTGCGGCCACTTTTTGTTTGCACAGATAATGCGCCACCCAGTGTATTTAAGCCGAATAAAGGGTTAGAACCCGGAATTAGGTTAATACTATTGATTGAGTTGGTCGAGATTAAATCCCAATTCACCACATCACCAAACGGCTCATTGACACGCACGCCATCCACAAAAACAGATAAGCCTTGTGGCGTACCTAGCAATGGCGAAGCAGAATAGCCATGAAAACTTACATCAGGCTGATATGGGTTGTTTTGCGTATCATTTACGCTAACGCCTGTTAAGTTTTGATTGATGTAATCAGCAATGCTTAAGCTTTTTTGCTCTTTTAGTTGCTCGCCTTTTACTGATTGTACGTTGGCAGGGATTTGCTCCAAAGGCAAACCAATACCTTGCAACGGCGTTGTACTAATGACTTCGATTTTTTCGGTGGTGGCATTTGCATCGGCTGCAAATGCCGCTTGTGGCGCGGCATAAGCGGCGATTACTGCCAATAAAATATACTTTGGTTGTAATGATTGTTTCATATCTCGTCCCTAGGAATTGTTTTGTACATCTGTTGAAATGTATGCAAAATATATTCCACCAATGGGGGTTAAAAAATATTGAATGAAATCAATCACTCATAAATACAAAATACCTTACGAATAGATTATAAGCGCAAAATATGGTTGTATACAACCACCATATAGGTTGTATACAACCAATTAAATGCTGTTTAAAAGTTGTTTTGGCGGCACATTTAAATAGCCGCGAATCACAGACCAAGCGGCTAGCGGGATAAGAATTGTCGTCAACACAAAAACGCCAATCGCTAGGGAGGTATTAAACTGGTATGGAATATCCAACACAAAAATACTCAAATAGGCACTTAGCGCGACTGCCATTACAATCGCTACCAATGCCGCCACCAAGCCAATGCTAGCAAATTCGGTTAGTAAGGCAACAGTGACTTGTTTGCGCGATGCTCCTAAAACACGTAACAATGCGGACTCTTGCAAGCGCGCTTCACGCGTAGCAATAAGCGCGGCATACAGCACAATCAAGCCCGCAATTAGGCAAAACATAAACACAAAACCCACCGCCAACGTCAGCTTATTCATAATATCGCGCACTTGGTTCATGATGCTGGCGGTATCAATCACTGTAAAATTGGGGAATTGTTGCACCAGTTGATTCATGCCATTCGCTTGATTTTGCGGCAGATAAAACGCGGTCATATAGCTGGCTGGATAATCTTTTAGCGTATTTAATGGTGTCACCGCAAAGAAATTGGCGCGCATGCTATCCCACTCCACTTTGCGAATACTCATTACCGTTAAGGTAATGCGGCTACCGGCAATATCGTAGGTGAGCTTATCATTTAGCTTTACGCCAAGTGTTTTGGCAATGTCTTCTTCAATGGATACAAATGGCTGCCCTGCTTCATCAGCTTGCCACCAACGCCCTTGCAATAGCCTATTATCGGCTTGCATGGTAGCAGCACTTGATAAATTAAATTCGCGCGAAACCAAACGTTTGGCGCGTTCATCCTCAAATAAATCAGGGTTAATTTCTTGATTGTTTTTAGCCACTAACCGGCCACGTATCATGGGAAATACCTGCGGCTTATCCACTTTTAATTCTTCAATAAACTGCTTAACTGGCGCAACTTGGTCTGGCTGAATATTAATTACAAAACGATTTGGCGCATCAATCGGCATAGAACCGCGCCAAGCGTCCAGCAAATCCGTCTTAATCATCATTAGCAACATCAACACCATCGCGCCCAAGCTAAAACCAATCATTTGAGAAATCGATAGCCCTAAACGGCGCTTTAAATTAGACAAACCAAAGCTGATAGCATATTGCCCCTTAAGTTGCTGACTAAATCGGTTAAGCACTTTAGCCAAGCCAAAAGCCAGCAAACCTGCCACTAAACAAATGCCCACAATGCCCGATAAAAAGGCAAAAGCCAACTGCCAAGTTTTAGCTAATACGGCGATTAAAATCAGACTTACCAGCACAATTGGCGCGTACTTTATCCACAG
>JAZKDM010000148.1:0-6995 GCA_040387535.1 Pseudomonadota bacterium | reverse complement strand
CATGGCGGTTTGCAACAACAATATCTTTTGTATCACCGCTTTGCTGGCGCCAAAACAACGCATCAGAGCAGCCGTGTTGGTGCTTCTAGCCACAAATGGCGCACTAGCCAGCAGCATCGCCACAATAGAAAGCACTACACTCGCCATGGCACTTAAGCCTAAAAATGTTTCGGCTTTATCCAGCGCACTTTTGATTTCTGGTCTAGCGCTTTTAACGTCTTGTATGCGCTCGCCGCGTTTTAATATGGGCGTAATCGCCTCTGAAAAACGCGCAATATTATCGGCGTTACCTGCCACCAAAAATTGATATTTAACGCGACTACCGAATTGAATTAACTCCGTTTTGGCAATATCATCACTGTGCATCATCAGGCGTGGCGCAAAGCTAAACATATCGCCACCGCGTGAGGATTCGCGCACTAAAATACCGCTTACCTTAAATTTTGCTGCGCCCACTTCAACTGTATCGTTAATCGCCACATTCAAAATAGTGGCCAAACGTGGCTCAAGCCAAACCTCACCTTGGCTAGGTGTGCCGCGAATATTTTTTGCAGGCTGCTGGCTATTTAACTGGACATTAAAATCGCCCCTTAACGGAAAGCCTTTTTGTACGGCTTTAATTTCCGCTAGTTGGTTGCGGCTACCATTAATCGCCATGCTGGGGAACTCAATCGTAGACGTGCTTTGCAGCCCAAACTTTTTAGCTAAATCTGTGTAGTTAGCGGAAACCGCTTGGTCGGAAATCACCACTAAATCGCCGCCTAACAACATGCCGCCTTGCGCATTCAAATGCAAGGCAATGCGATTAATAAAAAAATTCACTGCCGTAATCGATGTCACTGCCAAGATCAGCGCAAACACCATCACGCGCAGATCGCCAGATTTCCATTGAGAGAACAATTGTTGGTAGCTTAGTTTAAAGATCATATTGCGCCTAAAGTCCCACTTCGCTTAACTGGCCATTATTCAGCGTAAGCGTACGTTGGCAACGTTGTGCCAATTTCACGTCATGTGTCACCAAAATCAGGGTTTTTCCAGCGGCCTGATTTAAGCTAAATAACAAATCAATAATGCGCTCACCCGTGGCTAAATCTAAATTGCCTGTAGGCTCATCTGCAAACAAAATAGCCGGTTGCGGCGCAAAAGCACGCGCAATCGCCACCCGCTGCTGTTCACCACCAGAAAGTTGTTTTGGATAATGGCTTAAACGTGCGCCTAAACCGACTTTTTCAAGTGTTGCGATGGCGATTTGCTTGGCATTGCTTTGATTGGCTAATTGCATGGGCAGCATCACATTTTCTAATGCCGTCATGGTGGGTAATAGTTGAAACGATTGAAACACAAAACCCATCTGCTTGCCGCGAACAGCAGCGCGCGCATCTTCATCCAAGTCACTGAACGCCGCCCCTTGTACCGTGACGCTACCACTAGTTGGATTATCCAATCCCGCCAGCAAGCCTAATAAGGTTGATTTACCAGAGCCAGAACTACCGACAATCGCCACACTCTCACCCAATGCCACTTGCAGCTGCAAATTGGTTAGAATGTCTATCTTGTCTGGCGCTTCACCTACACTTTTACATAAGTTTGTCGCCAATATTGCCTGGCCGCGCGTTGTTAAATCTTGGTCAATCGTTTGAAAATTCTGTTCAGAAAGTAGCATCTATGCATTCTCGTTTGTTTGGTTTTTTTAAATCAACTTTTATTGCTTTGGTTAGTGTCATTGTATTCGCATTGGTTGCAAGTACTGCGCAAGCCGCCCAGACTATTGTGGTTTATGGTGACAGCTTATCGGCCGCTTACGGCATTCCACCTAATACAGGTTGGGTCGCTTTGCTAGAAAACAAACTAAAACAACAAAATAATGCCTATAAAGTGATAAATGCCAGCATTAGTGGCGAAACCACCAGTGGTGGCTTAACCCGTTTTGCCCAAATGCTAAAAACGCATCAGCCCAAGATTGTGGTGATTGAACTTGGTGCAAATGATGGTTTGCGCGGCCTGAGCTTGAATGATATGCAGAGCAATTTGAATAGCATGATTACGCAAGCCAAGGCGAAAAATGCCACCGTGATGTTGCTGGGAATGAAAATACCGCCTAATTATGGCATTCAATATACGCAAAAATTTAGCGCTATTTACGAAAATTTGGCTAAGCAATACAAGCTAAGCTTAGTACCGTTTTTCTTAGATGGCGTTGCAGGAAATCGCACGCTTGTTCAAGACGATGGGCTACATCCTACTGCTGCTGCACAGCCAAAATTGCTCGAAAATATCTGGCCTAAACTGGAAAGTTTACTTAAAAAGTAAATTAAAGCTGTTGCCAAATGACCACAAGACCCATTTCATCGGCAGCCGCTTTTAAGCTGGCTTCTATGGCAATATTAGGGATCATCACCAGCGTGCCACCCACAAAAATAAGCGGTAGTTGACTACGTTGCCAAGGTGGAATTTCCGCTTGTTGCATCACCGTTTTTAAACTACGGCTGGGACGATTCAAATCGGGCTTGATACGCTCACCACCAACACGGGTTTTAATATGCAGGCGTTGCTTATTCAAATGTTTTAAGCTTAAGCCAGCACCTAATTCTTGTTTAAAAGTGAGTTGCGTTTGATTCGGCAACGCGAATACCGCCTCACCTTGCCATAACGCATCAATTGCTGGATAGCTTACTATTTCAGGAACCAAATAAGCACAATCTTGATAACGCCTTAGCGTCAAAGCGACATCGCTATTTAAGTGAATCTTAATCGCGGCATCATTTTTTGCAAATAATAGTTGCTGTGAAATTTGCTGTAATTGCGCGGCGCTTGGCATGAGCACATTGTTTTGCGCTAGCCACCAACGCAACACATTATTAACTCGATTTAAATCTAATGACTTCAAAGGCTCCAAAGCCAATGTTTTTTTCCCTAAATTAGACAAGCAAGCCTGCGCGTCTTGCGACGCCAGAGTATCCAACAAACTATTCGCACTCGCCAAATGTTGCGCTGTACGCGCCAGCGTTTGATTAATCGCAGGATATTGCTGCTTTAACGTTGGCAACACCTTGTGCCGCATAAAATTGCGGTCAAATTGAGTATTAGCATTGCTGTCATCGTCCACCCAGCTCAATTTATGCAGTTGGGCGTATGCCTCTATTTCTGCCCTGCTAACATTCAGCAATGGCCGCAATAATTTTCTAGCATCATCAACGGCTGCCATACCAGCTAAGCCTTTAACACCTGAGCCACGCGCTAGCTGCAACAGCAACGTCTCAGCTTGGTCATCTTGATGGTGAGCGGTGCAAATAAAATCTGCCTCATTTGCCAATAAAACCGCATAGCGCACTTTGCGCGCACTAGCTTCAATTCCTAACCCACTATCCATATCAACACTTACCTTTGAAATGGTCAGCGGTATATTAAGGTTAATGCAGGTTTTTTCGCAAAATTCCGCCCATGCATCGGCCTGCTTATTTAAACCGTGATGCACATGATGGGCACTTAATTGAAAAGGTAAGGTTTGGCGGAGATTTGCCAATAGATGAAGCAGCACACAAGAATCTAAGCCACCGCTAAAGCCGACGACTAGGTGAGGATTGACACAGTTTTTTGCTAAAAAAACTGTGCTAAAAAAAGTGTTGAGTTGCGTTAAAAGCGCGTGTTTTTGAATCGATAATTGTCGATGCAAATGTTCTTTTTGCAATGGTTTATTTGGCGGCTGTTTCTTTAAATTTGCCATAACTCATCAAACGCGCATAGCGTGCGGCTAAAAGCTGGTCTGTGTCTTTTTTCTGCAAGGCCACGATTTGATCTTTTAAGGTTTTGCGCAATGATTGCATGGTTAATTCAATATCACGATGCGCGCCGCCCAATGGCTCGCTAACAATAATATCCACCAGACCTAGTCCTTTGAGTCTATCGGCAGTAATGGCTAATGTTTCAGCCGCTTCTGCCGCTTTGCTGGCGCTTTTCCATAAGATAGAGGCACAGCCTTCAGGTGAAATCACCGAATAAGTGGCAAATTGCAGCATTAACAATTGGTCAACCACACCCAAAGCCAACGCACCCCCAGAGCCGCCCTCACCAATAATCACGCCAACAATCGGTGTTTTTAACTCGGCCATTACATATAAATTTTTGGCGATCGCTTCACTTTGCCCGCGCTCTTCGGCACCAATACCTGGGTAGGCGCCCGGGGTGTCGATTAAAGTCACAATCGGCAAACCAAATTTTTCAGCTAATCGGTATAAACGCAGCGCTTTTCGATAACCTTCTGGGCGTGGCATACCAAAATTACGGTATTGACGCTCTTTAACATCGCGGCCTTTTTGATGGCCAATGACCATTACAGGAATGCCCTCAAAGCGCGCTAAACCGCCCACAATTGCAGGGTCATCTGAATACGCACGATCGCCATGCAGCTCTTCAAAATCGGTAAATAATTCACGGATATAATCTAAGGTGTAAGGCCGCTGCGGATGGCGGGCTACTTGTGAAATTTGCCATGCACTTAAATTTTGATACGTTTCTTCCAGCAGTTTTTTTTGCTTTTTTTGCAGCTGGTCCAGCTCTTTAGAAATGTCCAAGCTCTCATGCTCGTCATGCGAAACCTGCAAAGCCTCAATACGCTTTTCAAGCTCAGCAATTGGCTGCTCAAAATCTAAGTAACTTATCTTGGTGTCTGTAGCGCGTCTTAATGTCATCAGTTTATATTACTCATTTATTACAAACAGTTTAATTATATAGGATTTTAACGTTTTCTTTCGATAACCAATCCGTCAAATGCTGCAATAATTCATCATGCAATTCTACACGCCATGCGTCGCCCAGCATCACACTAACTTGACTTTTAGCATTGTGATACTCAATTTTCACTGGGCACCATTTTTTATCTGAATCGGTATTTTTGCGCTTGTATGGATTCAATATCGCGGTTAGCTTTGCTGCATCTGATTGCCCGTTGCACGAAATCTTGAGCATGCTGGCATAATGGCTGCGCGCAGCGGCTAAATCGTATAATTTACGCGCATTGACACGTATGCCACCAGAAAACTCATCATGGCTAACGCGGCCTTCAATCACCAGCAAATTGTCTTCTTTAATCAAATGCGCGCTTTGATTCAGCATCTCACTACCAACCACTACATCCACACGCGAAATCGCATCATCAATGGTGACAATCGCCATTTTGCCGCGCTGTGTCATGCGCACACGCACGCCCACCACAATACCCGCCATTAATTTGGGTTGATCTTGCGGCGTTAAATCAGCCAAGGAGCCGCGTACAAACTGGCTAACATCCTGTTTTGCATTTAAAAAAGGATGGCCGCTTAAGTAAAAACCCAATGCCGCCTTTTCTTCAATCAAGGCCTGCTCTGGCGACCATGCTCTAACATTAGGTAAATCATGTTTGGTATCAGCAACATCACCAAAGAGATTATTTTGACCCGCATTGCTATTATTTTGCTCAGCCGCGGTTACCGCCATGCCCACCGCAGCCAATAAAGCAGCGCGATTCGGCTCTAATTTATCAAATGCACCAGCGCGAATCAGCGATTCAATCACGCGTTTATTCACTTTGCGCAAATCTAAGCGATTACAAAAATCAAATAGATCTCTAAACGGCCCATCAGCTTCGCGCGCCGCCTCAATCAACTCAATCGCCGCCAAGCCAGTGCCTTTAATCGCGCCCAAACCATACAACATTTGGCTATTATTTAGCGGCGTAAAGCGATAGCCACTTTGATTCACATCGGGCGGCAACACTTCCACTTTATTCGGCGCACAATCATCAAAAAAGCTATGAATATTATCGGTATTATTCATATCCGCCGACATAGTGGCCGCTAAAAACGCAGCAGGATAATGTGCTTTTAAATAAGCGGTGTGATAAGCAACCAAGGCATAGGCAGCGGCATGCGATTTATTAAAACCGTAGCCGGCGAATTTTTCCAGCAAATCAAATAATTCAGTCGCTTGCTTTTCGTTAAGGCCGTTTTTAAGTGAGCCTTCTACAAATATGGCGCGCTGCGCATCCATTTCTTCTTTTTTCTTTTTACCCATGGCGCGACGCAGCAAATCTGCACCACCCAAGCTGTAACCCGCTACTACCTGCGCAATTTGCATCACCTGCTCTTGATAAACCGCAATTCCGTAGGTTTCTTTCAGAATGGATTCTGTTGCGGGATGCGGATATTCCACACGTTGTTGACCGTGCTTGCGTCTACAAAAGTCAGGAATCAAATCCATAGGGCCAGGTCTATACAAAGCCACCAGCGCAATAATATCTTCAAAACAATCTGGCTTGGCTTGCTTCAGCATATCCTTCATGCCACGCGACTCTAGCTGGAAAACCGCGGTAGTATTGGCGGTTTTAAGCAACTGATAACTGGCTTTATCGTTTAGCGGCAGCGTTTCAAAGCTCAGTGGCGGTTCACCCAATGCGGCACGCTGCTTATTGGCATTCACTAAAGCTAACTCTAAAATCGTCAGTGTTCTTAAACCCAAAAAGTCAAACTTAACCAAGCCAACTGCTTCTACATCGTCTTTGTCATACTGGCTGACCAAGCTAGCACCATCGGCCTGGCAATAGATAGGTGAAAAATCCGATATTTTGCCAGGGCTAATTAATACGCCGCCCGCATGCATACCAACGTTACGCACCAAACCTTCCAGTCGTAATGCTAGCTCTAACAACTGCGCGACTTCCTCTTCTTTTTCGCGCCGCTCTTGCAGTTGCGGCTCTTTTTCCAGCGCGCTGCCTAAGGTAATACCTAATTCCAGCGGAATTAATTTGGCTATACCATCCACAAAGTTAAACGGTAAATCCAATACGCGACCTACATCGCGAATTACCGCTTTGGCCGCCATAGTACCGAAGGTGGCGATTTGTGAAACCGCATCCAAGCCGTATTTTTGCTTAACATAATCAATGACGCGATCACGGCCATCCATGCAGAAGTCAATATCAAAGTCAGGCATAGAAACGCGGTCAGGATTTAAAAAACGCT
>JAZKDM010000147.1:0-1954 GCA_040387535.1 Pseudomonadota bacterium | reverse complement strand
GTTTCTTCACTGGTAATCAAATCCACATAGCGTTGGCGATATTTCACTTCTTGATCTTGCAAGCCGTGGAATTTTTCTGGCAAGGGGCGCAATGATTTTGTCAGTAAGCGCAACTCAGTCACATGAATCGATAATTCGCCCGTACGCGTTTTAAACAAACGGCCAGTGGCGCCTAAAAAATCGCCCATATCCCAATGTTTAAAGCTTTCGTAAACATCTTCGCCCACTTCATCGCGCGCGATATAAAGTTGAATGCGGCCACTTGCATTTGCGCCGCTGGCATCTTGAATGGTGGCAAAACTGGCTTTACCCATCACGCGTTTTAGCATCATACGGCCAGCCACTGTGGCTGAAATGGCTTGCGGGTCTAGGGTTTCTTTATCCAACTCGCCATATTGCTGGTGTAGCGCATCGGCTTTGTGCAGCGGCTTAAAATCATTCGGAAAAGCCACGCCATTAGTCGCCACACGCAAGGCTTTAAGCTTCTCGCGACGTTCTGCGATTACGTGGTTTTCATCAATTGCCACTACTTCATTGTTTTGCTCAATATTACTCACACTACACTCCCTGCTTCAAACTCACTTGTATAAATGGGTCAAGGTCGCCATCCAGCACGCCTTGTGTATTGCCAATTTCAACATTGGTCCGTAAATCTTTAATGCGGCCTTGGTCTAACACGTAAGACCTAATTTGATGGCCCCAGCCAATATCGGTTTTCGCATCTTCTAAGGCTTGTTTGTCGGCATTGCGCTTATTTAGTTCTAAGTTATAAAGCGCGCCTTTCAACATATTCATAGCTTCTTCGCGGTTGCGATGTTGGCTTCTGTCATTCTGGCATTGCACGACAACGTTTGTCGGCAAATGCGTAATACGAACGGCTGAATCGGTTTTATTGATGTGCTGACCACCCGCCCCGCTTGCCCTATAAGTATCAATGCGCAAATCCGCTGGATTAATGTCAATTTCGATTGAATCGTCTACCTCTGGGAAAATCTGCACACTGGCAAAACTGGTGTGGCGCTTGGCGTTGCTATCGAATGGCGATTTACGCACCAAGCGGTGCACGCCATTTTCGGTGCGCAAAGTACCATAGGCATAATCACCCGTGATTTTGATTGATGCACCTTTAATGCCCGCCACATCGCCATCGGATAATTCCAGCACTTCTACTTTAAAACCCTTGCGCTCGGCGTAACGCAAATACATGCGCAACAACATATTGCACCAGTCTTGCGCTTCCGTACCGCCACTGCCCGATTGAAACTCAATAAAGCAATTATTGGCGTCTAACTCACCTGAAAACATGCGCCTAAATTCCATGGCGGCGATTTGGGTTTCAATGCTTTGCGTATCAGAATCCACACTTAATAATGTGTCGTCATCGTTTTCTTCACGCGCCATATCAAATAGCTCTTGGCTATCTTTTAAGCCATTCTCCAAATTTTGCAGATTATGTACCACCAGCTCAAGCATGCGCTTTTCTTTGCCTAATTCTTGCGCTTTTTTGGCGTTATCCCATACTTTTGGGTCTTCTAATAAGCCATTTACTTCTTCTAGCTTTTGCGACTTGTTTTCAAAGTCAAAGATACCCCCGAAGGGCGTGGTGACGCGCGCTTAAATCGCTTAAACGATTGGCAATAATATTGAGTTGTTCGGCTTCCATATTGGCTTGCAAATGACTAAAAAACAGCATTATACAGCAAACACTTAACGCTTATTTAGCTGCTTAATTAAGCTAAAGCATTTACGCCTTGCAGATTACTTTTTCACCATCTTCTTTGGTAAATTCACCAATATTAGGATTTTCTAACAGATCAAGCACCAACTCTGATGGTCGGCACAATTTAGCGCCTTTTGCGGTTACCACTATGGGGCGATTCATCAAAATAGGATGTTGCAACATGGCATCCACCAAAACACTGTCGCTTAGCGTTAAATCGCCCAAACCTAAATC
>JAZKDM010000146.1:0-5311 GCA_040387535.1 Pseudomonadota bacterium | reverse complement strand
GTGAAAAGTTACGTTTACAAGTTAACTTAGAAAACTTAACCAACAAAGAATATGCCCAATTTGCGCATAACAATCAAAATATCACCCCAGGCTCACCAATAACTGGTCGTGCTACTTTAATCTACAATTTCTAATTTAAAATTATTTACCAAAGCCCATGCAGTTGCGTGGGCTTTTTTTATGGCTAAAGGGTTTTCATGGTTTGCATTTGCTAAAATACGCACTATGAAAAACTTAACCCAAAATTTTACTGATACGCTTCACCACTTTTTATTTGATAACACACCTATTCGCGGCAATTTGGTGCGATTAAACGATACTTACCAGCAAGTATTACAACATCAAACTTTACCCAGCGTTTTAAAACACGCGCTGGGCGAGCTAATGGCAGCCAGCAGCTTATTATCGGCTACGCTTAAAATGGATGGCGCCTTGGTTTTGCAGATTCAAAGCAAAGGTGCGCTGAAATTATTGGTGGTGGAATGCAACTCCAATTTAAATATGCGCGCCACCGCCAAGTGGGATGAAACGCAAACCAGCCTAATTGCCGAAAGCAGCTTTATTGATTTGGTGAGAAATGGCCAATTTGTGATTACGCTAGACCCGAAAGAAGGAGAAGCGTATCAAGGCATAGTGCCAATTGAGGGCGAAACCATCGCCGAAATGTTGCAAAATTATATGTTGCGTAGCCAACAAATTGACACTTCACTTTGGCTGCATTGCGATGAATCAAGTGCTAGCGGCATGTTATTGCAAAAACTGCCCGATACTGGCGGCACAGCCGAGTTAGGTAAAAAAGCAATCGTTGAAGATGCCGATGCATGGAATCGCATGAATTATTTAGCGAACACAGTGACCAACGATGAGTTACAAAATTTGCCGGCTGAAACACTACTGACAAGACTTTTTGTAGAAGAGGATGTGCGCTTATTTGAGCCGAAACCAACGCAATTTTACTGTAGCTGCAATAAAAGCAACGTGGCCAGCATGCTACGCATGTTAGGTGAAGAAGAGCTAAACGGCATTTTGGCTGAGTTTGGCAAAATTGAAGTGAATTGCGATTTCTGCAATAAACATTATTTGTTTGATAGTGTCGATACCGCGCAATTGCTAGCAACTAATGCAAGTATTAGCATCAGCAATGCCAAACACTAGTAAGACTTAATTGATTTAAATCTCTGCTTGCCGTTTGCGCTCAAACAAACAAATAGCGGTGGCCGCCGCGGCATTGAGCGATTCCACAGCCAAGCCATTTGTTTGGCTCATAGGAATGCTAATACGTTTAGTACAATGTTGAATGGTTTTTTCGCGCAGCCCTGCCCCTTCATTGCCCATTACAAAGGCGCAGGCTTGCGTTAAATCTTGGCTGTACAAAGATTCGCCATCCATAGTTGTTGCATAGCTATTGCCACTAAAGTTTTGCAACTGTTCACTTAAATCGGCATGCTCAATAATTGGCAGTACAAACTGCGCACCCTGCCCACCACGCAAGGCTTTGGGTGACCAGGCATCGGTGCATCCCTTGCTTAAATAGACTGCTTGCACCCCCGCCGCCGCTGCTGTGCGCAGCATGCTACCCAAATTACCGGGGTCTTGAATATCTTCTAGCATCAACACAAATTGTGGTGTTTCAGGTAAATCCATTACAGGTGTCTTCACTACTGCCAAAATACCCGTACTACTGGCAACAGGTGTCAATTCTGCAAACATTAAAGTTGGAAACATAATCGTGCTGACATGTTCAAGCTGCTGCATTAAATTGCTGGCTTCAAGCGTGCTTTTTCCCTCAGGAATAATAATCAGCTCAGGCTCACCAAACACCTGCAAATACGCTTCAATTAAATGCACGCCATCTAGTAGCGTTTTACCTTCTGCTTTTCTTTCGCGCGAATTGTCAGCCAACTTTTTCTGATACTTAAAAATGGGGTTATCGCGCGATGTAATGTGTTTAAAGCTCATGGATTTCTTAATTTACAATTGTTAAACGCATTCTAACTTAGCTGGCTTGTTTATTCATTTTATTCGGCGTAAATTAAGCTGTTTTATAAAAAATTAGAATTAAAAATAATCGTCAATCAAATATCAATAGGGAGTTTTAAATGTCTTTAACAAAGCGTTCGGTAACAGAATTAATTGGTACCTTTTGGCTGGTGCTGGGTGGCTGTGGCAGCGCCGTATTAGCCGCTGGCATTCCAGAATTAGGACTTGGCTATTTAGGCGTTTCACTCGCATTTGGTTTAACAGTAGTCACCATGGCTTATGCTATTGGCCATATTTCGGGCTGTCATTTAAACCCAGCCGTTTCAATTGGCTTAGTGGCTGGCGGCCGCTTTAAAGCGGCTGAATTACCACACTACATCATCGCGCAAGTGATTGGCGCAGTGCTGGCTGCACTATTAATCCGCACAATCGCTAGCGGTATGGAAGGCTATACTGGCGGTTTAGCCAGCAACGGCTTTGCAGAGCACTCGCCGCATGGTTACAGCATGGTAGCTGCCTTAATCTCTGAAATCGCCATGACAGCGATGTTCTTATTTATCATCATGGGCGCCACCGATAAACGCGCACCAGCAGGCTTAGCGCCGTTGGCAATTGGCTTTACGCTGGCATTAATCCATATGATTAGCATTCCAGTCACCAATACATCGGTTAACCCAGCACGCAGTACAGGCCCAGCACTATTAGAAGGCGGCATTGCGCTAGACCAGTTATGGTTATTCTGGCTTGCGCCAATTGTTGGCGCGGTGATTGGTGCGCTGGTGTATAAGTTTGTGAATGAAGATTAAGTTTTAAAACCTAAATAAACGCCCGCAAAATGTGGGCGTTTTCTTTTTCAAGATGACAAAGCGTGCTTTATAATGCACGCATGGCTAAAAAACTCGATCTAGAACGTATTCTCAGCAAGCAAGGTTTCGGCACCCGCAAACAATGCCGTATCATGATTATCAACGAAGAAATCACTGTCAATGGCGAATTATGTGATGACCCCGATGCACAATTTGAGCTTGAAAATTTAAGCTTTACCGTCAAAGGCGAGGCATGGGATTACCGCGAAAAATCCTACTTAATGCTCCATAAGCCCAGTAATTACGAATGCTCACACAAAACCCAGCACCACCCCACCATTTACAGCTTGCTACCGCATCCTTTGGTGGTGCGCGATGTGCAATGTATCGGCAGACTGGATGAAGATACAACTGGCCTGATACTCATTTCAGATGACGGCCAATTTATCCACCGTATGAGCTCACCCAAACACAAAGTACCAAAAATATACGAAGTCACCTGCAAACACCCCGTCAGCGATGAACAAATCGCGCATATTTTAAAAGGCGTGCAGCTAATCGATGAAGACGCTCCAATCGCCGCCTTAGCCTGCGAAAGAATCACTGAAAACGTGATTCATATGACCTTAGCTGAAGGCAAATACCACCAGGTAAAACGCATGGTCGCCGCGATTAGTAATCGTGTAGAAGCCTTAAAACGGATACAGATTGGCGAATTAAAATTGCCTGATGATTTGAGAGTTGGGGATTGGAAATGGCTAAGCGAAGCGGATATGCTTTTGCTTACGGCTAAGCATGATTATTTAACTAATTAGGTGACATTGAGTACCCATTTTATTATACTGTTGTATAATAAATTAATGGAAGATTAAGAGGGCAAAATGTCAAACGTCTATTACTACAACAATCTCGTGAATTTGACACCATCACAACTTTTCTACTGGGTCGCAATTGACATGACGTTGAAACAAGTTGGTGGGCAGGATGTTGTAGCCGCTGCCGCCATACTGGCTGGCCAGCCGCTGATACCTGTAAGCGGCAAGCTGGGTGGAGCAACGAAGGGAACATCTGTTGCTTCTGTTACGGCTCGTAGGCTTCTTAACTACCAAATGCCTTTCAGAATGCCATCCATAACAGGAAAAAACGCGCGCCAATTAAAAATTGCTTTTACAAAAAATCTAGGCGCCTTTGTTGGACGAGCAATTCCAGGTATTGGCTGGATGATAATGGCTTACGACGTAGTGCAGATTATTCGAAATACGTTGTCGAAATTCAACTCTCTTGTTAAACCAGAAGATCGATTATGGTAGCGATAGATATTTGGACGGAAATCATTAATCTTGTCGGCAACCTTCCGTCTGTTCCATTTAAACATCTTTTCACTAAAGCGCTTCTTACTAGGCAAACAGCCTTGGTTAACGACTTGGGACTAATTGGAGATGACGCTTTTGAGTTCATGGAAGAATACGCAACCAAATTTAAAATTAATAAGGGAGACTATGAGTGGCAAAATTATTTTGAGCCTGAAGCGTTGTGGCTACTACCCTCGTTTGGTAAAACACAAGTCAAAAAACCTATTACTCTGGGCATGCTAGAGCTAGCAGCCAAGATGGGCACATGGAACTCTAAATTGCTTGAGCAAGCGTATTTAAATAACGATTACAAATAAGGACTAAACAATAATTAAACCTAAAAGTGGGATTGTTCTAGTTCTGAACCCTCCTGTTATTAAAGTAATTTATAGACTTAATGATGTAACACTCACTTATACCACTGTTTTAATCCGTGCTAGCAATTACACCCTGTGCTAGGTACATGAATATATTGAAAAATGAGAAATAGCTATTAACCTCAAAAACTTTGGATGGGCAGCACTACTTATCGGGATTGGTTCAGTTATAGGCATTGCGCTTACATTATTCAGTATGGATGAATCAGGTTGGTGGCAAGGTGAGCAAGAACTGGGCGCGCCACTTTTTGATGCTAATATGAATGAAGTGCGGTCGTTTACTTATCTGACCACCTCCATGACGCTCACCGCGCAACGTTCAAAAGCTAGTTCACCTTTCGCCATTCAAGTCACTTATAGTGATAATCGCCCGCCAGAACACTGCCTTTCCTCCTCAGACTTAAATGGAGTACTTTCAACATTTGCATACAGTAAAGTAAAAAAGAAAATCCATATAAAGGAAATAAAATCGAAGTACCCAACAACGCTTGGCTATGTCGATGTTAAAGATGCCGTTATAGGTGAGCCGATTGCTCCTTGGAGACTTTTTGAGTCAAATGATCATACGGCAATCGCAGTCGAAAAACTGTTTACTACGGTTGAAACAGACATTACACCAGCGACAATTATGAAGCTTGAAGCGGGTTGCAAAGAATTAGGTAACCATTAAAGTAAGTTGAGTATCTATCTCAAGACTAAGTTTACTCTTGATAATCGTGCCGCAAATGCCTAACATCCGCACCAACTTAAAGTTAGACCTCTTTAAACCATTTTTCGCTTTACTAGCTTTACCCCG
>JAZKDM010000145.1:0-14013 GCA_040387535.1 Pseudomonadota bacterium | reverse complement strand
CAGGAGCCATTGTTACTGGCTTTGCTTTAATCGCTGCGGGCACTGCTTTAATTGGTGCTGTTTTAATTGGCAATTCTTTAGCTGGTATTTGTTTTGCAGATATCGCACTTAAGCCAGCAGGCTTGCGCACTGCAAAGCCATTTGGGTAACGCAAATCGGCATAAGCCACTTGTACATTTAGCTGACTAAGCGTGGATTGATACGCACCTGCAAATTTGTTCAAGCGCGCATCCATATCAACACGACCCAACGCAATCAATAGACCTTTATCGGTTTTAATCTCCCAAGAACGGCGCGGCGATAAGGTGACTTGCGCGATTTTGATATTGGCTTGATTCAAAATCTTGCTGTAATTAGCGTAGCTTTTGGTCACTTCCATCACACCGTCGCCTGGGCCATAAAACACAGGTAATTCGGCATCTGTGGCGGCTTGAAATAACTCGCCATGTGTATTCACCAGTGCAATATTGCCCCAGCGTGCCAGTGCCTGATGCTCTTCAATAGCCACTTCTAGCTTATCTGGCCAGCGACGGCGCACACTCACTTCGCGCGCCCAAGGTAACTTTTGAAACGCATCACGCGCTTTTACTAAATCCAACGTAAAAAAGTTACCTTTTAGATGTTTAGCCACAATCAATTTGATTTGCTCACGATTTACATGCGCTAACTGCCCATCAATTTTCACTTCGCGTAGCGGAAAAATAGGCAAATGCACCACCACAAACACCAAGGCGTAAAGCATCAACACCACTGAGATGGCGTATAGTAAATTGGCGAACCAATTGAGTAGGCGGGGTTTATCCCACATTTTTATGGCCTAATGTCATGCTTAAAATTTTCACTACCAATTCGTCAAAACTGATACCTGCGGCTTTTGCGGCCATTGGCACCAAGCTATGGTCTGTCATGCCTGGGCTGGTGTTGACCTCCAAGAAATAATGCGTGCCTGCTTCATCCATTAAAAAATCTACCCTGCCCCAACCACTGCAACCAATGGCGCGGAATGCCTGCAATGCTTCTTGCTGAATGAGCGCTTCTTTTTCTGCGCTTAATCCACTCGGGCAGCGATATTCCGTGTCATCACGCAAATATTTCGCTTCAAAATCATAAAATTCATTTTTAGGCACGATTCTAATAATAGGTAATGCTTCATCGCCTAAAATGCCTACGGTGTATTCACCACCACCCACAAATTGTTCTGCAATCACCAGTGGGTCAGCCTTTGCTGCCAGTTCATAAGCGGCTTTTAATCCGCCAGCTGTTTTCACTTTACTAATGCCAATGCTAGAGCCTTCATTGGCGGGCTTTACAAACAGTGGTAAACCCATTTTTTGCTCAATTGCGGCAAATTCGCTATTTGCAGTCACTACTTCAAAATCAGGCGTGGTAACACCAACCGCACGCCACATTAATTTAGTGCGCCATTTATCCATGCCTAAGCTAGACGCCATCACACCGCTGCCTGTAAACGGAATATCCATTAATTCCAGCGCACCTTGAATCGTGCCGTCTTCACCATAGCGGCCATGTAGCGAAATAAAGGTGCGATCAAATTGGCTTAACTCGCTCAACGCTTGTGTTGCAGGGTCAAACGCCACTGCGTCCACACCTTGGCGTTTTAATGCCGCCAGCACTGCCGAGCCGCTTTTAATCGACACTTCACGTTCACCAGATTTGCCGCCAAATAGAACGGCTACTTTTCCAAATTTATTCATTGCTGTACTCACCAATTACCCTTACCTCTTGTTGTAACGCCACACCTTGCTTATCCAACACGGTGTCTTTCATGTGCCTAATTAATAATTCAATATCCAACGCCGTACAATTGCCCACATTGACAATAAAATTGGCGTGCTTGGGTGATACTTGCGCACCACCAATTTGATAGCCTTTTAACCCGCTAGCTTCAATTAACCTTGCCGCAAAATCACCCTGCGGGTTTCTAAAAGTAGAGCCGGCACTGGGCAAATTTAGTGGCTGGCTAGCCAAGCGTGTTGCCAATAAATTTTTAATTTTTTTAAGCGAATCATTTACATCGCCCACTTCTAACGTAAACCAAGCCCCTAAAAACCATTCATCTGGCACTGGCATTTCTACATGGCGATAGCTGGCAATAAACTCTGAAGCATTACGCACATGCGTCATGCCACTGCGGTCAATCGTCAATACTTGATGCACGATGTTCCAAGTTTCACTGCCGTAACAACCTGCATTCATCGCTAGCGCACCGCCAACTGTGCCCGGAATGCCTGCCATAAACTCAGCACCTTCTTTTGCGTTATTGGCACTAAACCGCGCCAATTTACCGCAGGTCACACCCGCTTCGGCGTAGATATACTGGCCATCCATACGCAAATCATTTAAAGCTTGATGCATCACAACAACCGTGCCGCGTACACCGCCATCACGCACCAATAAATTACTGCCCAAGCCCATAAAAACAATTGGTTCAGCATGGTCCAGCGTTTGCAAAAATGCCTGCAACTCACTTAAGCTTTCAGCAATAAATACGCTGTCTGCAAGCCCACCCACGCGCCAGCTTGTATAACGTGCCAAGGGCTCGTTTTTCAGCAGTTGCGATTTAGCTTGTTGGCTAGCTTGCGTCATTAACTGGCTGACTCCTTATTTTGCGCAGTCGCTTGCTCTTTGGTTTTTGCGGCTACCTGCCCAATTGAACCAGCGCCCATTACAATCACCACATCACCCGCCTTAACCACACTTAAAATAGCCGCTGGTAATGCGTCTGTGCTTTCTACAAATTGCGGCTCTACTTTGCCAGCCAAGCGAATTGAACGAATTAAGCTACGCGTATCGGCTGCTACAATCGGCGTTTCGCCTGCTGAATACACTTCAGTCAGCAACACCGCATCGGCAGTAGAAAGCACACGCACAAAATCCTCAAAACAATCTCTTGTTCTTGTATAACGATGTGGCTGAAACGCCATCACTAAGCGCCTATCAGGGAAAGCACCGCGCGCAGCGGCAATTACTGCTTGCATCTCAACTGGGTGATGGCCGTAATCATCAATCAGCGTAAATGAGCCGCCAGTTTTTACATCTGTTGGCTTGATGGCAATTTCGCCATAGCGCTCAAAACGTCTGCCCACACCTTTAAATTCAGCCAATGCTTTAATAATGGCGGCGTCGCTCACATTTAATTCGCTGGCAATTGCAATCGCTGCCAAAGCGTTCAACACATAATGATTGCCAGGCAAATTAAGCGTCACATCAAATGTTGTCGTCACGCCATTAATGCGCTCAACCGTAAAATGCATTTGGCCGTTATCGGCACGCACGTTTTTGGCACGGATACGCGCATCTTCACTCATGCCATAGGTCATGATTGGCTTGGTGATGCGCGGCAAAATTTCGCGAATATTGGCATCATCGATACACACCACCGCCATGCCCCAAAACGGCAATTGCTGTAAAAATTCCACAAACGCGCTTTTTAGTTTTTCAAAGCTGTGCTCATAGGTATCCATATGGTCTTGGTCGATATTGGTGACCACAGCCATTACAGGCGTTAAGTGCAAGAATGAAGCATCCGATTCGTCAGCCTCTGCCACGATGTATTCACCTGTACCCAAACGCGCATTAGCACTGGCGGCTTCTAACTTGCCACCAATTACAAAAGTCGGGTCCATACCCGCTTCGTTTAAGATGCTGGCAATTAAGCTAGTTGTCGTTGTTTTACCATGCGTGCCTGCTACGGCAATACCTTGCCTAAAGCGCATTAATTCCGCCAACATCAAGGCACGTGGTACTACAGGAATATTTTTCGCGCGCGCTGCAATCACTTCTGGATTCGCTTCGTTTACTGCACTGGAAACCACGACTACGTCTGCATTTTTAAGATTTTCCGTAGCGTGGCCTTGATACACCGTTGCACCAAAACCTGCCAAGCGCTTGGTGGTAGCGTTGCTGGCTAAATCAGAACCTGACACTTGAAAATCCAAATTAATCAATACTTCAGCAATGCCGCTCATGCCGGCGCCGCCGATACCGATGAAATGGATGTTTTTTACTTTGTGTTTCATAGCGCCAACTCCATACAAATTTTCGCAACCGTCGCCGTCGCCTCAGGTTTAGCTAGTTGCTTGGCTTTAATCGCCATATCTAGGCAAATCTCACGCGTTAAGCTACGCAACATTTCAGTGGCTTTTTGCACACTAAATTCAGTTTGTTGAATCAATTTAGCCGCACCTGCATCGCTTAAATATTGGGCGTTATAGGTTTGGTGGTCATCCACTGCGTGGGGGAAAGGCACCAAAACACTGGCCACCCCAACACACGCCAACTCAGCCACCGTGAGTGCGCCTGCGCGGCAAATCACGATATCAGCCCAAGCGTACATTTCGGCCATATTATTGATAAACGCTTTAGCATCCGCCTGCACATTGGCGGCTTGGTAGTTGGCTTGCAGCGCAGCGATATGCTTTTCTCCTGCCTGATGCACTACATCAAACTGGCCGCTTGGCAAATTAGCCAAGGCTTTTGGTAATACATCATTTAATGCCGCTGCACCTAAGCTACCACCAACTACCAGCAAATTTAGCTTGCCTGTACGCTGGCCGTACCGTTGCTCTGGTGATGCTAGTTGCGTGATATCTTGCCGCACAGGATTGCCCACCAACTCTGCTTCGTTGCCAAAAGCCGAAGGAAAAGCAGCCAAAGTTTTATCAGCTATCAAGCTCAAGGTTTTATTAGTTAAGCCTGCTATCGAATTTTGTTCATGAATCACTAATGGTTTGCCCAACAATTTAGCCATCATGCCGCCTGGGAAAGCGGCAAAGCCGCCCATACCCAGCACCACGTCTGGTTGATGCTGACGAATAGCCACAAAGCTTTGCTTAAAAGCAATCGCCAATTTATACGGCAATAGCAGCCAACCCAACAAGCCTTTGCCACGCACACCGCGCATGGTAATAGTGGCTGTTTTATAATTTTTTCCTTCTATTAGTCGGTTTTCCATGCCGCCGGCTGTGCATAACCACACCACATTCCAGCCATGTTCTTTTAAATAATCAGCAACAGCCATAGCGGGATAAACGTGACCACCAGTGCCACCTGCCATAATTAGGATGGTGAATTTGCCAAATTGGGTAACGGGGCTGTTTAGCATCATGTTGGCAAGCCCTTCTGTAGTCGACGATTCTCATAGTCGATACGTAGTAGCACCGCCATGGCAATACAATTAGCCAAAATGCCGCTGCCGCCAAATGACAACAATGGCAGGGTTAAGCCTTTAGTCGGCAACACGCCCATATTCACACCAATATTGATAATGGCCTGCGCGCCAATCCAAACACCTAAACCTTGTGCCAGCAATGCCGCAAAATAGCGCTCATTTGCCACAGCTTCTTTGCCAATGCCAAAGGCGCGAATCACAATCCAGCTAAATAATCCCAGCACGGTTAATACGCCCACAAAGCCCAATTCTTCTGCAATCACAGCCAACAAAAAGTCGGTGTGCGCTTCTGGTAAATACAGTAATTTCTCAACGCTTGCACCCAAGCCAACGCCAAACCATTCACCGCGACCAAAGGCAATCAGCGCGTGAGAAAGTTGGTAACCTTTGCCATAGGGGTCTGCCCAAGGGTCCATAAAACCAATGACGCGCTGCATGCGGTAAGGTGAGCTTACAATTAGCACATAAATGGCAACTGGTAGCAGGGCAAGCAAGGCAATAAAGATTTTGACGTTAATGCCGCCCAGCCAAAGGATTGAAATGGAGATGGCGGCGATTACAGCAAATGCGCCAAAATCCGGTTCACGTAATAAGAGAAAACCGACCAACACCATCACCGCCGCCATCGGCAAAAAGCCACGCATAATGCTATCCATTTGTGGCGCTTTGCGTACGGCGTAATCGGCCACGTACATGGCAGCAAATAGCTTAACTAACTCAGATGGCTGTAGATTAATCACAAATAAAGACAGCCAGCGCTGACTACCATTGACGTTGCGGCCCACGCCAGGAATCAACACCAGTACCAGTAAAAATAGTCCCAATAAAAATAGGTAAGGCGCCATTTTCTGCCACCATGCAACGGGAATTTGAAACGAAACTGCGCCTACCATTAAGCCCAATACAATAAAAATACTTTGGCGAATCAAATAGTAGGTACTTTGATGACCCACAGCTTTATCGGCCTCGGCAATCGCGATAGAGGCGGAATAAACCATCACCAAGCCTAAACCCAGCAAAATCAAGGTTACCCACAGCAACATTTGATCGTAGCTGGCGGCATTGATACGCTCGCGGCTGTGCATAACTGGAGCTAGCATGTGGCCACCTGCTGCATAGAGTAGTCTTGTAAGCGTTTCACTGCATCTACAAATACTTCAGCGCGATGTACGTAATTTTTAAACATATCAAAGCTAGCGCAAGCGGGTGATAGCAATACGGCATCACCACTTTGCGCTACTTTTTTAGCAATATTCACCGCCTCTGGCAAATCGGCGGCGTGATACATAGGCACATTGCTTGGTAACAAAACGGTTTCAATTAATGCGGCATCTCGTCCAATTAATACAACAGCGCGCGCGTTATTTTGAATAGCGGGTAGTAAAGGTGAAAAATCCTGACCTTTACCATCACCACCTGCGACTAATACCACTTTTTGCGGCTTACCTTGTTTGGTCATTCCCGCAATAGCGGCGCAAGTAGCGCCCACATTGGTGCCTTTTGAGTCGTCGTAATAATCCACATTATCAATACTCGCCACCCACTCCACACGGTGTGGCAAGCCTTTAAATTCAATCAAGGCTTTAACGATGGATGTCTTTTCAATTCCAATTGCGTTGCAAAGCGCCATTGCCGCTAACGCATTCGCCACATTGTGCAAACCTGTAATATGTAACTGGCTGGCTTTCATTATCTTGCGTTGTCCGCTGGTCAAATAATGCATACCTTCTGATTCAATTAAGCCAAAATCGTGTTTATCAGTTGCCACATTCAAACCAAATGTCACCTTATGTTTAGCTGACATGGCTAATGTAGCGGCATCGTCACGATTAAGCACAGCTACTTTTGTATGCGCCAAAATACGCGCTTTGGCCGCAATATAGGCGTCAATATCAGCGTATCTATCCATATGGTCTTCGCTAATATTTAGCACCGTTGCGCTATCGCATTTAAGGTGATGTGTGGTTTCCAACTGAAAACTAGAAAGCTCTAACACATACACGTCAGGCGCTTCCATCATTAAGGCTTCTAACACGGGCAAGCCAATATTGCCTGCTACAATCGTTTTTAAACCTGCTTCTTTACATATTTCGCCCACTAAAGTGGTCACCGTTGTTTTGCCGTTTGAGCCTGTAATGGCAATTACTTTTGAGTGCTTAGGACGATATTGCGCAAATAATTCCACATCGCCAATAACGGTTACCCCTGCCTCAATCGCGGCTTGCACGGCTGGCTCACTAATTGCCACACCTGGGCTAATCACAATTAAATCGGCTTGTTTAAACACGGCTGGGTCAAACGCGCCAGTGTAAATATGCACTTGCGGCATGCGCTTCATCACATGATCCACACTAGGCGGATTAGTGCGTGAATCAGCGACAGACAAAATGGCACCTTGGCGTTCAAGCCAATGCAAGGCCGATAGGCCAGTATCACCGAGGCCTAGTACCAGTACTTTTTTGTCTTTTAATGCAATTTTCATCTTATTGAATGGCTTATCTTAATTTCAATGTCGCTAGGCCGATTAGCACCAACATCATGGTAATAATCCAGAAGCGCACCACCACTTGCGTTTCTTTCCAGCCTTTTTGTTCGTAATGATGATGCAGTGGCGCCATTAAAAAGATGCGCTGACCCACACCTGTTTTAAATTTGGTGTATTTGAAATACATGACTTGTAGTGCCACTGAAAACGTCTCCACCACAAAGACGCCACCCATAATAAACAGCACAATCTCCTGACGCACAATCACCGCAACTACGCCAAGGGCAGCGCCCAAAGCCAGTGCGCCAACGTCACCCATAAACACTTCGGCTGGGTAGGCGTTAAACCATAAGAAGCCTAAGCCAGCACCAGCCATGGCGGCGCAAAATACCATTAGCTCGCCAGCACCTGCCACATAAGGAATACCTAAGTATTTTGAGAAATATAAGTGCCCCGCCACGTAAGCAAAAATAGCCAGCGCGCTACCTACCATGACGGTTGGCAAAATGGCTAAGCCGTCTAGGCCGTCTGTCAGATTCACCGCATTACTACTACCCACAATCACTAAATAGGTCAGCAAAATAAAACCCACAGCACCCAATGGCAGCACCAGAGTTTTGAAAAACGGCACAATTAATGTGGTTTCAGCAGGGCTGCTAGATGTTTGATACAAAAATATCGCCACGCCTAGCCCAATGACACTTTGCCAAAAATATTTAGCTTTTGCGGATAAGCCTTTTGGGTTTTTATGCACCACTTTGCGGTAATCATCTACCCAGCCAATGGCGCCAAAACCCAGCGTGGTGATCAACACCACCCAAATATATTTATTGTGCAAATCGCCCCACAAAATTGTGGAAATGCCGATAGCCACTAATATCAATGCGCCGCCCATGGTAGGCGTGCCCGCTTTTACCAAATGCGTTTGTGGGCCATCATCGCGCACGGCTTGGCCTACTTTATATTGCGTCAGCTTGCGTATCATGGTTGGCCCAACCATAAATGAGATCAGCAACGCCGTTAATGTTGCCAACACAGCGCGCAAGGTAATGTAGTTAAATACATTAAAACCGCGGATATCGTGCGCTAAATACCTAGCAAGTTCTAATAACATTGGGCATCCTCCATTAAACTTTTCTCTGGGTTTTGCTGCGTTAATGGCGCTACCACCCGTTCCATTTTCATAAAACGTGAGCCTTTAACCAAAACCGTTACATTTTTTTGCATTAAGTTTTTTACGTTGCTGATTAAATCGTTTAAATCTGAAAAGTGCTGGGCAGCTTTACCAAACGCCACTACCGTATTTGCACTTAAAGCGCCAAACGCCAATAAATTTTCTATGCCTTTTTGTTTGGCATAGGCGCCAATTTCGGCATGCATTGCTGGGGCATCTGCGCCCAACTCACCCATATCACCCATCACAAAAATGCGTGTACCATCCATCGCCGCCAGCACATCAATAGCCGCTTTCATGGAGTCAGGATTAGCGTTGTAGGTGTCATCAATTAAAAGCGCGCCGTTTAAGCCAGCCTTGCGCTGCAAGCGGCTATGCACGGCTTGCATGTTTTGCAAACCATTTGCAATATCTTGGTTGCTCACGCCCAAGGCAACCGCCGCCGCACTAGCGGCAAGCGCATTAGCAATATTGTGTTTACCCAAGACATTCAATTTGAGGGCAATTGAACCTGTAGGCGTGGTGAGTTGCATATGACTTAAACCATCTAGTTCCTCATAGCTGGCTGTTACGTCAGCCGCTTTATTCAAACTAAATGTGATGATTTTTTTACCCACATTTAGCGATTGCCAATAAGCACAAAAAGCATCATCGGCATTAATAACCGCAACGCCATTGGCATCTAAACCATTGAAAATTTCACCTTTAGCTTTGGCAATATTTTCGCGTGAGCCTAATTCGCCAATATGCGCCGTGCCCGCGTTATTTATCAGTGCTACATTTGGCTGTGCAATACGGCTTAAATAATCAATTTCACCCAAATGATTCATGCCCATTTCAATCACGGCATAGGTGTGTTCTTTGCGCAGTTTTAATAAGGTAAGGGGCATGCCAATGTCATTATTCAAATTGCCAGCTGTGGCATGAACGCTTGCGGCATCTTTTGTGGCCGCAACCAAAATAGCGCTTAACATTTCTTTGGTGGTGGTTTTGCCATTGCTGCCGGTAATCGCAATCACTGGGCTATCAAATTGATTGCGCCAATACTTTGCCAACTGCCCTAATGCTAATTTTGTGTCATCCACCACAATGGCAGGTCTTGCTTTTGTTTGTGCATCTGATACCAATACCGCCGCCGCGCCTTGCTGAATGGCTGTTTCGGCAAATTGATTGCCATCAAAATTTTCGCCTTTAATCGCTACGAATAATTGATTGCTAACAATCGCGCGGCTATCAGTGCCAACGCTTAGCACTTCGCAATCAGTACCTAACAATTGGCCGTTTACGGCTTTTGCAATAATCGATAGCTGCATCATGTCAGCGTCTCTTCATATTTTTTTAGCACTTTTTGCGCTTGCTCTAAGTCGCTAAAGTGATATTTTTTGTCTTTAATTTCTTGATATTGCTCATGGCCCTTACCAGCAATCAGGACAATATCCCCAGCTTTGGCCGCAAAAATACCAACAGAGATAGCTTTTGCGCGATCTTGCTCAATCAAGTAATTACCTTGCATGCCTTGCAAAATTTCGTTAATGATTTTGCGTTTGTTTTCATGTCTTGGATTATCCGAAGTCACCACTACTGCATCGGCCAAATCACTGGCTATTTTGCCCATTAACTCGCGCTTACCCGCATCGCGATTACCACCGCAACCAAACACGCAAATCAATTTTGCGCCTTCTTTTTTTTGTGCTTTTAGCGTGTTTAACACTTTTTCCAACGCATCTGGTGTGTGCGCATAATCCACCACTACCATTGGCAATTTGCCACCACCCAGTTGCTGCATGCGGCCAGGCGCGGATTGAATATGCGAAATGGCCTGCACAGCATCTTGCAAACTCACATTCGATGCCAGTAAAGTAGCCAACACAGCCAATACGTTGTATACATTAAAGCGGCCGATTAAATTAGCGCGCACTTCGGCTTTACCTTGTGGCGTTACAGCCACAAAACTAAAATAGGTATCTTCAAAATGCAATTTTGTGGCACGCACATCGCCATGCTCAATGCCATAAGTCACCACTGGCGCGCCTGCGTGTTTTAAATCCTCTTCAATTTGCTGCCCAAACTCGTCGTCACAATTCAGTATCGATATTTTTAAACCAATGCTGTCAAACAAACTGCGCTTGGCGGCGGCATATTCTTCTAAAGTGCTGTGATAATCCAAATGGTCGCGCGATAAATTGCTCAAAACCGCAACATCAAACTCAACGCCATTAACGCGACCTTGGTGCAGGCCGTGCGATGACACTTCTAATGCCACCACTTCTGCACCTTGCTTTAGGTAATCAGCCAACATCCACTGCAACAAAATTGCATCTGGCGTGGTGTTGCTGGTTTCTGATAATTGCTCAGCAAAGCCGTTGCCCAATGTGCCAATAACAGCCGTTTTGCGGTTTAAATAGTTAAAGCATTGGCTAAGCCATTGTGTGATGGATGTTTTGCCATTAGTGCCCGTAACACCTATAGTCCACAAGCTTGAAGATGGTTTTTTGAAGTATTGCGCCGCAATATTGCCTGCCTGCAAGCGCAAGTTTTTAATGCCTATATTTTCAATAGCCCATTCCGCGTTCCAACTAAAATCTGCCGAATCCCAAAGTACGGCGCTAGCGCCATTTTTAATCGCATCGGCAATAAAATGGCGGCCATCAATTTTTTCTCCTGGGTAAGCTAAAAACAAACTTCCCTGCGCCACTTTGCGGCTATCGGCCGTGATATTTTTGATGGGTGTTTTAATGCGATAACTTTGAATAGCTTCGGTCATATCACTTCCTTAGCATCATCATCGTTGGTCGGAATCACCACATTGTTATTAGGCGCATCTTGCGGCACAGCCAGCATACGCAAGGCATCTGCCATCACCGCGCTAAATACAGGCGCTGCCACGGTGCCACCGTAATATTCACCATTGGTCGGCTCATCAATCATCACCGCCATAATTAAACGCGGGTTAGATGCAGGCGCCATGCCAACAAAAGAACCCACATATTTGTCTTTTTCGTAACCAGCTTTGCCCAACTTGTGCGCAGTACCCGTTTTGCCGCCAACGCGATAACCCGCCACTTGCGCTCTCAATGCTGTGCCACCTGGTAAAACAGCCAGCTCTAACATGGCTTTCATATCGTTGGCTACTCGCGCCGAAAACACCTGATGCCCCACGGTGGATTCATTCAACTTAAGCAGCGAAATATTTTTAAGCTCGCCTTCATTGGCAAACACGGTGTAAGCGCGTGCTAATTGCAATAATGTCAAACTAATACCATGCCCATAAGACATGGTCGCCTGCTCAATAGGGCGCCAGCTTTTATAAGGTCTTAAGCGGCCAGAGGCCTCGCCAGGGAAGCCAATATTGGCACGCGAACCAAACCCGAATTGGTTAAAGGTACTCCACATCTCCTCACGTTTTAGACTCAACGCCATTTTGGCAGAGCCCACGTTTGAGGATTTTTGAATGACCTCAGACACAGTTAGTACGCCATGCGGATGCGCATCATGTATGGTGGCGGTACCAATGGTCATGTAACCTGGCGCGGTTTGAATTTTGGTATCTGGCTTAAAATCGCCAAATTCCATTGCCGCCGCCGCCGTCATTGGTTTTAAGGTAGAGCCTGGTTCAAATACATCGGTAATCACTCGATTACGCGTTTTGCCCACAATATTCACAGGATTATTGGGGTTATAAGTAGGCAAATTGACCATTGCTAACACTTCGCCCGTTTTGGCGTCTAGCACCACAGCCGCGCCCGCCTTCGCTTTGTGATGCTCAACGGCTTTTGATAACTCCCTAAACGCTAAATACTGAATGCGTCTATCAATACTTAATACCAAATCTTTGCCATCTTGCGGCACTTTAACGTCTTCTAAATCTTCAACAATACGGCCTTGCCTGTCTTTAATCACCTTGCGGCTGCCTGCTTTGCCAGATAAATGGCTGTTTTGCGCCAACTCAAAACCCTCTTGGCCCACATCATTAATATCGGTAAAACCTACCACATGCGCCGTTACATCGCCCGCTGGATAAAAGCGCTTGTATTCGCGCTGTAAGAACACACCAGGGATATTTAAACTCATCACCTGTGCGGCTAAGTTTGGTGAAACGCGGCGCTTTAAATACACAAATTCGCGCTGTAAATTGGCGAACTTTTTATCCACATCTTTATTTTTTATTCCCAACAACTTACCAAGCGCTTGTTTTTGCGTTTTATTAATTTTCACATCGGGTGGGCTTGCCCAAACCGATTCCACTGGGCTGCTGATGGCCAACAACTCGCCATTTCTATCGGTTATTTTGCCGCGATGCGCTTGTAAAGTAAGGGTGCGGCTATAACGTGCATCGCCTTTTTGTTGCAAAAACTCTTTGTGCAAACTTTGCAGATAAATGCCGCGCGCAAACAAGCCAGCAAACCCTAGCAGAATGCCAATCAACAATAGCCTACGCCGCCAAGCTGGCAGCTTTACTATATGATGTTGTACGGAGTTATAAGCCATTTTCTCTTTTTAATCGTCACCGAATTAATTCAACTGTGACTTCTTCTTTTGCAATCACCTGAATGCGCGTTGCATCGGGCACCTGCATTTTTAATTTCTTTGCAGCCAATTCTTCAACGCGTGAATGCATAGCCCAAGTGCTTTGCTCTAACTGCAATTGGCCATATTCAGTGTCAAATTTGCGCGTTAAATCTTGCTGTTGCTCTAGCTCAAAATACAATTTGCGCGCTTTATGTTGTGACGTAATCACCCCTAAGCTCACGGCAATTAGTACAAAAAATAAAATAAAATTGATGCGCGTCATGTTTGTTTCTAAGCAATCGCCGTTCTTTCTGCCACCCGCATCACGGCACTTCGGCTACGCGGGTTTTGTTTTATTTCAAGCGCAGTTGGCTTAATCGCCTTGCCCACAGCTTTTAATCGTGGCTGCGGCAAATCAATCGCTTTCACTGGAAAACGCGCAGGCAAATCATCTCGGTTTTGTTCACCTTGAATAAATTGCTTCACAATTCTGTCTTCTAACGAATGAAAGCTAATCACCACCAACCGGCCACCTTCTGCCAACAAATTCAGGCACTTGGGTAAAATTAGCGATAACTCCTCAAGCTCCGAATTGACGAAAATCCGTAAAGCTTGAAAGGTGCGCGTTGCAGGGTTCTGCCCCGGTTCGATCTT
>JAZKDM010000144.1:0-10228 GCA_040387535.1 Pseudomonadota bacterium | reverse complement strand
CAATGCCTGCGATTGTTTGTGTTTTAAGTGTTTTTCCAGCGATTAATGCGCGCAAAACAGCCAATATTTCAGGTAAATCAGCGTTGCTACAATTAATGGAGGTTGGCTGCCTACCATCAGGCGCGATGCCAGCGTTGGTATTTAAATGCTCACCAATATAAATAATTTGACGCGCATGCGCGTCTGTAAACATAGCGTCTGATTTGTCAGTATTCAGCCAAACGAAACGCTCAAAAAATCGTGCATTGTGCGACACAACATCGGTGCCAATACACACAATCACATCGGCACGGTTTTTTACTTCAGTTAAGGTGGTGGTTTGCCAGCCAGTGCTTTGCAATACGGCCATATTGCGCGCTGTGCTTGCGCTATTCATGTGTTGCAAGCTGCCATTAGTTTTTTTCGCTAGATTATAAATGGCTCTAAAGCCTTGCACGTCGGTACTTAATCCTGCAAATAGAGGACTATTGCTAGCCCTTAACAAACTAGCCGCGTGCGTAACTGCTTGTTGCAAACTGGCGGCTTTACCAGCAATTTGTGGGCTGGTTTGGTTTGATTTTTGCGAAAAAAAAGTAAGACTTTTAGCGCAAGTGTTAGGCGAAATAAAATCGACTGTATCGGCATCTAACACTAAGTCATCGCACAGCAAACCGCATGCAGGGCAAGTGACGTTAAGCAAAGGTTTTGTTTGGTTAGTTTGCATGCGTGTTATTTTGCCATAGAGTGATTGGCTTAACCGAACTTTGTTTGCCCAGTTTATGCATTATCAATGACAGAGTAAAATATTAGTGCGCTTGATAAGCCGCTAATTATATGAATCTATTAAGTTTAACTGTGGGTGTGCAAATTTACCCTTTATCTCATGAAAGGGTAAATATTTTATAGTTGACAGCCTCTGATTAGAGGGTATATAAAACCAGTAATTGGACGGTTGTATTAAAAGTATCACTTCAAACTAGTCTAATCAGCAAAGTAGCTAACAATAACTTAAAAATAAAGACATGATGCGATGATAGACTTTCTCAAAAAAGAACCTAAAAATGAAGTGGCAATTTCGGAGCCAACAGACAATCTAGTGTGGTGTGTGCTGGTTGTGGACGATGATCCGGAAGTGCATGCGGTAACTAAATTGGCGCTCAGGGATTTTCAATTTGAAAATCGCGACATTCAAATTATCTCGGCGTATTCTGCCAAAGAAGCTAAAGCCTTGTTTGAGCAGCGCGAAGATATTTCGTTAGCATTGGTGGATGTTGTAATGGAAACCGAGCATGCTGGGCTTGAATTAGTCAAGCATTTACGGGTAGAAAAAGGCAATCATAAAGTGCGGCTGGTGTTGCGCACTGGGCAAGCTGGGCAAGCACCTGAAGATCGTGTAATTAGAGAATACGATATTGATGATTACCGCGAAAAGACCGATCTCACCAAGCAAAAATTACATACACTGATTTATTCTATGCTTCGATCCTATCGCGATATTGCGTTTATTCAAGCGCATCGTGATGGCCTGCAAAGCGTGATTGAATCATGTGCCAAGGTGCAAGATAGCGTTAGCTTTAGTCATTTTTCTGTGGCGGCGCTAGAGCAAATGATTTTATTGCAGCATTTTGAGGATTCTGAAATTTACTGCATTGATGTGCCCGGTAAAAACAGAAGTAACCAAAACGCTAGAATCTTAACCACAACGGCTGAATCTACTCGATTTGAAAAAGAAGGCTCTTTTGAGAGCTTGCCTCCCAAAATTGCGCAGCGATTTGAAGAGGTGTTGCAACTTAAAAATTCAAAGCACTACCGAGATGCTTATGTTTTTTATTGCCCAACACCAGCGGGCGGTAGTGAGCTGGTTTACATTTCGCATCGCGCCGCTTTAACCGATTTAGATAAGCAGTTGCTTGAAATATATGTTCAAAATCTTGCGGTGACTTTTGGCAATATTAGTCTGCAAGATGATTTGCAAGAATCCTCTAAAGAGCTGGTATTTACACTAACCAATATTGTAGAAACGCGCAGCAACGAAACAGGCGCGCATATATTGCGGGTATCGCTGGTGAGTGAGCGTTTGGCTCAGTTAAAGGGGCTTTCTGACTATGAATCTATGCTGATTAGGATTGCATCGCCACTGCATGATATTGGAAAAATTGGTATCCCTGATGCTATTTTGCATAAGCCAGATAAGCTTAACGCGGCTGAGTGGGAGGTGATGAAAAAGCATGTGGATTATGGCGTTGCTATTTTAAAGCGATCTAAAAGTGAGCTAATGGCAATTGCCACACAAATTGCTGGTACGCATCACGAACGTTGGGATGGCAGCGGTTATCCAAATCAGCTAAAAGAAGAAGAAATACCGATTGCTGGCCGAATCACTACGCTGGCAGATGTATTTGATGCGCTTAGTTCTAAACGTTGCTACAAATCGGCATGGGATTCAAATGAAGTCATTGATTTTATTAATGCCGAGCGGGGCAAACAATTTGACCCTAGTTTAGTGGATTTATTTTTGGCGCATTATGATGAGTTTGTTGAGATATGCCGACGCCATCCCGATACTTATCACGAACATTAAAGTAGATTAAGCATTTAATCTACCCAAAACTATATTAAGGCTAGGTGAGTAAGCATGATGCACAAAATGCTAGTTAGACCAACCCGTAGCCTTTCCTTTAAGCTAGTAAATGCTGTGGTTCTCACCGCGCTTTTAATTGGATTTTCCATCAGTGCATTGCAGATTTTTATTGATTTTTCCAGTCAAAAGAAACTGCCGGCTGAAGATATGGCAAGCCTTTCTAGCATTGTTAAGTTTCCCGCTACTTCGATTGTTTTTAACTTGGACAAAGCAACCGCTAACCAATTGTTACGCGGTATTTTAAAGCATCCTGCCGTTACCTCATGCAAACTGATTCTTGCTGAAGGTGCTGTCTTTGCGGCACAAAGCAAGGCAATTAGCACGCCGCATAATCGCCGATTAAACGATCTATTGTTTGGCCAAACCATCACCAAAAATTCGGATTTAATTTGGCAATTTCCTGATTACCATGAAAGTGTTGGTACGTTAGAAATCACTGTAGATACCTATTACTATGGGCGGCTTTTTCTTGATAGGGCTTGGATTACCTTAGCCAGCACGCTGCTTTATGCCTTGGCTTTGACGGCTATTTTCTTAATTGTGTTTTATGTATTGGTAAAGCGTCCGCTGATTAGTGTGATTAAATCGATTAAGCAAGTTGATGTGGATGCCCCAGAAAAAACCCGACTAGTAGAACCAAAAGGCCATGATAAAGATGAAATTGGCTTGCTAACAAGGTTTACAAATAATCATCTAGAGGCGATTGCAACCAGCCTAGCGCAAGTAAGAGCGACTGAGGAAAAGTTAAAGCAGTATTCTGAAGGCCTTGAAACTACGGTATCAGAACGCACCCAAGCACTGACAGAAAGTCTTAATCAGCTACAAGCGGCGCAGGGCCAATTAATTGAATCAGAAAAACTAGCAGCATTAGGCGGCTTGGTGGCAGGTGTTGCGCATGAGGTCAATACGCCCTTAGGGGTTGCTGTTACCGCTGCTTCTATACTAGAAGAAACCTTAACGGATATGCAAACCCAGTTTAGCAATGAAACCATGACAGCTGAAGGTTTGCAAAAGCTTATTCATACCGCGCAAGATAGCCAGTTAATGCTATCAAGTAATCTTAATCGGGCAACTAAATTGATTAAAGATTTTAAAATGACCGCGGTGGATCAGCTGTCTGAAAATTGTTGCGAATTTAATGTCTCAGAAGTTATTCACGCCTTGTTGGAAAGCTTAGTGCCAGAAACCAAAAAAATACCCGTGACCCCAACATTAGCGTGCCCTAGCCATTTAACCATGAATAGTTTGCCTGGTGTGCTCACGCAAGTTTTATCCAATTTAATTGTGAATAGCGTAAAGCATGCATTTGAGCAGACAGCGCACCCGCAAATCCACATCATCGTTTACCCGCATGAAGAGTTGGTGATTGTTGAATATAGAGACAATGGTGCAGGTGTGCCAGAGTCATTGCATCAGCGTGTTTTTGAGCCGTTTTTCACCACAAAGCGCGGGCAAGGCGGCTCTGGCTTGGGTTTAAATATTGTTTATAACTTAGTGACGCGAAAGCTATTGGGGCGTTTAGAGTTTATTTCGTCATTAGGGCAGGGCGTGCATTTTAAATTGTATTTGCCCATTGCCGCCTGCGCCATGCATCAAACCAAACAAAGCTAGCTTTATTGATTAAGGAGTTAAGAGCATGAAACGTATTTGCTGTGCTATTTTTTGCATAATGATTGTATTGCCAGCACATGCAGAAACAATCACACTTGCAGCGGAAGACGACTGGCCACCATACTCTTCAATAAAAGCAGATAAATCTGGGCCGCAAGGTTTTACCCCAGATTTAGTGACTAAAGCTTTTAAAATTAAGGGCATAGACGTGAAATATGTAACGCTTCCTTTTGCTAGATGCATGTATTACACGCTGATTGGGAAAAATGTTGGATGCTTCAATTCCACCATTACCAGCGAAAACAGAAATCAATATTACTGGCACTCGCCGCCTTTGTTTGTAGAAGGTGTATCGGTATTTGCCTCTGCTAACTCAACGCTCAACGATGTGAAAATTAAAGATATGGAAGGTAAAACTGTTGCCTACACCATTGGCTATACTTATTCACCAGAGATTTTACAAAACAAAAAAATCAAAGCTTTTGGCGCTAATTCGGATCAGCATCAGCTCAATATGCTAGCCGCTGGCAGGATACAATACGCCTTAATTAATACCACGCCAGGAACACTGACGATTAACAAAGACCCTGCACTTAGAGGCAAAATTAAAATTGTTGGCCATTTGAGTGATGATGCTTTTTATTTGGCATTTTCAAAAAAACATCCAGATGGCAAGCGATTAATGGAAGCATTCGAATCGGGTTTTGAGCAGCTTAAGGCCAGTGGCCAATACAGCGCGATGATGAAAGATTTGCAAAAGCAATATAGCCTTAAAGCGTCCGTTCAATAACGGGGGCGTTTAGTACTGTCGCTAGCGCCCCTGATTTTCTAGCTTTTCACTTTTGTCTGATGGCGTTAGAATGGATTTAATCCATTTCAGAAAAGCCAGTATGCAGATTATTGCCGAAAATTTAACCAACGTTGCACATGTGATTCAGCTTGCCGTTGCGCCTGTTTTTTTGTTAACAGGTATTGGTGCTATTTTAAGCGTGCTCACAGGCAGGCTAGGCCGCTTGGTTGATCGCTTTAGAGTGTTAACGGAAACGGATGCCACTTTGCCTGTTAAAAAATCGCGTGAGCTTTCTATATTGTCAGTACGTGCAACTTGGGTGCATTGGGCCATTACCTTGTGCACCGCATCCGCATTATTTGTTTCGCTGGTTATTGGCGCATTATTTGTGGGCGCTGTAGTCAATATCAATCCATCGCGCATTGTGTCCACCTTATTTATCGTGGCCATGACTAGCTTAATTATTGGACTAGGCTGCTTTTTACGTGAAATTTCGCTGTCGGTGCATATTTTTGATTTAAGTAAAGATAATGCTTGAAAACTAATTTGCCAAATAAATTAAAGTAAATTAAGGCAATAAAAAAGGGGTAAATACCCCTTTTTTTTATTGCCCAAAATTCAGATAATCAAATTTTAAATGATTATTTTTACCGCACTATTTCTTACCGCATTTAGCTGGTTTTGCAGATTCAATCTCTTTCACTACGCCTTTTTTATGCTCAACCTCAACACATGAACCTACAACCAAGGGGCCGTGATCATTATCGATTTCTGTTTTATCAGTCACTTCTACTTGTTGGCCACTTACCACCCAAATGCCAGGATTTTCGGCTGGACGGCTTTCAATTGTGCCGTAAAATTCCTCATCAGCAAAAGCTGGGCTGCTTAATGCAAAGCAACTTGCCATCACTAACAGCATAGTTTTTAATGAAAAAATTGGACTCATATTGTGTGTATTAAAAGTATTCATATCTTTCTCCTAGATGTAAGCTTGAGCTCAGTTTTAGTTTGATACTGAACCATAAGCCAAATACTAATAAAGCGCATTTATTTCAGGTATAGGATTAATGCGGATTGCCGTGTAGGAATTGACGAAGTGTTAAAACGCCTGCTTTGTAATATTTGCTGAGTGGCATTATTTTTTGTGGTTTATCAAATGCATCAAAAATGCTAGAATTCGCACCTTTCTAAGTAGTTATTTTAATTATTTATTTTTGGAAAACATTTTTAATTATTGGAGTTTCACATGGCAGTAGAACGCACCCTTAGCATTATCAAACCAGACGCAGTAGCAAAAAACGTGATTGGTCAAATCTATACCCGTTTTGAAAACGCTGGTTTAAAAATCGTTGCAGCAAAAATGACACATCTAAGCAAAGCAGAAGCTGAAGGCTTTTACGCTGTGCACGCAGCACGTCCATTTTTTAACGATTTAGTTAAATTCATGATTTCTGGCCCAGTGATGATTCAAGCCTTAGAAGGCGAAAACGCTGTATTGAAACACCGCGATCTAATGGGTGCAACAAACCCTAAAGAAGCCGCTGCTGGTACTATTCGTGCTGATTTTGCTGAAAGCATTGATGCTAATGCTGTGCATGGTTCAGATTCAGCAGAGAATGCTGCCATCGAAATTAAATACTTCTTCGGCTAAAATTAACGTCGCTATGCAGCGTTGCAAGTTAAAAATCTCTCCTCACATATTTCATGTATGCTTCGTCGATATTTTTAACTTGCGCCTTGCCTAGCTTAGTTAATTAAATATTGAGAGAAAAGTGATCATTGATTAACTTATTAAATTTTAATCAACCGCAACTCGCCGAATACTTTGCCAGTATCGGTGAGAAGCCTTTTCGCGCCAAACAATTGATGCGCTGGATGCATCATTTTGGTGTGCATGATTTTACGCAGATGACGGATATCGCCAAAAACTTGCGTGAAAAATTGGCTGTTGATACTGAAATTACTTTGCCTAATGTGCAGTTGGAGCAAGTGTCTAACGATGGCACGCGTAAATGGCTAATCGGTACTGATGACAAAAATGGCGTAGCCAATAGTATCGAAACCGTATTTATTCCAGAAGATGATAGAGGCACTTTGTGTATCTCTAGCCAAGTGGGTTGTGCGCTGGCTTGTACGTTTTGCAGTACAGGCGCGCAGGGTTTTAACCGCAATTTAAGTGTGTCAGAAATTATTGGCCAGCTGGCCATTGCCAATAAATCATTACGCAGCGAATCAGGCTATGATTTATTGACTGCTAATGACCGCATCATCTCTAACGTAGTCATGATGGGCATGGGTGAGCCCCTCACTAATTACGATAATGTGGTAACCGCGATGCAAATTATGCTGGATGACAGCGCCTATGGCTTAAGCCGCCGCCGCGTGACGCTTTCAACGAGTGGCATTGTGCCTGCGATGGATAGGCTAAAAGAAGATTGCCCAGTGGCATTGGCTGTATCGCTGCATGCGCCAAATGATGCGCTGCGCGATGTGATAGTGCCTATCAATAAAAAATACCCAATTAAAGAGTTAATGGCGGCTTGTAACCGTTATTTAGAAAAAGCACCGCGCGACTTTGTCACCTTTGAATATGTGATGCTAGATGGCGTGAATGATACGGTTGAGCATGCGCATCAATTGCTTGATGTGATTAAGAACGTGCCCTGTAAGCTGAACTTGATACCTTTTAATCCATTCCCTAATAGTGGATACGAAACATCTAAACCTAGCCATATTCGCGTGTTCCGTGATATTTTAATGCAGGCAGGCTATGTGGTGACTGTGCGTAAAACACGCGGTGATGATATAGATGCCGCTTGTGGTCAATTGGCTGGTAAAGTGCTTGATAAGACAAAGCGTACGCTTAAAGGTATTCCAATAGAGGCAGTTGAATGATAGTTAGTTTGATAAAAGTGCTGGTGATCGCATTAGCAACTATGGTGCTTGCCGCCTGCATGACAACCACACAAAACAATAGTAGCGGTAATTATCGTGAATCAGCACTAAAAGAGCGCGCACGTGCCCACAGCGATTTAGCTGCCGCCTATTTTCAGCAAAATAAATATGAAATTGCCTTAACTGAGTTTACAGAAGCCACTAAAATCGACCCCACCTATTCACCTGCCTATAACGGGCTTGGCTTAGTTTATGCGGCTTTGGGTGAGGATGCGAAAGCGGATGCAAACTTTTTGAAAGCGATTCAGGTGCAGCCTAATAGCTCTGAAGCACACAATAATTATGGTAGTTTTTTGTGCGCGAGAAAGCGCTACGATGAATCCATTCCCCATTTTTTAGCCGCCGTAAAAAATCCGCTTTACCCAACGCCTAATTTAGCATACGCCAATGCTGGTATTTGCTCTGCTCGCAAAAATGATACTAAAAGCGCAGAAATTTATTTGAATAAAGCACTGCAGTTACAGCCCTTAACTTATTCTGCGGCTTATCAATTAGCCGAAATTCAGTTTAAGCGTGGCGAAGTAAAAACGGCAAAATCTACCTTGCAAAATGTAATCATCGCATCACCAACACCAGAATCATTGTGGCTAGCCATAAGAATTGAGCGCTTGCTGGGTGGCCGAGATAACGAAGCCAGTTACGCTTTACAATTGCGTCAGCAATATCCAGATTCTGAACAAACACGTTTATTATTAAGTGGTCAATAATTATTGAGCGAAGTTAAGGGTAATATGGCACGTAAATCAAGCAATACTGCTGAAGCGAAACCAGACGCAGATAAAACTGAAAATAACGATAACAATCAGGCCCCTATGAGCGAAAACCAACCATCGTCTGCTGCAACAGCAACAGATTACAGCAGTTATTCTCGCTCTCGTTGTGGCGGTGCATTAAGAATTGAGCGCGAAAAACAAGGCTTGTCGGTGCAAGATGTGGCTGGCAAATTAAAAATTAGTAGTCGCCAAATTGAATCAATTGAAGCCGACCAATTTGCATCGCTGCCAGAGGCCACTATTGTAAGAGGCTTTATTCGTAACTATGCTAAGTTGCTAAAGATTGAGGCTGAGCCTTTGTTGGATGCGTATAAAGTGCTTGAGCCAAGCAAAGAGCCACTTGCTTTTATGTTAAAGCCAAGCTCAACCATGAAAGTGGATAGTTATAAAAAACCAAATAAAACGCGTTATGTTGGCGCTGTTTTATTACTATTGCTGGCAATTGGCGCATGGTTTTTTTATCAAAGTTTTATTCAAAAGCCAAGCCCCACACAACCAACTGAATCGGCAGAAACTATAGAGCCTTTACCACAACCAGCCTTACCAGCTGCTGAGCGGCTAGAGCAATCAATTGATTTAACATTGCCTGCTCCTGAGGCAACCGATGTGGCGCCAGATGCAACTACTGTTAACCCTGCACCTACTTCAGAGGTAAATCCTTCAGCACCAGCTGCCGTGAGTGTTAATGCCACATCATCTGACATCAAATCAGTTGAAACTAAGCCAGTTGAAGCAAACCCGTTTGAACCAAATGCAGGCTTGGCGAAATTAGAATTTAATGCAAATCAGGAAACATGGATCAGTATTGTTGATGCAAACGGCAAAGAAATATACAACAAAACAATTTTTGCAGGCAGCCGAGAAAGCTTTAACGCTAAGCCACCGATTAATGTGGTGGTTGGCAATGCAAGCGGTGTAGCGGTGAGTTTGAATAATAAGCCTTTAAACTTGGGGCCGCACACCCGTAGTAATGTGGCGCGCGTTAAAGTGGATAAGCTTGAGTTGAACCAATTTGAGTAATTTGAGTATGCGGCGTCCGTGTTTACAAGTAATGATAGGCCATGTGCCTGTTGGTGGTGGCCTGCAAGGTGTTGCTTCTGCCTCGGTGGTTGTTCAAAGCATGACCAATACCGATACGGCTGATGCGCAAGCGACTATTCAGCAAGTGTTTGAGTTATGGCAGGCAGGCAGTGAAGTGGTGCGCATCACTGTTAACTCGCCCGAAGCGGCCGCGCAAGTGGGCAATATCCGTGCGGGTTTAGATGCGCTGGGTTGCAATGTGCCGCTAGTGGGCGATTTTCACTACAACGGCCACAAGTTGTTAGCCGCTTATCCAGATTGCGCCAAAAGTTTAGCCAAGTACCGTATCAATCCGGGCAATGTAGGCAAGGGCAGCAAGCGTGATGAGCAATTTGCAGCCATGATTGAGGCGGCGATTCAATATAAAAAATCCGTACGCATTGGCGTAAACTGGGGCAG
>JAZKDM010000143.1:0-3438 GCA_040387535.1 Pseudomonadota bacterium | reverse complement strand
TTAGCGATAGGGCCGATTTCTTTACCTACCCAGCTGCGTAAATTTTCGACAATTTTTTTGGCTTCTTCGCCAGTTGGTCTGGCGCCTTTTAGCACTACATAGGCAACGATTGATTCGCCTTTAATATCGTGCGGTTTGCCGACTACAGCGGCTTCTGCGACTAGATGATTTGAAACTAATGCAGATTCAATCTCCATTGTGCCCAAGCGATGACCAGATACGTTTAGGACGTCATCAATGCGGCCCATAATGGTGAAATTGCCAGTGTTGGCATCGCGCACGGCGCCATCGCCTGCAAGGTACAATTTGCCACCTAAATCTACTGGATAGTAGCTGGTTTTAAAGCGCTCTGGGTCGTTGTAAATATTGCGTATCATGGATGGCCATGGCTTTTTGATGACCAATAAACCGCCTGTGCCCCAAGGTAAATCTTTGCCCGTCTCATCGACTACATCAATGGCAATACCTGGGAAGGGCATAGTGCAGGAGCCCGGCGTGAGTGAATGAGCACCTGGTAATGGCGTAATCACATGACCGCCTGTTTCAGTTTGCCAGAAGGTGTCTGCAATAGGGCAGCGGCCACCGCCAACTTGCTCAAAGTACCACATCCATGCTTCTGGGTTGATCGGTTCGCCCACCGTGCCTAATAGACGCAAGCTACTTAAATCATATTGATTTGGGTGTGTTTTTGGGTCAGTTTCGCTAGATTTAATCAGCGAGCGAATAGCCGTTGGTGCGGTATAAAAAATAGAAACTTTATGCTTTTCTACCATCTGCCAAAAGCGACCAGCATTAGGGTAGGTAGGAATACCCTCAAACACCACTTGTGTAGCACCCATTGCCAATGGGCCATAAGTCACGTAGCTGTGGCCGGTAATCCAACCCACATCGGCTGTGCACCAATATACATCATTGGGTTTTACGTCAAAGGTCCAGCGCATGGTGTTCATGGCATGTAGCAAATAACCTGCTGAACTATGCTGTACGCCTTTTGGCTTGCCTGTAGAGCCGCTTGTATACAGTAAAAATAGCGGATGTTCCGCATTCACCATTACGGGTTCACAGGTATCAGGTTCGCCTGCGATTAAATCAGTCCACCAAATATCTCTCGTGTTCCAAGCGACGTCTTGGCCTGTTTTTTTCAGCACAATCACTTTTTGAATGCCATCCCAGCCATGCTCACTTTTGGCTTGGGCAATACCTTCATCTACAGCCGCTTTTAATGGCAATGTTTTGCCGCCGCGATACTGACCGTCCGAGGTAATAATTGCAACCGCACCCGCATCAATCATGCGCTCATTCAAACTTTTTGCCGAAAAGCCACCAAACACCACAGAATGCGTTAAGCCTAAGCGCGCGCAAGCTTGCATCGCCACGATAGCCTCAATACCCATAGGTAAGTAAATAATAACGCGTGCGCCAAGAGGCAAATTTAACGTTTTTAAACCATTGGCGAACTGGCACACTTGGTGATAAAGCTCTTTATAGCTAACTGTCTTTGTATCTCCGTTATCTGCTTCAAAAATAATCGCGGTTTTGTTGGGGATTGTGGCTAGGTGTTTATCTAAACAGTTGACTGAAACGTTCAATTCACCGTCTTCAAACCATTTGTAAAATGGCGCTTCTGATTCATTTAAGGTCTTTGTAAATGGTTTATGCCAAACCAATAATTCACGCGCTAATTTTGCCCAAAAACCTTCATAATCCGCTTCGGCTTCCGCACAAAGCGCATTGTATGCATCTAAGCCCGCAACGTTTGCTTGCGCTTTAAACGCCTCACTTGGATGAAATACGCGGTTTTCGGTTAAAACAGATTCAATAGCCATGCAACGCAACTCCCAAATTTGTCATTAATCGTAATGACATAATAATTTTTATAATAATGATTAAGGTAAGATGTAACACAAATGGTCAAACGTCATATTACCTTAAAAATAACATGCTAACACTGGATAAATACTTATCGCAAACCCAAGCGCCAACTCGTTTTGAGGCTGGATTACAACACTTAGTCTATTGCAGTTTGTATGCAGGGCGTTTGCTGGCAAAAGATGCCTCAATACTAGAAGATTTGCTACAAAATCATGCGCAAACTTATACGCTTGAGAGCATGCAACATTTTTTAAATGATGCAGATATAAGTGATGAATTATCACTAAAAAAAGCGTTAAGGCAGCTGCGCCAGCGCGTTTTAATCAGAATTATTTACCGCGATTTGAATCGGTTATGCGATTTAAATGAGGTAATGCAAACCACTTCTGACTTAGCCGAAATCACCATTCAAACCGCTGTGAATTTTCACTCAACTTGGTTAGAAGACATATATGGCAAGCCTAGCAGCGATACTGGCTTGCCGCAGCAGATGATAGTGGTGGGCATGGGCAAGTTGGGCGGTGTTGAGTTAAATGTTTCATCTGATGTGGATTTGATTTTTAGCTTTGAGTCCGTTGGCGATACCTCAAACGCTTCCAATGTCATCAGTAATCAAGATTTTTTTAATAAGCTGGGCAAAAAAGTAATACCGGCGCTGGATGATGTAACGGAAGACGGCTTTGTATTCAGGGTGGATATGCGCTTACGGCCATTTGGCTCTGAAGGCGTTTTGGTGCCTAATTGTGATGCGCTGGAAGAGTATTACCAAAACAACGGCCGTGAATGGGAACGCTACGCATGGATAAAAGGCCGTGTAGTGGCGGGACCAAAAGACAAACTGACCAAGCTATTAAGGCCCTTTGTATTTAGAAAATATCTGGATTACAACGCCTTAACCAGCCTGCGCGATTTGAAAATGCAAATTCAGCGCGATGTGCTGCAAAAGGGCCTACAAGACAATATTAAGCTAGGTCGTGGTGGCATTCGCGAGATTGAATTTATTGCGCAGGTTTTTCAGTTGATACGCGGCGGAACGGATACCAGTTTACAGATAAAACCGACTCTACAAGTATTAAAGCTTTTGCAAAACAAGGGCTTACTGCCTGAAAAAACGGTCAGCGAACTAACTGCAGCTTATGTTTTTTTAAGAAACCTAGAACACCGCCTGATGTATGTTGACGATCAGCAAACACAGGATTTACCCAAAAATGATGTGACGCGTGCGCGTATCGCCAAGGCTATGCAGTTTGCCGATTGGGATAGTTTTTTAGCGCAATTGAATGAGCATAGGCAAATCGTACAACAGCATTTTGATGCCACCTTTAATGCTGAAGCGCCTAGCGCGAATCCATCTCAAGTGGCGGATGAGTCAGCGATACTTTACCAAGCGCTATGGCAACAAACGCTTGAGCCCAGTGTTGCCCTGCAAGCATTATCAGATGCGGGTTATGCCGATGCCAATGAAGCATTGCAACGCTTAAAAATGCTACGCACCAGTAGCCGCTACCAGCAGTTACCCGAAAGTAGCCGCCAACGTTTTGATCGCCTGATGCCTTTGGTGATTGA
>JAZKDM010000142.1:0-3324 GCA_040387535.1 Pseudomonadota bacterium | reverse complement strand
GTACATGGCGAAAAAGCACGTCGTGTTGAAGCACGTTTCCCAGACCCAATCGCTAACCCATACTTGGCATTCTCAGCATTGCTAATGGCTGGTTTAGACGGCGTACAAAACAAGATTCACCCAGGTGAGCCAGCAACAAAAGACTTGTACCATCTTCCACCAGAAGAAGATGCATTAATCCCAACTGTTTGTTCTTCATTAGAGCAAGCGCTTGAGTACTTAGATAAAGACCGCGAGTTCTTAACACGTGGTGGTGTATTCTCTGAAGACTGGATTGATGCTTACATTGCATTAAAAATGGAAGAAGTGACTAAGTTACGTCAAACTCCACATCCAGTTGAGTTTGGTTTGTACTACAGCTGCTAAATCTATAGCTATTTAAAATAGTTTTAGTTATACGCACCAAAAAAGGGCAGCGCAAGCTGTCCTTTTTTATTTTGTGCAAATATGTGCATATGCATATAAATTTTCTGTATTTTGATTCAGCTAATAAGCGTCAACCATATTAACAAATACTTCGTTGCTAACTGTAACAGTCTCATCTAAACTATTGCTATGAATAAACAATTAACACTTTTAAGCACACTACTTTTTGCACTTATTTTGCCTGCTTTAGTGCAGGCCGAAATTTATAAGCATGTCGACTCTGAAGGCAGAGTCACCTATTCAAACGTTAAACTTAAAGGTGCGAAAAAATTAGATTTAGAGCCTGCTGATACTAATTTTGGCGGTGACAATAGCGCGTCTACTCGTGCCGCCAACCGCGCGCCACAAGCTAAAATTGCAACGCCTGCCAGCTTTCCAAAGGTAGATGCAGGCACACAAAACCAGCGTGATAACAAACGTAAAGAGATTCTTCAAGCAGAGCTAGAGGCCGAAAAACAAGCGCTGGCTAAGGCAAAAGAGGCCTATCTTGAAGGCGAATCTAAACCTGAGGTCTATCAAAAAAGAAACGCCAATGGCACCACTTCAACTTTCCGCAACGTAGCTAAATTTCAAGAAAAAATGGGCGCCTTACAGGCCGATGTTGACGCGCATCAACGCAACATTGATTTGTTAAACAAAGAAATTGGTGCAAACAATTAATCTTCTGCCAACACTGTAAAGCTGGCTTGCCTCTTGCTTATATACAAGCAATTATTTTATTGCTGTAGTATCTAAGACATGGTCCAAAACGTTCCCTCAGGTTTTTCAGGTTTAGAGCATCTTGCAACGGCAGTGATGTTGCTTAACCAATCCAATCAAGTTGTTTACGCCAATCCAAGCACAGAAATTTTGTTTGCTTTAAGTGCTACGCAAATTTCGGGCAGTCATATTTCAGAAGTGTTTTTAAATTGCGAAATCTTACAATTAGCGATTGATAACGCTGTTAAAAATGATAGCCCATACCGTGAGCATGAGTTTGCTATTACCACGGTGCGCCAACAATCGTTTGCGGTTACTTGCACGGTAACGCCTGTCGAAATGAGTAAAGCGACTTTGCTGCTTGAGTTTCAACAGATGGACCAACAATTACGTATTGCACGCGAAGAGCGCATGCTGATTCAGCAGCAAGCCAATTCTGAATTATTGCGCAATTTAGCGCATGAAATTCGCAATCCATTAGGCGGCCTGCGCGGCGCGGCGCAATTATTGGAGCATGAATTGCCTAACCCCAGCTTGCGCGAGTACACGCAAGTGATTATTAAGGAAGCGGATAGGCTGCAAAGCTTAATGGATAGATTATTGGTACCGCACCGTGTGCCTAAATATGAGCCGACTAATATCCATGAAGTATTAGAACGTGTACGCAGCTTATTGTTGGCCGAATCGCCCAATAATATCAAAGTGCGGCGCGATTACGATACCAGCTTGCCCGATTTGATTGGCGACCGCGAAAAGCTGATTCAAACCGTACTTAACATCGCGCGCAATGCTGTACAGGCCATGCAATCAAACGGCACAGCAAATGCCGAAGTGATTTTAAGAACGCGCGCAGAACGCCAAGTAACCTTAGCCAAAAAACGCTATCGCGTTGCCATTAAACTGCAAATTATTGATAATGGCCCAGGTATTCCTATCGATATTCGCGATAAGATTTTTTACCCATTGGTGACTGGGCGCGAAGGCGGCAGCGGCTTGGGCCTTGCTTTAGCACAAACCTTTGTTACACAGCACCATGGCATGATTGACTGTAGCAGCCAACCAGGCAACACTTGTTTTACCATTTTGCTGCCTGTTGAAACAACAGTAATGAAGCACGCGATTATTCAGCAATAATGAAGAATAAACCCTAATAATAACGCAACTAATTTAATGCATTAATGAGAGCAATATGAAACCAATTTGGATTTTGGATGATGACAAATCGATTCGCTGGGTGTTTGAAAAAGCGCTGGCGCGTACTGATTTAGAGTTTAAAACCTTCTCTTCCGTGGCTGAGGCGCTGAACGCGCTGAATCGCGAGCAACCGCAAGTTGTTGTCAGTGATATTCGCATGCCCAACGGTTCTGGTTTAGAATTTTTAGCCGAAATCAAACAACGCTATCCTGATATTCCAGTCATTATCATGACCGCTTATTCGGATTTAGAAAGCGCAGTAGCGGCTTTTCAAGGCGGTGCTTTTGAATACTTAGCCAAACCGTTTGATGTAGACCAAGCCATTGACGTGATTAAGCGTGCGGTTGAAGAAAGTATGCGCCAAGCGGTTGATAATGTGGTGCTAGAAGAAACGCCTGAAATTATCGGCCAAGCACCTGCCATGCAAGAAGTGTTTCGTGCCATTGGCCGTTTAAGCCGCTCACATGCTACGGTGCTGATTAATGGCGAATCAGGTAGTGGTAAAGAGTTGGTTGCCAGCGCCTTGCACAAACACAGCCCGCGCGCTGAAAAACCATTTATCGCTATTAATACAGCGGCCATTCCAAAAGATTTACTAGAGTCTGAATTATTCGGGCATGAGCGTGGTGCGTTTACGGGTGCCGCTGCTGCAAGACGTGGCCGTTTTGAACAAGCCGATAACGGCACATTGTTTTTGGATGAAATTGGCGATATGCCAGCCGATTTGCAAACACGACTATTGCGCGTGTTAAGTGATGGCCAATTTTACCGTGTAGGCGGCCATCAGCCACTTAAAGTGAATGTGCGCGTGATTGCCGCCACCCACCAAGATTTAGAAGAGCGCGTTAAACTGGGTTTATTCCGTGAAGACTTATTTCATCGCTTAAACGTGATTCGTTTACGCTTGCCGCCACTTCGCGAACGCCGTGAAGATATTCCACATCTCACCAAACACTTTTTAGCGCAAAGCGCGATTCAGCTAGGGGTAGAACCTAAACAATTATC